>CAYMSH010000306.1:0-7882 GCA_964392945.1 uncultured Planctomycetaceae bacterium | reverse complement strand
CCAATCCGACAGCAACGGCTTTAACCACAGAGCCCACAGACAACGGCCACGGCGCAAGAATTGCTACGGCCACGACCGAAGGCTTGGGACAAGAGGCGAGGACACAGAGGTAGGCAACGACTCGATTCCGTTGGCCGTTGTCTATCTCTGTGTCCTCGCCGTAGACTTGCCGTACCGCCGTGGCCGTAGCATTCGTTGCGCTGTTGCCGTTCTCTGTGGGCTCTGTGGTAGAAGCCGTTGCTGTCGGATTGCGATCGAAACGAAAATGCGCTTGCACTGGCGTTCGCAAACGGCGGGGCGGAATAAGGTGTTCGTAAACTGGCGTCGAGTGTGTATTCTATAGGGACGAGCGATCGGCTGGAAAGAAAGGGATTTGAAATGAAGAATGCAATTCAGACGCTATCAAAGATTCTCGGCCCCAAACGATACACTGCGTTTGCGGCAATACTCGTTCTGGCCGGCGCGATCGCGTGGCTGGCTCTTCCGGTTAAGTCAGTCGCCGCGCCGAAGACTGCGCCCCAGAATCTCGCTCTCAAGGCCAAAGCTGTCGCCAGTTCCTCGTACAACGGCGCTTATCTGGCCAAGTTCGCCTGCGACGGCAAGATCCCGGCCGCCGGCGGCAAGAACGATCTTAACAAGGCGTGGGTCGCCAAGGGAAATAACCATCCCAAGGGAGTCACGTTCAAGCTGGAGTGGGACAAGCCGGTTACTATCGCCGAAATTGTTTATTACGGCCGGACCGGGTGGGTCTGGAATGAGAACTGGAAGGACTATGAAGTCTATCTCGATGGCGCCAAGGCGTCTGTCGCAAAGGGTAAATTAGTATCCGGCCACGGGCCGCAGAGAATCAAGCTCGCCAAGCCGCAGAAGGCCGCAAGTCTGACGATTCTCTTCAAGAGCTCCCACGGCGGGCCGAACCCCGGGGCGTCGGAGATCCGGGTCTACTCGACAACTCCTTCCGATAAGCTGCTGGGCAAGTTCTCCAAGCCGCGGCATACGGGACCGGGCGCGGCGACCGTGCCGGAGATAGAAGAGTCGGCGGAACTGGCGGCGAAGCTGAAATCCGGCAAGCTCGGGTTCACCAAAATGATGGTCGTTCAGCGGCACCACATTCGCTGCAGCCACGTTTACACCTACCACTGCGAAGGTCAGAAGAACGGCGGGGGGCTGTTCATCTACGACGTCACGAACGGCAAGAAAACCAAACTTCTCGACACCGCCGACGGGCAGATCCTCGGCGCCGATCTGTCGTACGACGGCAAGACGATCCTGTTCAGTTGGCGAAAGCCCGAATCGAAGTTCTACCAGCTTTACACGATCGGCGTTGACGGCTCGGGCCTGAAGAAACTGACCGAGGGGGAGCACTACAATTACGACGCATCGTGGATGCCGGACGATCGGATCGTGTTCCTCTCCACGCGGGTGACCCAGGCGGCGTACTGCTTCTTCACGCCGGTGGGCATACTGTTTACGATGAACGCCGACGGTTCGGACCAGAAGAAGATATCATCGAACTACCTGAACGATTTCACGCCGGCGGTTATGAATGACGGGAGGATAGTGTACGGGCGATGGGAATACGTTGACCGGCCTGCGATCCCGATCCAGGGCCTCTGGACGATCAACCCCGACGGGACAATGCTGCAGGGCTACTTCGGAAATCGCGTGCTCGATCCGGCGTCGTTCATCGAGCCGCAGGCCATTCCCGGTTCGAAGAACATTCTCTGCACGCTTACCGGTCACAACGGCTCGTGCCGCGGGGCGATAGGCGTTATCAATCCCGATCACGGGTCCAATGCACAGGAGGCGATCAAGAATCTCACGCCGGAGATCCGGCTGCGCGGCGTGACCCGCAGTTCAAACGGGCCGCGCGGCCCGTACCAGACGCCTTTCCCGATCGACGAGAAGTACTTCATGGTCTCGTATGACGGAACGCTCCTGCTGCGCGACTACGATCGCACCGAACAGACGATCGCGCTGAAACCCGACGGGCTGGGATTCTACAATCCGCGGCCGTTGCGAAAGAGGCGCCGCCCGCCGACGCCGCCGAGCAACCTGCCGGCAAAACCCGCCGGCAAGTGGGCGTACGTCTACATGCAGGATGTCTACAACGGGCTTGAACCGCACGTAAAACGCGGCGAGGTCAAGCAGATCGCGGTCGTCAAGGAGATACGCCGAAGCCTGATCTCCAGCCCGGGCATCTACCGGCCGCACTTTGATTTCCAGAGAGTGCTGGTCTCCTGCGGGGCCACTTACGTGCCGAAGCAGCTCATGGGATACGCCAAAGTCGAGACCGACGGATCGGCCAGTTTCAAGGTGCCGGCCGAAGAGCCGATCTACTTCCTGGCCCTCGACGCCGAAGGCCGCGCCGTCCAGCGAATGCGATCGTTCACGCACCTTATGCCCGGCGAGAAACAGAGCTGTGTCGGCTGCCACGCAAACCGCAATTACGCCACGCCGCCCAATCGCGACAAACGCCCGATAGCGCTGCTCCGAGCCCCGCAGGACCTCGCGGCGCCCGAATGGGGCGCCGTTGCGTTCAATTACGCTTCGATAGTCCAGCCCGTGCTCGACAAGAACTGCATCAAGTGCCACAACGCCAGGAAACGCCCCAAGGACTTGGACCTGTCAGGCGATAGGACCGAGCTGTTCAATATGTCGTATGAGATGCTGGCCCGCAAGAACCAGGGGCGGACCGGCAGCCCGTACATAAGCTGGATACCGAGTTACAACGGCCACGAGTGGAACATACTCGAAGTGACGCCGAAGAAGTGGGGCTCGCCGGTCAGCAAACTGGCTGACCAGATACTAAGCGGGCACCCGGACGAGAAGGGCAAGCCGCGAATCGCACTGGACCAGGCCGCCAAGCGGCGGATACTGGCGTGGATAGACCTGAACGTGCCGTATTACCCGACCGCCGATTCGGCCCATCCCGAACTGCCCGCATGTCGCCAGATCACGCCGCCGAAACTCAAGAGCGTGATGGACGCTGTCTACGCCAGGCGGTGTGCAGCCTGCCACACTGCAAAGAACGTCAAGCTGCGGAAGCCCTGGCAACCGCCGAGTTCGCGGAGCAAGTGGGGCGAAGTCGGCCTACGGATAGAGAACCCGCACCTGAATTATTTTCTGCTGGCTCCGTTGGCCAAGAAAGCCGACGGGCTCGGAGTCTGCGGACAGGACGTGTTTAAGACAACGGATGACCCGGACTACAAGGCGGTGCTCAAGACGTTCGAGCACGTGGACAAACTTCTGAAGGACCGTCCAAGAATGGACATGCCAGGCGCCAAAGCGGCGTCATGCTGCGAGTCAGGATATTTCAAGAAGCCGGCAAAGCATTAGCGCCGCCGCAGGCGATATGTAAGGCGTGTTTCTCGGCCAGGCTATATTTGACTGGCGGGCAGGGCTTGGACTGTTCGGTTTATCGGCATCGGCGAGTTGGTCATGCAGATCACCGCGCCCGAGCCGATGGGCGTTTTGAGTTTCTTCAATACTGCAAAATGACGCACATCCTTTTCTGTCGGAGCGGATGTCTTCTTGATCTCCACCGGGCGAATTACGCCGTCGGCAACGATCAGCAGATCGATCTCCTTTTTGTCCGCGTCGCGATAGTAGTAGATCGGCGCTGGTTTGCCGGCGTGCAGGTAGCTCTTGAGGACCTCGGCGACGACCCACGTTTCAAAGAACGCTCCGCTCATCGCGCCGGCTTCGACGGTTTGCGGGCTGGACCATTGGGTCAGGTATGCGGCAAGCCCTGTGTCAAGGAAGTAGAGTTTTGGCGCCTTGACCAATCGCTTGGTGAGATTGCTGTGGTATGGTTCAAGCAGGTAGACGAGCCCCGAGGTCGCCAGGACGCTCAACCATTTCTTGGCGGTATTCGGAGAGATGTCCGCATCACGGGCCATGTTGGCCATATTCAGTAGTTGCCCCGTCCGCCCGGCCGCGGCGCGCAGGAATTTCATGAACGCCATTTCATCGCCGATGTTCAGCAGCGACTTGACGTCACGCTGAAGATACGTCTGTACGTAAGAACCGTAAAACAAGTCGCGGTCCATCTTGTCGTCGATAGCGATCGCGGGGAAGGATCCTCGCCAGATTCGTTCGTAAAGCTCCATCAGCCCCATTGCCTTGTCGTCGGCGGGGCTGAACGTGTCGGGTGAGAATCCGGCTCGATCTCCGATATTGCCCGCCAACTCATTTGTCGAAAACCCGAGCAACTGCAGGATGCCCACGCGACCTGCAAGAGACTCTGACACATTAGCCATCAGGTGAAACTGCTGCGAACCGGTCAACCAGTAATCGCCTTTGCCGGCGTGAGAATCGACGGCGATCTTGATCAGCCCAAGCAACTCGGGGGCGTATTGTATCTCGTCGATCAACACAGGCGCCGCGAACCTCTGCAGGAACAGGCCCGGATCTTCCTTGGCCAACATTCGAGCTTGTGGATCGTCAAGGGTTACGTATGTCCGGTCCGGTTCGGCGGAATGGCGAAGACACGTTGTCTTGCCCACCTGTCTTGGCCCGGTGATCAACAGAACCGGGAACTGCTCACTGGCCCTCTGTACGCTGCTGGTGATTGTTCGATTGATATACATGGCAAAGCTCCGGTTGTTATGCAATACGAATGCATTATACACGCAACGGGGGCGAATACGAGATAATTATCGGGTAAAATGCAACTGCACTGCATAATAAACGAGATTACTCAGGCTTGGACAGCTTGTTTTACCAAAACACGGCAGTGGGCTGCAGATGAAACTGCTTGGCCAGCCTTCGATAGGCGCGCTTTATATCCTTGGCGGACGCCGCACGGGAAACCCCAAGTATGTCGTAGTAGTTTTTGTTGCTCATGGCCGGCCCATATCTACTTCAGCTTGAAAGGCAGGTCGGTCAGGCGGATTTTTTGGAAGCATATTCTCGCCCGGCTTCCTTCGTACAGGATGCCGATGGTCTCTTTGTTAATCGAGGTCAGGCATGAGTAGGCGCTTTTTCTGCTGTCGAGCAGGAGGTGATATCGCTGGGGCCAGGTCTCGCCGTCGTCGAGGCTGAATTTTAGTGTCATCCTAGTCCGTCCGCCCCGGTTCCTCAGGTTGGGCGGATTGGAAAAAATCAGCAGGTTGCCCGGTCCGTGTGCGATCAAACCGGCGCAGCAGCCCGGTTCGACAAGAGCCTTGCCCGAGGTGGCGTGCTCCTTCCAGGTCTTTCCCATATCAGACGTTACGGACACAGCCCGCCCGGAATTCCCGATCTTGTTCCGCGAAGCGTAGCTGCTGCGCATATTCATCATCAGGGCGCCGTTGCGGAGTTCGACAATTTGATTTTCGTTTGAACTCACTCCCTCGGGCGTGCCGGAGTTGCTGGCCTTCCAGGTCTTCCCGCGGTCGGTCGAATAGATAAAGTTGCTGAAACTGGCGCCGTTCTTGTCCTTGCCCTCGGTCGGCATGACCAGTGTCTCGTTCTTCATTGTTATCCCCCGCCCCGGAGCCGGTGCGAAAAGCCGCCACTCGGGGCGCTTGACCATCTTCGTCAGATTGCGGGGTTTCGACCAGGTCGCACCGTCATCCGAACTTTCAACCATCATGAACTGGCTGGTCTCCCTGGGCTCCAGGCCGCTCATCGACCCGCCGCGGCGCCATTGGTGGTTCCAGCCCTTGGCTCCGATCCACTTACCGCTGCTGTCCTTGACGCCGTGCATCCACAGACCGGCTACGAAAACCTTTCCCGTCTTCCGGTCGACCAGGATGCATGCATCCGAAACCCCGTTGTATTTTTCCGGCAGGCCGCCCCATTCGCCCATATCGATGATCCGCTTCATCGGCTCCCAGCTCCGCCCGCCGTCGACGCTGCGTGACAGGCCGATGTCCATATGCCCCTGGAGGTCGCGGCTCGATTCGTAGCGGGCGTCGTAAATCGCCAGCAGCACGCCTTTGGGCGTTACCGCTATTCCGGGAATTCGGGCCCCTTTGACTTCGTCTCCATCCATCACGGAAATCCCCAGCCGCTGGATGACCGGGCGAGTTGTTTTCGGCGTTCGTATAAGCGTTCGGTTTGCATCTGTGACGCCGTCGAGTTTTGCCTGCACCATGTTCAGGAGATCCGCATCCGTTTTCATTTTGACGAAAACGGTGAAGTCGGCGCCTGCGGATTTGATCTCGACATCGCAGGTTAGAACAGCTTTCTTGCCGGCGGGTTTGATCCGGGCCAGGGGGCGCGCGTCCTTGGGATAGTCGTAGGGCTTGCCCGGCAGGAGGGCGATTTCTTCGATCGAGTCGATCGCCGTCGTGCCGGACAGATCGAGATGGACGGACTTCAAGCGTTGAATCTTTTCGGTCCTTATCCTGAGGATAGGGGTGGCGGACTTGTTGATTAGTATAGGCGTAATCTCCGAACGCTGGTGAACCGCGGCTCCGGGGCAACTGCCCGCGAGGCACATTACTAAGCCCAATATCCTGATCATGCGTTTGCCTTCCTTTTGGCGGGCGTTAAAGCTCATCGCCGTCGGAGATTCTCCCACAGAGGCTCGGCCGACGCAAGTCGGGGTGTGGCGCAATTGACGCCTTGCAGCTTGCCGTAGCGAGTTCCCACGACTTGCCATTCGTCACCGCTGACAAGAGACTTGCCCGATCCGCCAAAACACTCGGCGTGGCGACCAGGGGAATATCGAAATAGGGACCGCTGGGGTTGTGCGTCGATCAGGCCTTGACCTTTCGCGCCAGCGGGGCGTATTGGGGGACTTTCAGGAGTTCGCCGTCTTTCAACGCCGATTGGTGGGCTACTACTCCCGGTACTGTCATGTTCAGTGACCAGGCGATGTCGATCAGGGGCTCGCGCTTCAGCAGCAGGGCGGTTACGAATTCTTCTGTCAGGTAGCCGTGCGATCCGCCGTGTCCGCCTGCGGGCATGCCGGGCGGGAGTTTGGGTTTGCTCAAGTCGGGCAGTTTCTTCCGGGCTCCGGACGGCTCGAAGGTCGTGCCGACCATGTGGCCCAGTTCGCCGTGCACTCTGCCGGTCTCTCCGTGCGAGCCGCGCATGCCTTTGCATACGCTCATCCGCGACGCGCCGCCCTCGGAGGTTCTCAGCAGTGCGATCTCGCTGTCGAACGGGTTCTTGTAGCGATTGGCGTCGGGTTGGAACTGGGGGATCTTGCCCCGGAAGCCCTGGCACGAAACGTGGGTGAAACTCCCGCCGGTCACCGCTACGTAGTACGCCGTGGAGTGTGTAGGATACCACAGCGGCGGCGGGCCGGTGCGCCATTTCTTGTACGACGCCAGCGGCTTGGCGAAGTAGTGGTAGTACTGCCCCTCGCTGTAGATGAGCTTTCCGAAGGCGCCGGCGTTGTAAGCCGTTCGCATCGCGTAGTTGTCGGCGCGGTATGCCGACGTTTCGAACATCATGTACTTGCGCCCGGTCTTCTTGACGGTCTGGTAGAGCTTCTCGGCGTCTTCCAGCGAGCCGAAGACCGCCGGTACGGCGCATGCCACGTGTTTGCCGCGCTCCATGCAGAGCATGGCGTGCCTGGCGTGGCTCGGTGCGTCTGTGGCCAGGAAGATCGCCTCGATCGAATCGTCTTTGACCATCTCTTCGAGCGAGGGATAGGTCTTGTCGCATCGACACGCCCTGGCCAGATTCGCGCAGCGATTGGGAAACAGATCGCTGACGGCCGCCACGGTTACGTTGGGATGGTTCTGGAATCCGAATGCCGCGCCGAATCGGCAGACGCCGTAGCCCACGATGCCGACGCGGATTTTGCGATCTGAGACCGCTCCCCAGGCCTTGTTCCGCAGCTTTCCCGCGTTGGTCTCGTCGAATCCCTGTATCTTCTTGTCCTTTGCCCCGGCCGCTGCGGCCAGACCCATCGCCGCTGCGCCCAGCCCGGCGGTCTTCA
>CAYMSH010000305.1:0-7889 GCA_964392945.1 uncultured Planctomycetaceae bacterium | reverse complement strand
TTTACCTGGAAGGTGTAGTTCCACTCGGCCTCGGTGTAGTCGACCAGCGGGCCCTTGGGCAGGTACGCTGCGTTGTTTACGAGGATATCGACTTTGCCGAGATTGGCCTCGACCTGGTCGAACATCGAAAGTATTTCCTCTTCGATCGCCAGATCGCACGCAACGGCGAACGCATCGACGCCGAACTTCTCGTTAATTTCTGCGACTACGGCGTTTGCGTCATCCGTGAAGTCCAGGCCTTTTTCGGTATTCTTCAGGAAGTTGACGGCGACTTTTACGCCTTCTGCAGCCAGGCCGAAGGCGATGGCTTTGCCTACTCCGCTGGAGGCTCCGGTGACTATAGCGACTTTGTCTTTTAGATTGAGATCCATTTGGGCTTTCCGATTAATAATGCTCCGGCGCCTGGACAGCCGGTGTCCAGACGCCGGGGCGATTAGATGGTTGTCCCGAGATCAACTGGCGATCTCGGGCTAGGTGCAAGCGTATTTACTTCTTCTTGGGCAGTTCGATGATCGAGATGGTGTGGACCGGGTCCTTGTTCTGGTTCAGCAGCCCGGGGAACGGAATGTCGAAGCATACCGCAAACAGCGTGTCGCCGCGTACGAGCACTTCGCAGGGCTGGTCGAGCAGTCCGTCGGAACCATCGGTGTTGGCGCCGTTTTCCCAGATCGTCTCGAGTATCTTGCCGTCTGTCGAGAACGCGCGAACTGCGTTGCGCTCGGAGTCGGCGATGTAGATCATGTCGCGCTTGGCGTCATAGAACATACCGTCAGCCGAGGGCATCTTCGGGTCGGCGATCAGGATGGTGTTGGTTGCTACATTGCCTTCGGCGTCGAAGGTGATCTTCGAGATCACGCCGTCGCCGAAGTTGCCGCAGTACAGGTTTCCATCCTTGTCAAACGTCAGCCCGTCGGCTCCGGCGGTGTCGCCGCGATGGTTGGCGAACGTCTGGAAGGTTGCGATGATGTGCGGATCGGTCTTGCCGATGGTGTGGGGATCAAACGCTTTGGAGTCGACCTTGATCGGGGCGCCTGTTTTCAGTTCGTCCATCGAGAAACGCCAGATGCCGCTGATGCCTTTCTTTCCGGGCACGTCAAAGAACGTGTCGCTGACGTATACGAAATTGCCTCTGCAGATAACCGCATTGGACAGCTTGGTGCCTTCTACGACTACATCAACCTTACCGGCGGTGCCGTCAGGCTTGATGTTGACGCGCAGCAGGCGCGAGGCGTAGTCCTTGGACCAGAAGTACTGGTTGTCGGATACGTAGAGGTTTCCGTCCGGTCCGATCTCCAGCCCCATCGGGCCGACCTGCTTGGTCAGGGGGTGCTTGGGCAGATCGCAGAACTTGGTGATCTTGTTGTTCTTGTCGATCTTCATTATGACGCTGGGATACTTCTGGGCTTTGTCCGGCGCTCCGTCGCGGAGTTTGAAGTTCGGGCAGCACAGGTAGATGTCGCCTGTCTTCTCGTTGCAGGTCATTCCGTCAGGGGTGTTGCACTCGTCGGGCAGATTGAACAGCAGCTTGGGTCTGATGCCCTCGCCGCCGGCGCATCCGGGCGCCAGGAGGAGTCCGGCCAGAAGGCAAACCGCCAGAGAAGCACCAACCATCGTCTTGAAATTGATCTTAAACATTCCCACAGTCCTTTCCTAAAAAGTCTGGTTTGTTCCCGCCGTCGGCGACGGCGGCCTCATTTTGCAAATCGGCAACGCTAGTAAACAATGATTTCGGGATTATTTCAATCCCAGAGTTTGGAGTTTCTCGTCAGTCGGTATCCCGTCGGCTCCCCAGCCTCGCTCGGTGTAATACTCCGGCAGGAGCTGATCAAGCTTGTTGACCGCTCCCTTGGAGGCGCCTTCGGGGATCGGGTCGTTCAGCAGGCGCTTGGGCAGCGTGTCCTGTGACGGGTCGATCCCGGCCGCGAGATTGAACATACGCTCGATGTTCCACACGCGCTCTCCGGCGGCGAACATGTCGTCTGCAGTAAGCTCTCCGCCGACGATAGTGTTGTACATCGTGGCGTAGTGCTCGGCGCCCAGGGCGAACGACGTGAACAGGCAGACGCCGAGGGAGTCGATGCAGGCGGTCAGGTTCTGGAAGGCGATGGCCCACGTGGCTTTGCCTTCGAGGCTCATCGGGTCAAGTTTCTCGGGTATGCCGAGAACTTCCGGCGAGATCATGTATCCGCGAACGTGGCATCCGCCGCGATTGGCCGTAGCGTACTGCAGGCCCTGGCCCTGGATGCCGCGCGGATCGTATGCCGGCATTTCCAGCTTCTTGACGGTCATCGACAGTTCCGGAACTCCGTAGCCGTCGGCCAGGCGATACGAGCCCTGGGCCATCTTGCCGGCGAGCCCTTCGCCGATACCCATCAGGCGGGTCCACTCGACGACGGCTTCGGCCGAGCCGAACTCAAGGGCCGGGCCCATTGCCATCTCTTCTTCAGTGAGCAACCCGCGCTGGTTCATTTCCATCGCACAGGCGATCGTGGCGCCAGCGCTGATGGTGTCCAGCCCGTATTCATTGCACCACATGTTTGCCTTGATAACCGCGGCCATGTCGTTAACGGCGCAGTCGGCGGTGTATGCCCAGATGGTTTCGTATTCCGGTCCGCCGCCTTCGATGTCGTCGGCCTTGCTGACCCGCCCGCACCCGATGGGGCACCGGAAGCATACGTCCTTGCCTGTCAGGTACTTCTCGGTCAGCACTTCGCCGGATACCTGCTCGGCTTCCGGGAAGAATGCTTCCTGGAAGTTTCGTGTGGGGTAGACGCCGCTTGCGTTTATGACGTTGACGAGCACTGCGGTTCCATGGGTCGGAAGCCCGCCGCCGGTTACCGGATGCTCCTTGAGAACGCCTCTGATGTCCTTCAACGCCGCGCTGCACGCGTCGGGATCGGCTACCTGAACTTTGCCCGTGCCTCGAACGACGATGGCCTTGAGGTTCTTGCTGCCCATGACGGCTCCGACGCCGCTGCGTCCGGCCGCTCGGCATTTCTCATTCATAACCGAAGCGATCGGGCTGAGCTTTTCGCCAGCCGGGCCGATAAGAAGCACGCGAGCCTTGGGATCGCCGAACTCTTCGATCAGCGAATCAGTCGCCGCGCCGACCAGCGAGCCCCAATGCGCCGACGCATCGCGGATTTCGACTTTGTCGTCATTGATGGCGATGTAGCAGGGACTGTCGCTCTTGCCTTCGACGATCAGCATGTCGTATCCGGCGGTCTTGAACTCCGGACCCCAGAAACCGCCGGAGTTGCTCGAGGCGATCGTTCCGCTCAGCGGGCTCTTGGTCACAGCCATGTACCGCGCTGCGGTCGGAGCCGGCGATGCGGTCAGCGGACCAGTGGCCAGGATAAACTTGTTCTCCGGCGAAAGAGCATCAACGCCGGGGTCTACTTCCTTCCACATGTAGTATGTGCCCAGACCGCGACCGCCGATAAACTTAGCGGCTGCTTCCTGGTCCAGGGGTTCGGTGGAAATCTGCTTGTCGGTGAGATTGATCCTAAGTACGAGGCCACAATATCCGTTCATCGATTAACTCCAGAAAGGTAAACCCGTCTTTATCAAGCGAACTTTGCTCGCGACCGCCGCAAGCATATTGCGTGCATAAACGCACATTCAAGGGTAATACTGCCTGACTTTTCCGGCGAATGCAAGTGTTGTTCGGTTTTGATTGAGGGCATTTTTTCACGTGCTGTCTGATGCGGAATCACCGAGACCGCAAGGCGGTAATGGCAATATGGGTAAAATGCGAGGGATGGATCGAAATATATTAGCCCGCATGTCTAAGACTTTTTCGCTGCAGTTTTGCGATAACCCCGTAACCATATAGACCAACAGTGATTAGGGATTGGTGGAAATCCGGGCTTTTAAGAAAGACCCCACTGGGCCGGGTCGATAGGGGCAATAGCAGGTCAATCCTATTGACCCAATGCATCAGAAGTTGGAAGGAGAACATGAAAATGAGCAACTATAAATCACATGACAATAGAAGATATCCGCGTCAGAAGTTGGCGTGTCCGGTTACGGTTTACAGCGATTCGCAATGCGCAGCGGCCACTACCGTATGCAGCGATGTGTCCGACGGCGGGGTATTAACCGCGATGCCTGCGCGGTATGCGCCAAGTACGGACAGTCGGGTCGATCTGACATTCAGCGTCCCTCGGCGATCGGGCCGGATCGATTGCTTCTGCGTCGGAGCCAAGGTGGTTCGGACAGTCGCCCAGCCGGTCGGCTCTATGGCGGGAGTCGCGTTAAAGTTCGACAAACCCCTGTCGCTGACGCTTGATCCCTGAGTGCGGCATGTCGGTAAACCCGTTTGCGATTGTAACCTTTGGCGGTCTGGGGCGTATAGGATGTCAGGTGAACATGATGTTCACGCCGATGATTATGATATAATTCTGACTGACGGCAAGGAGTCCAGGAAATGAAGAATCTGAGTATCTGTGCGGTAGCTGTGATGTTGATGTCCTCGACGGTGTTCGGCGGGGCTCTTGACACCAAGGTTGTCGCCGGCGACGCCAGCTGGGTCGCGCACGTTGATGTTGAAGCAATGCTCTCGTCGGACCTTGGCAAGATGTTCCTGGCCAAGGCCGAAGAGAAAGAAGGATTCGCCCAGGGAATTCTCGACATTAAAAAGGCGATGGGCTTCGACCCGCTGGAAGACATCCGCGGGATAACCGTCTACGGTCCTCGCCTGGGCGATAAGGAAGGCGTAGTTGTCGTCGATGCGACGGTCGCAACAGACAAGCTCATCGATCTGCTGAAAAAGAATGAATCCTACAAGGCCGACAGCTTCGGCCAGCATACCGTTCATCAATGGACCGAAGATAAGAACCCCCACGCCAAAGGCGAGAAGCGATTCGCTTGCTTCTACGACAACAAGACCGTTGTCGTGTCCACGGCTATGAAGTCGCTCCAGAAGTCCCTGGATGTCCTGGACGGAAAAACCGACACGCTGGCCAAGACCAAGGCTATCGGTTCGCTTCCTGAAACCGCCAAGGGTGCCTTTGTGGTTCTGGCGGCCGACAAGATCGAGTTCCCCAAGGGCAAGGCTCCTCGCGCGGCGATGCTGCAGCGCGTCACGGCCGTGTCAATGCAGTGCGGTGAGTCCGAGGGACAGTTGTTCCTCAGCGCCAGCGTCCTGGCCGGCAGTGAAGAAGACGCCGACAACATGAGAAAGCTGGCTAACGGTTTTCTGGCGTTCGGCGAGATGATGCGCGGCCAGGAGCAGTTTGCTGGTTTGAAGGACCTTGGCGAGAAGATCGAGATCGGCGGCAAGGGCAAGGAAGTTCGCCTCGACGCGACGATGCCGGTCAAGTCTGTCGTGACGCTTCTGACGTTCATAGAAGAGAATCGCAAAGCCAAACGAGCCAAGCGGACCGAAGAACCGCGCGAATAGAGAAGCGAGTGATTGCGTGACCCGAGCGGTTATAAAACTCGAAACCGACGAAGCGACGCCTGAAGCCCTGGCCCGACTGGCCCAGGGCGGCGACGTGTCGGCGTTCGAATCGCTGGTTGGCCTGTACGGCCCGCGGCTGCTTAGATACATCCGCCGGCGGGTCGGCAATCTCCATACCGCAGAAGATCTGCTGCAGGATACGTTCGTCAAGGCGTTCGGAGCGATATCGAGGTTCGACTGCTCCAGGAGCTTAACTACGTGGCTCTTTACGATCGCCACTCGTGTTGCGATAAGTCACGGGCGGCGCCGCTTTGAGGTCTCAGTAGCCGCACCGGAAGAACTCGGCATCCTGGCCGAGGCCTCGCCGGACCAGCGTATGCTTCGCGCCGAAGCACGCAGCGGTCTGTGGGATCGCGCCAAAGCGTTGCTTCCCGATACGCAATTCGTATCGCTCTGGTTGAAGTACGCCGAGGAGATGTCTGTCAACGATATTGCAGAGATTGTCGGCGTTTCGGTCAGCAACGCCAAAGTTTTGCTCCATCGCGCCCGAAAGAAACTGGCTGAGTCTATTGATATTGAAGAGCGTCCGCCGCGACCCGGCGCCGCGACAGCAGGGCCCGCATCGCTTGCGGGATCAGACGAGGTGAATTATGTCGGAAAGTCATGACAACTGCGACAAGTTTGAACAGCTCGATACGGCGCTGCGGCTGGAGATCACGCCGTGCGATCCGCTGGAGCCTGAACTCAGCGAAAGGATCGTCTCGTCGATCCGCGCCGAGGCGAGGCGACGCAGTAGGACGATTGTTCTGCGCAGGTTCGCCTTCGGCGCTGCGGCGCTGGCGGCGGGAGTTATTCTGGCGATGGGCCTGCTGTTCAACAATGCTGGGCCGATTGAACCGCCTGTCACGCCGCCAGGCGGCGGAGGGGAGATGATTTCGAAGATACCGCCCCCTGTAGACCTCGTGGAAGATTCGCTTGCGGCGATGGAAGCGTTCGCTGCTGAGTCTATGGCCAAAGAGATGCGTGATTTGGCCCAGGACGCTTCGGATATCGGAAGCGGTATTCTGGCCTCCCTTCCCGGCGATGTCGTCGACAGTCGATTGTGGGCGGGCCTGGGCGGCCGCTGACAGCACGCCGGTAATGGCGTTTAGGCCAACCGACGGTCTGCAGCGATCGAATTAGCAGTTACAAAATAAGAACCAGGGCCTGCCGGGAATAAACCCGACAGGCCCTGGTCTTTTGTTCGGCTTAAAGCTTGTCGCTTCTTACATGCCCTTGAGGGCCTTCAGCGGACGTACTTTGATCTTCGTCGTTGCGGGCTTGGCCTTGATGTCCATCAGTTCGCCGGGCTTGAACGGATTCGGGACGCCCTTGCGAGCCGGACGGGCAGGCACTTTCTTCTTCTCGACCTTCAGCAGGCCGGGCAGGACGAAACGTCCGCAGCCCTTCAAGCTGGTTTCGATCTGGCCAGCCAGAGATTCCAGCACGGCCGTTACCTGCTTCTTCGACAGTTCGCATTCGTCTGCGATTGCGACAGTGAGTTCCGACTTGGTCAGGGGCTTGGTCATTTTTGCCATAATTCAAATCCTTTCTCGGTGAACAAAAGCACCATGTGTTTTAGTTTCGACGACATCCGATCGCCGAAGATTAAGTTTCGATGATTGATCTTTACTAGCCAAAAGGCCAAACGTCCAGCGTTTTTTTACAGGAAAATAAAAAAAATGTAAATTCGTATCGATTTATATGCGATCGGGAGGCGCCTCAGGAAGGGCAAAAAGAAGGCGACAGGTCGGTGGGGGGAGACCGACTTGTCGCCAATAACTGACGGCGGGGGGAGGCCGTCAACGGGAGAAATATATACATTCGTCGAGATGAAATCAACCCCTGCAGGCCGAAAATCTCTGTGACATCAGCCAGGGAGAATATCTCGAGACATATCTGATTTAGAGCACGGCACTTGCGATTGTGATCAACTGGAAAAGGCTATATTGGCCTGTGATACAAGGCGTAATGCCTGATGTGGTAAGTAGATAGGTCGGCATATCGGGCGATGGCCAACTTGCTGGAGCCAGACTGGTGGACAGTCTGTCAGCGGAGATCGTAAGGGATTGCCGCAGTGAGCCCCAGGCGTCTGCGGGGCTCGTCGGAATGCTCGTTTCGCCGCGTGGCTAAGTCTAATCCAGGGAAGGCGTGGTTTCAGCGGCCTGGGGATTGGTGAACCATTCTGAGAACTCCTGGAACAGTTCGTCACTAGCTAGAGCGGGCACTTTATTGGTGACCATTCCGATTCGCAAAGAAATTGTGTTTCCGTCGCCCCAGGGCCACCATGCGCCGTATGTAATTACGAATTCACCAGGGCTGGTGACGAAGAGTATCTGCGATGATCTCAGTCCTCCGAGGGACTCTGCAATAGCCATCGCGCTCGGCGGAATCTTCGCCATGGACTCTGTGTCCCATCGTGAAATGAAGTACTTGTCGCAGACAG
>CAYMSH010000304.1:0-7892 GCA_964392945.1 uncultured Planctomycetaceae bacterium | reverse complement strand
ATCACGCAATGCTGATTAATCGCGTGCGATACGGCAACATGATTGTCCAGGGCGACACGCTGTACATCCTGGAACTCGAGCCGGCCGGTTACGCCTACTTCGCGGCTAATGAAGCCGAGAAGGGCGCGAATATCAAGATCATTGATGTTAAAGGCATCGGCAAGTTCGGCCGCGTTTACATCTCCGGCGATGAGGCCGAAGTGATCGAAGCAAGCAGAATAATCGAAGCCCGCCTCGAGACCATCACCGGTCGCGACCCGCAGGCCAAACGCAAGTAATACAACTACAGTCCATAGAGGACTTTTTAGGAACGGTAAGGAAGAACAATGGCAGAAAATACTCAGGAAGCATTGGGAATGATCGAAACTCGCGGCTTCACCGCAATGGTTGAAGCGTCTGACGCGATGGTCAAAGCTGCGAAGGTCGAACTCGTAAGTTACGAGAAGATCGGCGGCGGATACGTAACAGCAGTCGTTCGCGGCGATGTAGCGGCCGTTCGTGCAGCAGTTGACGCCGGAACGCGAGCAGCAGAGCGCGTTGGCGAAATCGTTTCCACGCACGTTATCCCGCGTCCCCACCAGAACGTTGACGTAACGCTTCCGCTGGGCCGCACACCTGCGTAATCATAGCTTTCGCGACAACGCCTTGTCGCGCGGCGTGATTTCGCGCGACGGCGAGAATTGAGGACGACGGCATGGTACTGGGAAAAGTTGTTGGAACGGTAGTCTCGACGCACAAGTCCGCCAAGATTGAAGGAATTAAGTTCCTTCTGCTGGAGCTGATTAACCCCTCGACGATGAAGGGTCAGGACAAGTACGTCGTTGCGATGGACGGTGTCGGAGCCGGCACGGGCGAAATAGTTTTCTACGCGTCTGGAAGTTGCGGACGCTACACCGAAGCTACGCTTAACAGGCCCGCCGACGCTACTATCACGGCTATTGTTGACACCATCGAGATCGGCGGAAAGCCGACGTACGTTAAGAACCCCGTAATCGAGCCTGCGAAGTAGGCTAGAGGCGACTATGATACTCGGCATGATAGTTGGAACGGTGGTCTGCACGCAAACGGCCGATAACGTCGATGGCACGCGATATATGCTCGTGGAGAAGTGCGATCAGCACGGATCGGGATTGGGCGATTTCCACGTGGCGCTCGACCAGGTCGGGGCCGGTACCGGCGAGATGATCTTTATGTCCAACGGCAGCCCCAACCGCCAGACGCCAAGAACGTTTGACAAGCCGATCGACGCTTCCATACTCGGCATAGTCGACATGATCGACGAGTCCGGCAAGGTCGTCTACTCGAAAGCACAAGGTTAGTAACTCATGGATTCACTTGAGCAAAATATTCGCCTTCTGGTTCAGGATATCCTGTCGAAGATGGATATCCCTGACTCGAAGGCTTCGGCTCCGGCGCCGGCTGCTCCCAGCGAGCCGCTTGGGCCGGGACTGTTTGCCGATATCGAAGGCGCCATCGCTGCGGCGAAAATCGCCCAGGAAGAACTGGCCAAGCTTACACTCGTTACTCGCGGCAAAATAATCGCAGCGATGCGAAAAGCCGCCCACGAAAACAACGAGATGCTGAGCAAGTTGGCTGTCGAGGAAACCGGCTTCGGTCGCGTCGAAGACAAGCTCGTCAAGCACGCTCTTGTCGCCGATAAGACTCCCGGCGTTGAAGACCTTCAGCCCAGCGCGTTTTCAGACGATGACGGCATGAGCCTTATCGAACTGGCGCCGTGGGGCGTTATCGGGGCGATTATCCCGTCAACGAACCCGTCTTCCACAGTCGTCTGCAATGGCATAGGAATGGTAGCGGCTGGTAATTCGGTTGTCTTCGGACCGCACCCGCACGCCAAGAGGGTTTCCGGCGCAGCGATCATGGCCATGAACAAGGCTATCGTCAGCGCCGGTGGTCCGATGAACCTCCTTGCCGGCATGGCCAATCCCACCGTGGCGGCTGCAGGCACGCTGCTGACGCATCCGGACATTGGAATGCTGTGCGTGACCGGCGGTCCCGGAATCGTGAATCTTGCGATGAAGAGCGGCAAGAAAGCAGTCGCGGCAGGCCCGGGCAACCCCCCGGTAGTGGTTGACGAAACCGCCAACATCGAAAAAGCCGGCAAAGACATTGTAAACGGCGGTAGTTTCGACAATAACGTCATCTGCATCTGCGAGAAAGAGGTTATCGTTGTCGAGTCGGTCGCCGACAGGCTTAAAGCCGCCATGGTCGCCAACGGCGCCTACCTTCTGGACGAGGCCCAGACCAAGGCGCTTACCGACCTGGTTATCGACAAGCCCGGTTGCCCCGGCGACGAAGGCGCTATTAACAAGAAATACGTCGGCAAGAATCCCAGCGTTATCGCAAAGGACATCGGCATCGATATCCCCGATTCAGTCAAGCTGCTGCTTTGCGAAGTCGGCAGGGAACACCCGCTGATGTGGACCGAGCAGCTCATGCCGATTATGCCGATGACTCGCGTTAAGGATGTTGATGACGCGATCGAACTGGCGTTCCAGTGCGAGCACGGTTTCAGGCATACGGCAATGATGCACTCGCTGAATATCGCTAAGCTGTCGAAGATGGCCAAGAAGATGAACTGCTCGATCTTCGTCAAGAACGGTCCGAGCTACGCAGGACTCGGCGTCGGAGGCGCGGGCTTCACCTCGCTGTCGATAGCGAGCCCCACTGGCGACGGAATCACCCGAGCCAGAACGTTCACGCGAGAGAGACGCTGCACGGTTGTCGATTACTTCCGGATCGTATAGGTGAAACAGAAGTGAAGTTAGGCAGAATAATAGGTAGAGTCGTCGCCGACAGGAAGCACGAGTCCTTTGAAGGGATGAAGTTGCTCCTGATCCAGCCGCTCGACAGGCATCGCAAGCCGTCTGGCGATGTGCTTGTCGGCATGGACGCGGTGCGCGCCGGCGAAGGCGATTTAGTCATGTACGAATCCTCGAAAGAGGCCGGACAGTGCTTCCCAAACTGGTTCCATCCGGGAGATGTGGCGATTATGGCGATTATCGATCACATTGAAGGCGAAGACGCCGCCACGACGGGAGGCGCCTGATGATACTTGCCCGAGTTATAGCCAGTGTAGTGGCCGACACGAAGATCGACGACTACAAGAACCTCAAGACTTTCATGGTCCAACCCATCAAGCCCGACGGTTCGGATGACGGGAAGATGATGCTGGCTGTCGACAACGCCCAGGCCGGCGTAGGCGACAGGGTGATTATATGCGACGAAGGCGGATCGGCCCGAATGCTGATGGACACGCCTGACATAATGACGATACGAACCGTGATCGCGGGCATTGTTGACTCCGTGGACCTTGACCCCGACGCGTAAACAGTAGATAAATCACTGGACGCAATAGTGGCAGAGATAGACATAAACAAGATCGTAGACGCCGTAGTGGGCCAGATCGTCGCCAAAGGCGAAGTAGGCGGTATGCCTCTGGACACTAAACCAACGCCGCCGGTCCTGGGTACGGGTTACTTCAAGGACCAGGTGCGTCGTGTTGCGATCGGCTGCGATCATACCTGCGTCGGCGCCAAGCGTGCGATCGGCAGGTATCTGGAAACACTGGGCTACGTAGTGACTGACGCCGGTTGCGACGGGTCTGAAAAAGTTGACTATCCCGACATTGCGGCGGCCGTCGCCAAAATGGTCGCCTCCGGTCAGTGCGAGCGTGGAATAATGCTCGACGGCGCCGGTATCGGGTCTTCTATGGTGTGCAACAAGGTTCGCGGAGTCCGCGCCGCGTTGTGCTACGATATTCGAACAATCGTGAACAGCCGAGACCACAACAACGCTAATGTCCTTACCCTCGGCGGTCCTCTTCACGGCAGCGGGGAGCTTTGCGAAATGGCGAAGCTCTGGTTGGAAACCCCGTTTGCCGGCGGGAAGCACTGGCCGCGAGTGAACAAGCTGATGGCTACAGAAAGAGAGCGAAAGTAAGATGGACCAGCAGGAACTGATCGACAAGATTGCCAGCGAAGTAATGAAGAGATTGACCACGGAGTTGGGCAAACAGGGCGCGGCGCCCGCTGCCGCCGGCGGCGCATCGACGGACCCCTCGCCGGCTGGGTTGGCCAAGTACATCGACCATACGATGTTGATGCCCGACGCTCCGGACGCGGCTTTCGACAAGCTCTGCGACGAAGCCCTCGAATGGGGTTTCTTCTCTGTCTGCGTCAATTCCTCACGAGTCAAGTACGTGGCCAAGAAGTTGCAGGGCACGCCGGTGAAAGTCTCGGCGGTTATCGGCTTCCCGCTCGGTGCGATGGACGCGACTTCCAAGGCGTTCGAAGCTCGCCGCGCGGTCTCCGACGGAGCGCACGAACTTGACATGGTCATGAACATCGGCGCGATGAAGTCCGGCGACATCAAGCTGGTCGAGAACGACATCCGTGCGGTGCGACGTGCGACCCGCGGCACTACGATCCTCAAAGTTATCATCGAAACGTCTCTGCTGACAGACGACGAGAAGGTCCTGGCGTGCGAAATCTCGAAACGCGCCGGAGCAGACTTTGTCAAGACGTGCACCGGTTTTGCCGGCGGCGGAGCGACTCCGCACGACATCTCTCTGATGCGTCGGACCGTTGGTCCGGATATGGGCGTCAAGGCCAGCGGCGGAATGAGGAATTACCCGCGAGCGATCCAGATCCTGGCCGCCGGCGCCAACCGAATTGGCGCGGTCTCCAGCGTGGCGATCGTAACCGGCCAGGAAGGCCAGGGCGGATACTAACGATAAGCTGACTTCAGGCGACAGTGGTTTAAGGCCAACGCATGAGCGTAACGATAAGCAACGGTAAACTGTCGGCGACTGTCGCGGCTACAGGCGCGGAACTCAAGAGCCTCGTCGAACACTCCAGCGGCGCAGAATACGTCTGGCAGTCGGACCCCGCGCACTGGACGGGCGCGGCGCCGATTCTCTTCCCGATTATCGGCGGACTGCGGAATGGGGAGTATTCCTACCGCGGTAAGACCTACTCCATGCCGGGACACGGGATCGTACGCAAGGTCGAATGGAAACCTGTGGCCTCGGATGCCGCAAGCGCATCGTTCGAAACCGTATCGAGCGACGAGACAAAGAAGCAGTACCCGTTCGACTTCAACCTGCGTGCGACTTTTACGCTGCAGGACTGTAGCCTGGCGGTCCGGTATGACGTAAAGAACACCGGCTCAGACGTGATGTTCTTCTCGATCGGATCGCATCCGGCGATCAATGTTCCGTTCGCCGGCGGATATCCCGAACACTACTATTTTCACTTCTCGCGCCCCGAGAACATGGAGAGATACTTCTTCAAGGGCGGCGTGCATCTCAACGAAACCGAGCCGATCTTCGATAACAGTCGGCAAATATCGATAACCAAGACGCTTTTCGATCGCGGCCCGATAATCTTCAAGAATCCGGCGTCGGAATCTGTGACGATAATGAACTCCCGCAACACCAAGCGAGTCCGCGTGCGTACCGAGGGCGTGCCTTTCCTGGCGTTGTGGGCTCCTCCTGCGGCTCCCTTCGCGTGCATCGAGCCGTGGCACGGCGTGATGGACAACGTCGATTGCGACGGCGAGTTCAGCACCAAGGAAGGCATCATGTCGCTTGCCGCCGGCGGGGCGTATACGACGGGCTACTGGATCGATATCCTGGACGGCGGCGGCATCTAGTATCCGTAATCGGCCGAGCCTCCTTCATGCAATACACATAACAGTTAGATTCACAGCGGAGCAGATATCATGGGCGATACAATGAAAGCAGTTCGTTACTACGGTCCCGGCGATGTGCGTGTAGAACAGGTCGATATTCCTGTTTGCGGAGCCGACGAAGTTCTCGTCAAGATCGAGGCCTGTGCGGTCTGCGGTTCGGACCTTAAGACCTCCAAAGTGGGCAATCCGCGAATGAAGGAAGGCGCGATTATGGGCCACGAGTTCTGTGCTATTGTGCAGGAAATCGGACCCGCCGCCGCCGCCGGCGATCTGGCGATCGGCGATCGAATCGTGATGGCGACGTCAGTGGCGTGCGGCGAGTGCCTGTACTGCAAACGCGGATGGCGGAACATCTGCCAGGACGTCAAGCCCATGGGATTCGCTTACGACGGCGGAATGACCGAGTTTACGATCATACCGGCCGCGGCGCTGCGAGGCGGACACGTTGTCAAGGTTCCCGAAAGCCTGGCCGCAGAACACGCGGCGCTGGCCGAGCCGATCAGCTGCGCTGTCAATTCACTCGAACGTTGCGAAATCGAAGAAGGCGACGTGGTGCTGGTTGTCGGCGCCGGACCGATGGGACTCTTGAACGTTCTAGTCGCACGTGCTCGCGGCGCTTCGAAGATCATCCTTTCCGAGCCGAACGCGGCTCGTCTCCAGCAGGGCGCTCCGTTCTGCGACATAACTGTCGATCCGACGACTCAGGATCTCGCTGAAGTCGTGAAAGCCGAATCGGTTGACGGACTCGGCGTTGACGTTTGCATAGTCGCCGCACCGGCCGCCGGGCCGCAGGAACAGGCGGTGCACCTGGTTCGCAAACGCGGCACGGTGTGTCTGTTCGCTTCGCTTCCGGTCGGACGAAATATGCTGAACATCGACTCGCGAGCCATCCACTACAACGAAATTCGCGTAGTCGGAGCCAGCGACTCAACCGCCGCTCACGTCGCAGAAGGCGTCGCCATGCTCGCCGACGGACGCGTAGACGGTTCGAAGATCGCCACGCACATCAAGACGCTCGACGACATCGCCGAGGCGTTCGAACTGATGATCTCGGGCGAGTCGCTTCGCGTAGTCCTCAAGCCGTAAGCTGCGGACTGCGGTGAGACATCCGGTAGATCAGGTTGATGATCCAGTAGACAAATTGGCTCAGCAGTAGTGCTGCGCCCGCGGCTGCGGCGAATGTGAGGTTCGTTGTTTCCTCAGACGCGCTCTGTAGCATCATAAACCGCTTTATGCCGACGATTATGACCACGCCGGCCAGGGCGCCTACGAGTGTTCCGTGGAGGCGACCAGTGCAGTTGCCGCCAATAATAGCGGCAATTATCACAAGCATGTCTCTTCCTCCGGCGGTTCCCGGAGAGCCCATTCCTGCGTTCGCGGCCATGGCGCATCCGAGTATTCCGGCAAACAGGCTGGACAGCACGTATGGCAGGGCTCCGTAGAGCGTGCGGCGGCGCCATGGCGAGGGGCTTGAGGCCAAATCTACGCTCTTGCCGCGTTGAGCCAGATGAATCATCAGCAGCGATATGCCGGCCGACGCGGCGAGTACTATCGGCGATTGGTACAGGGAACTGATGAATCCGGAATCGGATTCGATAGCGATCGTGTACTGGTCTCCGGCGATGATCAGCGTTCCGCCATGGACAAGTATAGCCGTTATGAACGTCAGGATGAATGGGTTGATTGACGTGACTCCCAATAAGATCGCGTGGATGAGCCCCACGGATCCGGTGACGAGCATCGCCAGCCCAAACGCCTGGAGCGGCGAATACCCGGCCGTCAGAGCCAACGCTACGGCCACAGACGCCAGGGCGGTCACAGCCCCAGTAGTGAAATCCATCCCTCCGCCGAGCATGACCAGGGCCATCGGGCCTACGAGTATCATAAGCGGGATCGCGCTGAGCCACATGCTCTCGATACCGTCGTCACTGAACAGACCTTCGGGGGCCTCAATTCCGTATCGCAGCAGCCCCAATACGGCGCCGGCGAGAATCAGCAACCACAGAATCGTAGCGGTCAAACGCCAGGCGAAACTGTCGGAGAAATGCGGTGCGGCAAGTAGTGGCTTTTCTGGAGGCTCCGCCGGCTGGGAGATCGGCGACAGGGGGCGTGGCGGGATGAATTCGGACATGTCTTTCGGGCCTCAATAAGCAAATATAACCGGCGGGCGACCGCTCCGG
>CAYMSH010000303.1:0-7968 GCA_964392945.1 uncultured Planctomycetaceae bacterium | reverse complement strand
AAAGATACGCCGGACTCTCGATCTCCCGGCCGTCTACAGTCGTGCTCCTGTACGGGAAATGCATGCCGTACGAGAAGTTGGCCGACGACTGCCAGCCGACTTTCTTTGCCTTGCGATGGGCTGCGGTCTCAAACTCGCGGTGTTTGAAGTCCCTGTCCGAAGGGCACTGGAAAGCGTCTTCAGTGACATAGCCCCTGTCGATAATCAGCCACATGTTCTGCATAGCCGCTTCGCGACCGGCGAGATTGGTCCGCAACTCCTCGATAGTCTTGCCAGCATCGGCAGCCCGGATGTTCGCCTCGGGCCGCCCCCTGGTGAACAGCAACGGGAACTCTGAGTTTCCGGCTTCACCCCTGAACAGGGCGATGGACTTTCCGATACCGTTCAGATTGGCTTGGCACCTCCACAGATTCGGGCCTTCGTCCGGTGGATTGATACATGCCGAAAGCATGACGAGAATCGCAGCGCACACGATTACAACCACCAGATCGATCAGCGTGAAACCTCTGGTCTGTGTCCTCATATCATTCATACGATACCCGGGACGTACTTGTTCAGTTCGGTGTCAGTCGTCCAGCGGGTGGCGGGTTATGTATTGATCGTCGAAGCCTGCTGGTGTGTCAGGGTGGGGGTTGTCCTCTTTGTCGATCGTGTAGATGTCGTCGCCGTTGACGTCGGAGTTTTCGTCGCCCGCTTTCCAGTTCACCGCGCCGCTGAACATCAGGTACGCCTGGCCGCTGCCGGGATGGTTCGACGGCGCCTTCTGGGCTCCAACGCCAACGGCCGGTTCGTTGGTCCGCGACGGATTCTTGTCGGCCATGATCACGAACGAACCTTTCAACTGGGCGCCGAGCCACGCTTCGTTATCGATTCCTGAGCTGTCTGTCGAGGTGCTCTTGTACGGGAAATGCAGTCCGAACGAGAAATTCGACGCCGACTGCCAGCCGACTTTCCCTGTTCGCCGCTCGGCTGCGCTCTCGAATTCTCGATGTTTGAAGTCCCTGTCTGACGGGCACCAGAAAGCCTCCTCCGGCACGAGGCCCTTGGTGATGAGCATCCACACGTTCTGCATCGCGGCCCCGCGACCGCCCAGGTTGGTCCGAAGTTCATCGATAGTCTTGCCCGCATCGGCGGCCCGGATGTTCGCCTCGGGCTGTCCCCGGGTAAACAGCAGCGGGAACTTCGAGTTTCGGTCTTCACCCCTGTACATGGCGATGGCCTTTCCGATACCGCTCAGATTGGCGCGGCACTGGGCCTGGTTCTCCAGATCGCTCCACGGATTGATACAAGCCGAGAGCGTGACGAGAATCACCGCGCACATAATTACAACCGTCAGATCGATCAGCGTGAAACCTCTTGTTCGCATTAGCATATGTGTGTCCTTTCTGGGGCCCCTTTGGCGCCGATGCGCAGATTGTCGTTGGATCACATGTGATTGTCAATACCGGCGAATAAAGATGTCGTCGGAGCCTAAGGTGAATGCCTTACTCTTTCTTTGCCAAGCAGTTGGCTTCCGGCCAATTTGAAAATTCTCTTGGAGATAACGGGTTTCGTGTTATGATTTGATTGAGGTAAGGGCCTGTCGGATCGCATCGACGGGCGGCATTCGACTTGAGCTGAGTCGAATCTAAAAAGAGGCAGGAGCGTTTATCGCTCAAGCTGCACACAGACCCTGTGGGCTAAGTCCCAATAGCGGGCGGTCTGCGTGTGTGTTTAATGGGAAAGGGTGGCCAGATGAAAGCGGCCAGTGGCAAAGCATGTGCATCTTCAGTTCCGGTCCATTCACGGACCAGGAGCTTCCGGGCGAGCAAACGAGCCTTCAAATCAGGGAGAGTAATTATGGTTCTTCGCAAAATTGTTTTGGCGATGTCGGTTGTTATGTGCGCGTCAATAGCCCGAGGCGCGATCAGCACCGCCGGAAGCGAGCCGGGGCAGATCAGCCCGGCCGACCCTTCGGCCTGGACGAGTTCGACTATGCCGAGCATCGGTGATGACGGAGTTGGCGTGGTTACCGTCGATGACGGAAGCGATCTGGTATCGAGCCTGACTGTGGTCGGCAAGCAGGCCGACGGCGACGGAACGATCAAGGTCATCGGCTCGGGTTCGACCTGGACCAACAGCCACGAATTCCGTATTGGATCAAACGGGACCGGCAAGATGGAAATCGCCAGCGGCGGGTACATATACAACGAACTTTCCTGCCGCATAGGCGATAGAGCCGGTTCCAGCGGCCAGGTGACAGTAAGCGGTTCGGCGTCGATATGGACCATTACCGACGGGCTCAATATCGGCAGCCGTAGCCGCGGAACCCTCGACATCATAAAGGGCGGGACTGTCAACATCACAAGCGGCAGCATCGGGTCGGCCGACGACGGCGACGGGGTCGTGACAGTAAGCGGCGCCGGATCGGTTTGGAATCTCTCGAGCACGCTTTACGTCGGCTTCAACGGCCAGGCCGAACTGTCTATCGCCGACGGTGGTCTTGTGCGGGCAAACACCATAACCATCGACGTTGATGCCGACGGCGATGCTTTCGTCACGATGGCCACTGGCGGCATGCTGGCGACGTCAGGCAATCACGCCGGTTCTCTGCAGGCTTTCCTGGACCGAGTTTCGGGAACTGACGACATCCGCTACTGGGACGATGCGATTTGGGACTGGTCCGACATTTCCGGCGCGAGCGCCGGCGATGACTACACGCTTGCGTATCACACCAGCGGCGACCTGAACGGATACACCGTCCTGACGGTCACCACAGCTCCTGAACCGGCGACTCTGGTAATGCTGGCCCTCGGATCTCTGGCCGTCCTGAAGCGGCGCAGATCAGCGGGGGCGATGAATCAGGGAATTCCGGAGTCCGTTTAACGAGCCTGCAAACTGAGGGTATGACTATGAGGACAGCGACACTGACGAGTTTCATCCTGTTGTGCGCTTCGACGGTCCAGGCCGATATTTACTCCAGCGGTGAAGTCAGTCCGCCGGACCCGGCGACTTGGACGGATTCGAATGTTGTCCATATAGGGCACAGCAATCTTCCAGGAAGCGTGACGATTGACGGCGGAAGCGACGTGACGTCAGCACGGTGTCATATGGCCGGCAGTTCTTCCAGTGACGGCTATATGACCGTGACCGGGGACGGTTCAAGCTGGACTGTCGTTGGAGATCTCATTGTTGGCGATTGGGGCAATGGATCACTGAAGATTCTTGATGGAGGGACCGTCACCAGCGAGGATAGTTTCATCGCCCATCTGACCGGCTCGTCAGGTTCGTCCGTTGTCGTTGGAGCAGGATCGAGATGGATTGTCAGCGGCGAACTCGACATCGGATTTATAGAGCACGGCAATCTGGATATCATCAATGGCGGGGTGGTCGGCAGCTCCGATAGCCGCATCGGCAACTTATTCCCCGCCAGCGGTTCGGTCAATGTCCGGGGAATGGGATCCGCCTGGACGGCTTCGGTGATTTACGTCGGCTTTATGGGCGATGGCGTATTGGACATTTCTGACAACGGTTTGGTGTTGGTGTCCCGGGCGATCAACGTCAGCACGGGCTCGGCAAGTAACCACGTGAAGATGTCTACAGGCGGCAAGCTGGCCATCGGCGGCGATTTCACCAGCTCGCTTTCGGATTTCATGTCGGAGGTCAAAGGGACCGGCGATATTCGGTACTGGGAAGAGTCCGTTTGGGACTGGGCCCACATCTCAGGCGCGACCCCGGGCGAGGATTTCACGCTTGCGTATCACACAACCGGCGACCTGAACGGATACACAGTCCTGACGGTCACCACGGCTCCGGAACCGGCGACGATGGTCATGCTGGCCCTCGGCGGTTTGGCTGTTTTGCGGCGCAGGCGGCGCTAGGTTCCTTCGGCGAAGAGGTCCATCATCACTTTCTGGACCCTTTGGGTGACTTCGACTCTGTCGTGTCCTTCTGTCAGGCGCTGGCCCAGCAGTTTGCCCGCGTCGGCGGCCGCTTGCATTAGTTCGGGTTGTTTGGTTACCCCGGGAGTCGTTTCCGGGGTGATCTTGAAGTCCGGTCCGAAGATCATTCTTATCGCGCCTACGTCGCAGGTCTCGCCGTATCCGCACGTAAAGCAGCACGCCGCACCCTGGCCGCTTACCCTGGCCACGGTTTCTATGAAGTTGTACATCATGAACTTATCGATCGTCTCGGCCACCGGATCGCCGTCGCCGCCGCCTACTCCGATCGCCACTGCGAGTTTGCCCCATTGTGCGTCCGCGGCCCGGTGGCGGAACTGGTACCATCGCTCCAGGAACGCATGAGTCACGGCGTTGGGACCCGTGAAGAAGTTCGGAGCGCCGATCACGTATGCGTCAGCTTCCAGGATAATGTCCCGCATCGGCTCCATGTCGTCGCGGATCTTGCAGACATTGTCTTCGACGCAGCCTAGGCAGGCGGTGCAGCCGGAGATGTTCTTGCCTCGCAGCGAGATGATTCCGTACTCGCAGCCGGTGTTTTCCAGCACAGTTTTGACCAGCGTGTGGGTTCCTGACGTGTCGTCGTTGCGTTGACTTCCGGAGATTCCGAGTATTTTCATGAGTATTTCCTTTCTCGCAATAAAATGTGCAAACGGCAGTATGGCATTATGGCGATTGTAATGTCAACCGCCTGCATGGATAATAAGCCAGGAAGGTATTGAGGACATTGCCATGAAGCGTTTGGTTCTATTGTGTGCGGCGGTTGTTCTGTCGATCGGCTCGGTTCTCCGGGCCGATGCGACTGACGATATGTTTGCGCTGGCCGACAAGACCCTGGCGTTTGTCGAAAAGAGCGCCAAGCGTCCCAAGCTGGCCGCCGAGCTGGCCGCGATCGAGCGGACTCTGGCCTCATCCGATCGCGCCGAGGCCCTGGCCAGGCTCAAGTCGCTGCGGCGGCGGATTATCCTGTCGCATCCGCTGCTGGGGTTCGAGAAACTCCTGATCAACAAGCGCCCGCCGCCGTATTCGCTCTATTCGCACATGTGCGATCAGTATTACGGGCGCCACAGCAAAGCCGGGCCCGGGCTGACGGTCATTTCATCCTGGAAAACCGCGCCCAAAGCCGCCTTGCTGCTGGGCAAGGACAGTGACAAAAAACTGCCCGTCGGTTCGGTGCTGCATCCGGACCTGTCGTTTGACGCCAAGAAAGTGATATTCGCCTTCTGCGATCACAGCGAGGCCAAGCCGAGCGGCGTGAAAATACCAACCCACCCGACAGTCGCGCGCAGCGGGTACACCTACAACGAGATCGGCCAGCGGCGATTCTTCATCTACGAAGCAACCATGGACGGCAAGACCGTCCGCCAGCTTACCGGCGGGCCCAATGACCCGATGGCCCGCGTGGACAACCGCCAGACGGTGATGATCGAGGACTTCGATCCGTGCTACCTGCCCGACGGCGGATTTGCTTTCGTCTCGACTCGCTGCCAGAGTTTCGGGCGATGCCACTGGGGGCGCTACACGCCTGCGTACCTGCTCTATCGCGGCGATGCCGACGGCAGCGGGATCAGGCAGATATCGTTCGGCGAGGCCAACGAGTGGGACCCCAGCGTTTTGCCTGACGGCCGGCTGGTCTACGCGCGATGGGACTACATTAACCGTCACAACACGTGGTTCCAGAGCCTGTGGGTCACGCGTCCCGACGGCTCGGCCACCGAGCACTACTACGGAAACTATTCAGTCAATCCGTGCATGAACACAGAGGCTCTCGCCGTGCCCGGTTCGCACAAAGTCGTGAGCACCGCCACGGCCCATCACTTCATCAGCGCCGGATCGGTAATGCTGATCGACCCGCGAAAGGGTCGCGACGGAATGGCTCCGGTCCAGCGGATCACGCCTGAAGTGAAATTCCCGGAAACCGAAGGCTGGGGCCTGAAGGGCTGCTACACCACGCCGTATCCGCTCAGCGAAGATCTTTATTTGGTGTCGTATTCGCCGGAGACCGTCAACTGGGACCGCGCCAAGGGTCGCTACGGCGGCACCTGGCCGAGCAAAGCGGCGTTTGGGATATACCTTATAGACACCCTCGGTGGGCGGGAGTTGATCTACCGCGACCGAGAAGTTTCGTGTTACGCTCCGATCCCGATCCAGGCGCGTAAAAAACCTCCGGCGTTGCCTCCGGTTTACCAGCCGGGGTCGAAATTGAAGACCGGCGTGTTCATGATCCAGAACGTGCATCGCAGCACTGAAAACATTCCGGCGGGCACGGTCAAAGCCGTGCGCATCAACCTCATTCACAGCCAACCGGCGGCCGACAAACCGGCGCTGACGTACGCCAGCAGCCAGGAGATTCTCAAGAGCGTCGTCGGCACGGTCAAAGTCGGCGCAAGCGGGAATGTCGCCTTCCGGGCTCCTGCTCGCCAGCCGCTGCAGCTCCAGGTGCTGGACTCAGACGGACTGGCCGTCATGACGATGCGATCGACGGTCTACCTCCAGCCCGGAGAGGTCAGTGCGTGCGTCGGCTGTCACGAATCGCGAAAGGACACGCCGGTCCTGCAGACTCTGCCCGGCGGGCTCAAGATACTCGATCCGACCCCGCCGTACGGCCCGAAATATCCCGGCGGACTGAGCTTTGCGCGAACCGTCCAGCCGGTGCTCGATCGCTACTGCATCTCGTGCCACGGCTTGAAGCCCAAGCATGCCGGAAAGCTGGCGTTGATCGGCCGGCGAACGCGATTCAACGCCGCCTACGACGCGTTGATCAAGACCAGGGGCCTTGTCAAAATGGCCCGCGGCAACGCAGAAATTCACTACTCCAAACCGAAGGACTACTTCGCCCACGCCGGCAAGCTGGCGAGTATCCTGCGAGGCAAACACGAAAAGCACATCAAGCTCGATCGGCCCAGTTTCCAGCGGATCGTCGATTGGCTGGACCTGAACGTGCAGTATTTCGGCGACTACTCGTACAACCGGCCGGAGCAGCGGGCGTTTGACCCCGAAGGCGTAAAGGCCTTGCGGGCTCACATCGCAAAGACGTTCGACGACAAGCTCGCCGCCCAGCCGATCGAAGCGCTGGTTAACGTGGCGCTGCCGACATCAAGCCGCATCCTGAAAGCTCCGCTGGCGACGAAAGCCGGCGGGTGGGGCCAGATCGCCAAAGGCGGCTGGGACAGCACTGATGCCGCCGGCTACAAGAAAATGCTGAAGCTCGTCGAAGGATCGATAGGGCCTCTCAAAGAAAAAGACATAGCCGGAACCTGCGGGCGGGCCAAATGCGTCTGCCGTAGCTGCTGGGTCAGAAAACTCCGAACCGCCAGAGTCGCCCAAGGGCGAAAATAGAAAGTGAAAAGTGAGAAAATGAATAAGAGATCTGTGATCGTGACAAGCCTGCTGTTTCTCGTTGTCGCTTCGGGCGTTTGCTCGGCCAGCGTGTCTCGGCGAGGGCCTTCCGGAACGATGCGTTGGATATGGTGTCCCGAGGGCAAGTCGGTCCGCAGCTTCCCCGGCGGAACGCGATACTTCCGCACGACGATCAACATTCCGGCCGGTGCGAAGGTCAGGCGGGCTCACTTCAGGCTTACTGTTGACGACAGCGGGCTTGTTTACCTTAACGGTAAGAAAGTCGGCAACGCGGGGGGCGGATGGCAGAGAGTCGGTGCGATCGACCTGAGAAAGCGGCTCAAACCGGGTCGTAATGTCCTGGCCGTTGCGGGTACAAACGCCAGAGCCGGCGCCGCGGGATTTATCGGGCGGCTGGAGATTAAGCTCGTAAAGGGCAAGGCGATCACGGTAGTGACCAACGGCAAGTGGCGAGCCGGCAAGCAGGCCCCGGCCGGGTGGGCCAGCGTGAAGTTCGACGACTCGGCGTGGCCCAAGGCTGCGGAGATAGGCCCGCTGAACTCAGGCCCATGGGGCGGGAGGGTCAATCTTGGCGGCGCCGGCATGATCGTAGACGTCGATCGCGAACCGGCGCCAGTCAGCGCCGAACAGGCGGGCAAGATGATCGAGTCGGACTGGATGCACCAGGCCG
>CAYMSH010000302.1:0-8043 GCA_964392945.1 uncultured Planctomycetaceae bacterium | reverse complement strand
GACGCGAACTGCGGGCCACCGCTCGGGGGGCGGACCTGATCGCCGCCGAGACCCGCCTAGGCCGCAAAACTGTAATCGCCGCGACGGGGCACATGTCATCATCGTTCATCGGCAAGTACGAAGACGCCGCCTGGGCTCGGAACATTGAAACTCACCATAATGTCAAGCCCCAGATGGACGGTTTTGCAAAGAACGCCCCCGACGGAGCCCTGGTGGTGCGGCTCGGCTACATGGGCATGCACCGCGACGTGGCCGAGATGCTGAAGAAGAAAAAGAATCGCGTCGTGGACATTGTGGGGGAGAATCCGCGGCCGGAATTCCGCTTGCCTGACGGTTTCGCAGTCTCTATCGACATGGGATACGCATTCGGCGATGCGTGCGTTTCAGTCGAAGGCTATCCGATCTTGCTGCTGCCTCCCAGCGGCGTGATGCAGATCGCAGCCTACGAATCGCTGAACGTGGAAGTCCTGAACCGCCTGGCCGACAAACCCGCTCCAGCGAAGTAGGCGGCAGGCATTCGTTGGCGATTACTAGAGCGACCAGGGGCTTCGCATGGGACGGGCCAGCATTCTGTTGGCTTGATCGTCATCGAGGACCTGGCCTGCTTGTGGGTCCCATCTGAGTTTTCGTCCGCCCAGTTGGATCGAAATATTCAGCAGGTGGCAAATCACCGCCGAGTGATATCCGATCTGGGCCGAGGCCATCGGCACGCCGCGTGACTTCACGCAGTTGATGAAGTCGGCGTGATGGCCCGGGCTGCGTCCGATCTGGATTTCATCGGCGCCTATCTTTTCGCGCAAAATGTTCGTATCGCTGGCGCGGAGATTGCCGCCGTGCACGTGGATGAATATCCAGCCGTCGTCGCCGATGAACTTCACGCCGCGCGGATTGTTGCTGTTGCCGATCATTCGCACGCCGTTGGCGTACATGCACTCGAATTTGTAGTTGAAGTACGTGTTCCAGAGATTGCTCGTGGTTTCCGGCAGTGTTCCTGTGGCCTGGTATGAAATCGGCGTCGTCGCATCGGTCCCGGCGCCCAATTGGCCCAGGTCGATAACGTGTGCGCCGCGATCGGTCATCTCACCGCCGCCGTGGTCCAGCACGAACCGCCAGGAGAAGTGGCAGCGTTTTACGGTGTACGGCGCGTCGGGGCAATGGCCCAGCCACATGTTGTAGTCGAATCCGTCGGGGATCGGCATCTCGCGGTGCACGGATTTGTCGTTCCGCACGGCCATGTGATGCCCCTGGTCGCACGGCAGGCTTATTTCGATTGTGTGCAGCTTTCCGATGCGGCCGTTGCGGACCAGTTCGCACGCCAGTCGCGCGTTAGGGCGAGATCGCTCGTGGCTTCCGGTCTGCAGGACGCGCCCGTATCGGCTTACGGCGTCGTAAACCGCTTTGCCCTCGGCCACGGTGTTCGTCAGCGGTTTTTCGCAGTAGATGTCCTTGCCGGCTTTCGCGGCGGCTATCGAGGCCAGGCCGTGCCAGTGGTCCGGCGTGCAGACCGTGACGGCGTCGACGGTGTCGTTTGCCAGCAGTTCGCGGAAGTCGTTGAACTCGGCGCAGTCCTTGTTCTTGTATCTGCCGTTAACGTGGTTCGCCGCTCGTCGGCGATGATTGGCGTCTACGTCGCAGACCGATATGACCTGCACGTCTTTGCGTCCCAGGAAGGCCCGCATATTGCCGGTTCCCTGACCGCCGACGCCGATGCAGCCCATAACGATCCGTTCGCTCGGGGGCGCCGATCCGTCGGCTCCGAGGGCCGAGGAAGGAATAATAGTGGGCAGGGCGGCGGCTGAAGCGGCGGCCAGCGACACGCCTTTTAGAAACTCACGTCTACGAATACTGTTCATGTTCGTACTCCCAGGCTCGTCGTAATTGACTTGTCACTATCCAGATTAACGACATTATCTGGCGATTTCCATGACATTAAGCAAGAATAGGGCTCCCAATGAGTTGATCGTAATAGGAAAGCACAATGAAGAAATACCTACCATTTATCGTGTTGGCGTTCATTTCTCAGTTGGCGTTTGGCGCCGAGCCGCAGTGGGCCCGGTTCCGCGGGCCTAACGGAGCTGGTGTCAGCAAAGCTACGACAATCCCGGTTACGTGGACTGACAAGGATTACAACTGGACCGTCAAGCTCCCGGGGGCCGGGTACTCATCGCCCGTGGTCTGGGGAGAGAAGGTGTTTGTTACATCGACTGACAAGAAGGCCACGCGGATGATCCGCTGCGTATCGACCGTTGACGGGAAGATACTCTGGAGCAAAGACTACGCCTCCAAGACCCACAAGAAGCACCGCGACAACAGCTACGCCGCGGCGACGCCTGCTGTTGACGCCGAGAGAGTCTACTTCACCTGGTCGACGCCGGATGAAGTTACGCTGCTGGCGCTCGATCACGACGGCAAGGAAGTATGGCGTCGCAATCTGGGCGGGTTTGTAGGGCTCCACGGCAGCGCTACGTCTCCGATTGTCGTAGGCGACACTGTCGTTCTGGCCAATGACCAGGAGGATATGAAGGTTTACGGATGGCATCCCAGCAAGGCCGCCGGCAAGAGCTTCCTGATAGCCGTCGATCGCAAAACGGGCCAGGTGAAATGGCAAGTTCCCAGGCGCTCGCATCTGGCGGCGTATTCGACTCCGTGTGTTCTGACGCGGGCCGACGCCAAGAGCGAACTGATCTTCACCACGACGGCCCACGGTATGACGGCTGTCGATGCCGTCAGCGGCAAAGTCGCCTGGGAAGTGCCGAAGATATTCCTCGATCGCTGCGCCGGTTCGCCGATCGTGGCCGGGGGGCTGGTCATCGCCTCGTATGGTCGCGGTACAACCGGCTCGCTCCTGGTGGCAGTGAAGCCGAAGATAAAAGCCTCGCGGGCGAAAGTCGTCTGGAGCATGAAGAACAAGGATGTCCCGCTGGTGCCGACTTCGCTGGCGATCGACGGGCGACTGTTCTGCTGGGCCGGCCAGGGTACGGTTACCTGCCTCGATGTTAAGACCGGAAAGCAGATATGGCGCCAGCGCGTCGGATCGCGATTCTACAGCTCGCCGGTCTGCGTTAACGCCAGGCTGTACTGCGCCTCGAAGAAAGGCCTGATGCACGTTATCGCCGCATCCGGCGTGTATGAAGAGTTGGCCAAGGTGAATCTCGGCGAGCAGTGTTACGCTACGCGGGCTATCTCCGGCGGGGTTATGTACATCCGAACTAATACGAAACTCATGTCGCTTGGGGGTAAGAATAAGTCGCCGCGCGGCCGCGAGTTTGACAATCGGCGGCCGCGACTGCACAATCCTACGCTACCGTTTACGATCACAAGAGGAATTGCGATGACACTTGATCCGAATCAACCGCTGAACCCGGGCAAATCAACTCTGGAACTCACGCTCAAGGCTATCGTTCTCGGCGTGATACTCTCAGCGGTCCTGGCCGGAGCCAATGCGTATCTCGGCCTGTTCGCAGGGATGACGGTCTCGGCGTCGATCCCGGCCGCGGTCGTTTCCATGGGCATCCTGCGGATGTTCAAGAAACGCGGGATACTGGAGAACAACATCGTCCAGACCGCCGGCTCGGCGGGCGAATCGCTGGCCGCAGGCGTGATCTTCACGCTTCCTGCACTACTGATCCTGGGTTCCTGGGATGGTTTCAACTACTGGTGGGTCACGCTCATAGCGGGGTTCGGCGGGCTGCTGGGCGTGCTGTTCACCATTCCGCTAAGGCGGGCGCTTATTGTAGATAAACCGCTGGAGTTCCCTGAAGGTCAGGCGACGGCGGAAGTCCTCAAGGCTGGCGAAGCCGGAGGGGCGGGCGTTGTTTTGATCGCCATTGCGGCGATCGCCGGCGGACTGTTCAAGCTCTGCTCTACCGGTCTGGGGCTGTTCGGCGGACTGCTGCAGGGCGCCCGGCGTATTGGCGGGAGCATTCTGTACGGCGGAATGAATCTGAGCCCGGCGCTGCTGAGTGTCGGATATATCGTCGGCATAAACATAGCGATCCTTATCTTCATCGGCGGGGCGGCCAACTGGCTTATCGCGATTCCGATTACCGCGGCGTGTCAGGATTGGCCAGTGGACCAGGCCGGTGAGGCGATGTCCGCGATGGACTGGGCCTGGGATATATGGTCCACGCAAACCCGCTACATCGGCGTCGGCGGAATGCTGGTCGGCGGGCTGTGGGCTGTCCTGCGGATGCATAGATCGATCTTCAGCGGCATCACAAGCGGTTTGGCTGCGTATCGCAAGTCGCGAGACAATGGGGCGAAAATTCCGCGGACCGAAATGGATATACCCATGACCTGGGTGCTCGTCGGAACGATCGTAGCGGCGATCGGACTGTTTGGGATATACCAGTTCTTCGTAGCTGATGTCGCCGTGACGCTCCCAATGGCCGCGGCGATGCTCGTGCTCGGATTCCTGTGTTCCGCCGTTGCCGCGTATATGGCCGGCGTCGTCGGTTCGTCCAATAACCCGATAAGCGGCGTGACGATAGCGACAGTGTCGATATCGGCGTGGCTGCTGTACAACCTCATGGGCCCCGGAGCGGAAAACGGACCGGCGGCCGCGATTATTATCGGAAGCGTCGTCTGCTGCGCCGCGGCGATAGCCGGCGACAATATGCAGGATCTCAAGGCCGGATACCTCGTCGGCGCCACTCCGTGGAAACAGCAGGTGATGCAGATCGTCGGAACTGTCTCGGCCGCCTTGGTCATAGCGCCTGTGCTCATGCTGCTGCAGGAGGCTTACGGCTTCAAGGGGCACGCATCAGGACTGGGCAAGGAAAACGCACTCGGAGCCCCGCAGGCGAACCTGATGGCCGCAGTCGCCAAGGGGGTGTTCTCTAAAGATCTTCCGTGGAATTTCGTCTTCATCGGGATGGGCTCGGCGCTGGCGATCATCATCGCCGATGTGATTCTTGAGATACGCAAGTCCAGGTTCCGCATGCCGGTCCTGGCTGTAGCGATTGGCATTTACCTCCCGCTGGAATTGGCTGTTCCAATTCTAATCGGTGGGGCGATCAAGGCCGCGATCTCGGCTCGGCAGAAGCGGAACAATACGCCGCTTGAAGGCGTTAAGACTTCCGAAAGGCGGGGTATACTTTTCGCTTCTGGGCTGATCACCGGCGAGGCGCTGATGGGAATAGCGCTGGCGATTCCGATCGTTATTTGGAGCAAACCGGACATTCTGCAGATCGCCAAGAATCCGCTGGGCGCCTGGCCCGGGCTCGTGCTGCTTGTCGGTGTCGCGGTCTGGCTGGCGATCGTTGCTTCGCGAACGAAGGAGAACGCCTGATCATTCCTTCAGCGATGCAATGATCCCGTTTACCGTGTGCTTGGCGTCGCCGAAGATCATCGCTGTTTCGCTACACCGCCGGAACACCACCGTGGTGGTTTCGATAGTCATCACGGCCAGTGGAGGCGTTATGAAACTAGTGAACGCACTGTTTGTATTGGCCAGCGTAGCGATCCTGGCCCTAATCCCGGTAGTGTGCAGTAAGTCTATTTGCGGCGTTTTTTAAGAAGTGACAGGCCGCCAAATGCCAGTAGCATTAGAGTGGACGGTTCGGGAGTGAATCCTTCAAAGACGTATATGGCTCCGTCATAGCCTTCGTCCCTGTAGGCGCTAATGACCGCCGCTTCTCCCACCCAGGCTATATTCTGTCCAAAACGTTCTCTGCTGTATCCTTCAGGGTCCGGATTTGGGAATTCGGCAAGCAGGGACATGTCCTCAAGGTCGTATAAGTAGGCCGCGCCATTTGAAGAATCCAGCGCTGCCCCAACAAGAGCATATCGATCATCGTACACTTCGATCTCTATCCCGAACCAATCCAGTGCCGCCGGATGGGGATTTGGGACAGTTTGCAGCAACACACCGGAATCAGCGTCGTAAACATGGAATACACCCTCCTCTGATTTCTCGCCAGAGGCCTTGAACGCCCCTACCAGGACCTTGTCGCCAGCGCCCGCGACGGCAAATCCGAATAGCCCGCCCATTCCCGGATCGTCATAGGTCGTCTTCACTGTTCCTGCCGTTGCGTCGAATCGGTAGACTGTACTACTCATGCCGCCGATTAGGGCGTCGTCTTGGATAGTCCCTACCGAACTGCCGAAATGGTCTGTTGATGAGCCGGAAGGGCGCTCGATTTTCAACTCAACCGATCCCGTGGCCGGATCGATGATATACGCCGCGCCATTCAAGCCGGCCTCTTCGAATGTGCCGACAATCGCCAAGTTTCCAATAGGGACTATTGACATGCCGAAAGACCCGGAAGTTATCGGGTCGGGGTGATGGAGCGTTCGAATATGTACGCCGGTGTTTGCATCGTAAACATGCACATCTCCGTCCTGACTGATTCCGGGGCCTCCGTCGCTGAACGTTCCCACCATCACATAGTCGTTGACCAACGCCATCCCACTGCCAAACAGATCTCTTTCCGAATACTCCGGCAGGGATGGTTCTGTATAGGTTTGGACTACTTGCCCGGTAAGTGCATTCAACCGATAGATTGGCACGTCGTTGCCGAGCGTAGTGCTGCCGCGAGACGCAGCCAGGAACGTTCCATCCCCACAGGGGGCCAAGCTCACGCCCCAGAACTCCTCGCCGTGGGGATTCTCAATTGTCCTCAACAGACTCGCAGGCTCCGCCATCGCAGCAGCCCCAGAAGCAGTGACCATTGCCGCCATCAAAACTACGTTAATTAACGTTCTCATCCCAGTGCCTTTCCATTTAAGTGCATACCGAAACCACAATCTGGCCTATGCGGCCCGATGCAGGAAAGAAAACGTGTGAGCGAGAACGCTCCTGCCTCTTCTTCGACTCGTTCCCCGGTCCTGCTAAGGACGGTGCGAACCATGGCGAACGATGCCAACCGTTCTGCTTGAGACGGTTTAGCTTACGTATGAAAGTATAACACGAACTCTCAATATAATCAACGCTATTACAGTCTAATAAGTCGTATAATTGGCGATGTTATAAGGTGTAAGGTGATTGTAGTGTAGTGTAGCTGATTCAGTCCTTTAGCGCTGCAATGATTTCATTCACCGTGTGTTTTGCGTCTCCGAAGATCATCGCCGTGTTGGGCAGGTAGAACAGTTCGTTGCCTATGCCGGCGAAGCCCGGGTTCAGCGTGCGTTTGCAGACCATTACCGTTGCGGCTTTGTCCACGTCGAGAATCGGCATGCCGTAGATCGGGCTGGCCTCGTCGCTGCGTGCGGCGGGATTGACCACGTCGTTGGCGCCGATCACGAGCACCGCGTCGGTGTGATCGAACTCGGAGTTTACGCTCTGTCGGTCCAGGAGTTGTTCGTACGGCACGTCGGCCTCGGCCAGCAGCACGTTCATGTGGCCCGGCATCCGGCCGGCGACTTCGTGGATCCCGTACTTAACGTCGATTCCCGCCTCGCCGAGCAAATCCGCGAGTTCTCGAATTGCGTGCTGGGCTTGCGCGACGGCCATTCCGTAGCCCGGCACGATCACCACGCGTGAAGAGTTCTCCAGGCAGATCGCCGCATCCGCCGGCGTCCAGCTTGTAACCGGCTTTCGTTCTTCGCCGCCTTCGGTTCCGGCGACTGCTACTCCGACCCCGGCGAACAGAACATTGACCAGCGAGCGGTTCATCGCGGCGCACATTATCCGCGTGAGGATTATTCCCGACGCTCCGACAAGCGCCCCGGCGATGATCAGTCCGGAATTGCCCAACACGAACCCCGTGGCGCATGCGGCGAGTCCCGAATAACTGTTCAGCAACGAGATGACAACCGGCATGTCGCCGCCGCCAATCGGGATCGTGAATCCGATCCCAAGCGCGCAGGCCAGCAGCAGAAGCGGGAACACGAGCCACCACCAGCCGGGCAGGCAGGCCCACAGTATGATTATTCCGACGCAACTGACCAGCAGGCCGAGATTGGCCAGCTTCTGGTGCGGGAACAGCAGCGGTTTGCCGCTGAGGACGAACCCCTGAAGCTTGGCGAACGCGACAAGAGAGCCCGTCAGCGTCACCCAGCCGATCAGAGTGCTGGCCGCGACGGTGAACGCGCCGTACGACC
>CAYMSH010000301.1:0-8120 GCA_964392945.1 uncultured Planctomycetaceae bacterium | reverse complement strand
GTTTGCGGTAATGTGACTTGGTGTAGATCTTCAGCGTTTTCAGGTAGTCGGCCGACGTTATGGCGTCCTGCTCGTAGTTGTTCAGGACGTTGGCCATTCCGGTAAGCGTAACCGACGTCGCCAGCGGCCAGCTCGGCCCGTTCCACTGGCAACCGTGTCCCTTGTAGACGACTTTGAAACCGGGATGGCGCTGCTCGGCCGTCGTCGGTCCGAACGGGGCATAGAAACCCTTCTTGTCCATCAGTTGTTTCCAGGCCACTTCGTATCCGCGTTTAGCGTCCGGCAGGTTGAAGTACCACGGCGTGAAGCCGTGCTGCTCGCGGACATCGACGAGCGAGGCTTCTTTGCTCTTGCCTTCTGCGTTGCTCAGGCCCTTGAGCGGATCGCCGTAGCGATTGCGTTTGGTCGGAATCGATGAAGACGCCTTGGCTCCGATGGCCAGGTTCTTGCCGCCAGAGAGCACGCGCCATTCGTACAGTCCCGACGCTTTGCCCTTTTGCATCTGCAGTTCCAGCCGCAGGGCGCTGGTTTTTATGGGCTTGAACGCGACTTTGTTCATCCGGTCCAGCACCAGTTCGTAGGGGCTTGTGTTGGTCACCGGCTTCCACTTCTCTCCGTCGAGATAGAGTATCCGCCAGGACTTCGGCAGGCGAATCAGGTGCTCGTCGTCATGCCAGTAGACTTCCGCAGAGTCGATGCTCGCCGACGCCTTCAGATCGTACTGGATCCATTCGAGCGTTCCGCGATGCTTGGCGTCGTACCAGTGCATTCGCAGGAGCGATCCGTCGCGCGAGTTTATCGGCGTGACGCGTTCGTATTCGCTGCGTTTGAGCGTCTTGAAGAACTTGGCTTTATCGTCCCAGAGTTTGGTCTGCACGAGGTGCTTGAGCCTGGCGGCTTTGGCGGCGTATTCGGCTTCTACTCTCGGTCGTTTGGCCATCTCTGCGATCTTTGCGATTGCCTTGGCGCCGCCGTACATGTAGCTGTTGATCGTCGCGCGTTTGCCGCTCTTGCCGACGGATACCTCCATCCCGTCGCGATCGTCGATCTGCCAGAACAGCCCGTCGCCGGTCAGGCGATGACGCTCCCAGCCCTTGTAATTCTTCACCAGATCATCGAGCAGATCGACTGTGAGTTTGCGGTTCTGTCGCACGAGGAAGTCGGCGTAGATCGCGTCGGCGGCCCAGAAGCTGTAGCGTCGGGGCGATCCGCCTTTACGGAACCAGAAAACCGCGTAGTCGTCCATGTACTTCCCGTCGCGCAGCCAACGGCCTTCATAGAAATGATGCCCCGCGGGGCACGAGATTGTATTGTACTTCGCCGCCCAGGGCACGCTTGGCAGAAACTCGGTGATGACGAACCCGACAGGGGTTTTCTTGACGTGCTTGCGGTAGGTCCACCAGCGGAAGTAGTAGGCCCGCTCGATATCCTTATCGGGGCAGTCCAGCAGCGGGATATTCGGCTCCAGAAACTCAAACGCCCTGGCGTTTGGGATGTTCGAGTAAAGCTCCTCGTCGTCAGCATTGAACTGCTCGACATGCTTTTTCAGCGAGTCAGCCGACAGTACGCCGGCCCGGGCTCCGCCGGCCGAGAACAGGATGGAGCATGTGCCAACGCAGAGAAGAGATACACGTAGAAGTTTTGGCAAACTGGATTCCATATCGGACGTTCCTTTCACTGTTGAGTTGATGTAATCATACGAGATCGGCCAGCGGATTCACATCCGAAGCGCACGTCGTCGACAACCGCCGCAGATGTTCTCACTGGCCCAGGCACATGATCGATCCGTCTCGGAGCGTAAGGAAGCATTGACCGCGTGCGGCCGACAGTCCGTCCCAGACAGGCTGGGCCGGCAGCTTGATCTCGGCGATCACGGCTCCGTCCTTTGCTGATGCGGTCCAGAGAACGCCTCCCTGTTTGCCCGCATACGTTGCCGACAGCTCTTGAAGCCCGAAGGATGATTTCAGCGGAACACCGGCGGCGATGATAGTGTCGCCTGCAACCACCAGGGCGTTGCCCGTCAGCGGGATCCGCGTTGACCAACGTTTCTTCCACGCGCCGAACCGCGGGACAGTGCGCGTTTTCCAGTCGGCTTTCCAAACGCCGGGACCGTTCTTGGCGCGTTGACCGCTGTACAGAGCGTATCCCTTCTGCGGGACCAGGCTGGTGCTGTGTCGAGCGGGCAGGTAGCCGCGGATCTCGTAGAAGACATCGCCGTCCATCACTAGGATATCGCCTTTGGGACCTGCGCCGAGGGCGCCCTTGTTGGGCCCATAGCAGAGGTCCGTGTCGATGGTCCAGTATGTGCGGTGCTGTGGCGTATCGTCGAGGAATCCGCCGGATGCGATGAGATGGGATCGCTTCAACTCAGACAGCGTCACCGGCGTTAGATCGGGCTTGAACGCCTGGTGTCGGATATAGAGCAAGTCGCCTTCGCTCGAGAAGACACCGCCTTTGAAGCCTTCGATCCGCGTATTGCGTTTGCCGACGATCGGGAATCCGTTCTTCGCATATGGACCACTGTTCTGTCGGCGGTGGATGACCTTGCCTGTCAGCGGATCCAACGCGTAGACGATGATCCCGCCGTCAAGGAACGAACTGCGTCCAGCCGCGAAGTACGCCAGGCCTTTTCGGATCATGACCGCGCCGTTGACGGGCCAGGCCGATTCCAGCTGGCCGTCGGCGGATATTAATCGTCGACCGGGCAGATCGCAGAACTTCCACGACAGCACCCCGTCAGACGCTCGAACTGAATGAACCCAACCGTCTCGAGATCCGAAGACCAGCAAGCCCCTGTGGAAAGTCGGCGGACTGTCGATTCGCCCGCCCGCGGTGTACGTCCAGAGGACGCCGCCGTCTTTGCGTGAGAGGGCATATAGCGTGTGGCTGTCTCTTGCGGCTACGTAGACGGTGTCGCCGACGATAATGGAGGCCGTCGGGACCGATGGGAGTTTTGTCTTCCAGATGAGTTTGAGCTTCCCGGCCACGGGCTCCCTGGTCAGCCCGCTGCGATCGCTTTGGTTTCGGTAGGTTGGCCAATCAGCTGCTGCGGCTGCGGCCGTCGGTTCGGTTCCGTAGGCCTTGCCTTTAATGAGCCGACTCGTTGGCTGGATCTTCATGACCTCGCCCTTGGCGCGGCCGCTGCTGTACAGGGCTTTGAATCCCGTGAGCATCGATCCTTTCAGGCAGGAGCAGGAATATGGCGAAGAGTAGAGCATCCCGTTTGCCGGCAGCGGGCCGAGTCCGCAGGTTGCCCGCACCCAGGGAGCGGGAAACTCGCCGTCGCCTTTGAGCGACACGAAGTCCGAACCGCCGGTTTTCGAGTTGATGTAGTAGGTCTCGGTGATCCTGTTGCGATAACAGCGATCGTGGCCCATCGGTTGGTTCATAACTTGCGTGAGCCGTCGCTTGATCTTACCTGTCTTGGGGTCGTGACCGTTCAGCAGTCCGGTCCACACCAGCCCGTCGGCTATGAAAAGATCAGAGCCCTTCATGTAGTTCTGGACGTTCGGCGCCGTCCAGGCGAGCTTCCCGTCCGGGAGGCCGTACGCCTTGACCGAAGTGACGGTGGAGCAGTAAAGCATGGCGTCTGTGAGGACCAGCGTGGGGTTCAGGTTGTCCTGGCCGCCCATGGGACCCTTGGGTTTGCCCCTCCTGCCTTTGACTCGCTTGGCCGGTTTGACATCTAGGCCGGGTGAATCGGCAGACCATGTGACCCTGCCCGAAGCGGTGTTGCAGCAAACCACCTGGTTGTTCGTGCAGTAGGCGACAGAATCACTTTTGACAGCCAGGGAGCCGCCGACATAGCCCGTTATCCTCTTGCCCCATTTTCTGGCGCCTGATTCGGCGTCGAACGCTTTGAGTACTACCGTGTCTCCGGCTCTGGACTGCCGGATCCCGTACGGTTTTCCAATGATCGCATAGATAACGCCGCGATCGTAAACAAACTCCGCCGTGCCGACGGTTCCGGCGAATGTCTTGAGTTGCTCGCCGCTGGCCGCATCGAAGACGCCGATAGGGGCAGTGTAACCCAAAGTGCAGTAGATCTTCTCGCCTATGACGGCGATACGGCGTTGAATTTGCGTGGGCACGAGCTTCACGTAGCTGGCTGTCTCGTGCCATCCCTTGAGCGGTTTGCGCCAGAGTTCGCAGCCATTGAACGCGTCGCGTGCGATCAGGTGGAACTTGGCCGGAAGCTTGTGATACTCGACCGATTCGAGGTCTTCTATGGTGAACAGACGTCCGTGGGACGACAACATCGACGTTACGGTGACCCACGACATGTGAGAGCGGCCCCAACGCGTCCCGCCGGTCCATCGCAGTCGCTCCGGGGGCCCGACTTTGTCTCTCGAGACCGCGTTGTTGTCGGCGTTGCGGAGGTACTGACGCCACTCGTCGATATCGTCAGGGAGCGGTTTTGCTGCTCTGGTCCACGATCCGTCGCGTTTGATCAACGCGATCCCGCGGGGCGCCAGCACGCGCATTGCTTCGGCCCTGAAAACGCCTTGGCCCTTGATCGCAATGAGATTGACCAGATTGTCGATATGCGGCAGGGTCTTGCCATTGAAGCTGCTTACCGAGACCCGGCCGTATTGACCATTGGCGTGCAGTCGTTTTCGCAGGGCGCTGATCCGTTTGCCGTCTGTTTCGAGGCCATGCACGATGCATTTAGTCGCCGCCGCTTCGTTGTAGCTCGCGTCGTCGGCGTTCACCAGCACGATAACGCCGGCGCTGATCCTCGCCTGCTTGAGTGTGTCGGCTATCTCGCCGGCATGGACTCTCTGCGCCATCAACAGGGTGAACGCAGCTATGAGTAGCCTCAATTCAAACGACGATTTCATACCGGAGCGTCCTTTCGTTATTCCTGCGTGGCCCACTTTGCTCGTGTGGCCGACAGCCATTTTTTCAGGTCGCCGTAGGATCTGTGTTCGCGGACCATTTTCAGGCCGGACAGCTTCGCTCCGGCTTCGAATTTGTCTATCAGGGCGTTGATTGTTTCGGGGTCGGCCTTGGAGCGGTCGGCTGTTGCTATCCGCGTGTACTGGATTGGCATTCGTGCGATTTGTACGCGTCGCAGCAGGTCTGGGCTGTTCTTGACGGCGGCTTCGGCCTGGTCGAAGAGTCTTACGCTTTCTGCGATCGCTTTGGCGTTCAGCCAGGGAGACGTCGGCTTGGACCAGATGGTCATGTGCCAGTCGGCGTGCTCTCGCACTTGCTTGTGCATTACTTCGATGTACTTTGCGATCGGGTCGGCGGCCGGTCCGTAGTAGCCGGCCAGGAATTCCTTAATCGCTTTGTCCGTGTCGTACTTCGGATCCCAGAGCGTCTTGGCCATTATCCATGTGCGCAGCTCGGCCAGTTCCGTGCCCGGGGTGAAGTAGGCGGCTTCCTCGTAGATGCTCGTTACGCCGTTGTTGATGAAGAAGTTGATGTTCGGCTTGAGCGAGTAGAGGTTCGGGAAGGGCATCACGCTGTGGTGGTAATCGATGACATAATCCCAGACGCTCAGCCGCTTGCAGATCTTCGACCAGCCCTTGATGTCATCGGTGAACGTGCGGTTGTACGAGCAGGCCTCCAGCGAATGCGAGAAGCAGCACTCGATGCTGCACAGGCGGACCGTTACATTGGGACGCGGTCTTACGTGCTTCGGCGGCTTGCGGGTGTATTGGTAGGCCAGCGTCGAGATGATCTTGTCGGGATGGTCTTTGGCGATGTCGTCTGCGATGGCGTTTACGAAGTGGATCATTGGTCCGGCCTGGGAGCCTTCCTTCCTCGCCAGCGTTTCGCACTTTGTGCATTGGCAGTAGTTGTGCCAGTCGTTCTGCGAGACGCTGAAGATCGTGGCGGCCGGGGCGTCTTTGATCCACTGGCGGACGACCCTCTTGGCGATGGCGATCACTTCCGGATTGGTAAGGCACAGTTGGCTTCGACGCGCGATGCGTTTGCCCTTGATCATTGAGAAGTATTCGGGATGCTCCTTGAAGTGCTTGTCAGGGTTCAGGATCGAGTTGAACGTGTGTACGAAATGCGAGTATGCGATCTTGCCGCCGCGGGGTTCATCGATGCGGGTTTGCGTACCGTTGTACTTGTTGCGCACGGCAAAGTCCGCGTCGCGATGGCAGGGGTAGTCCGTGGCGCGATACTCCAGCGGCGGAATGTATCGGATGTTCAACTCGCCGATTGCGAAAGCTCCTTTTGCGGGCAGCACCGTGCAGTCGGGCGCCAACCAGCGGCATCCGCAGTAGTCTTCCAGGAACGTATAGACCGCATACAGCACGCCGCGTTTGTTGCCCGACAGCACCAGCGCCGGGCCCTTGGTTCGGATGACTATTCCCTCCAGGCCCAGTGATGCGAAGTTCACCTTTACGCCGAGTTTCGCCAGGGCGGCATTGCAGCGTCCGACGATGAGAGGCGATTGGTCGGTGAGCTTCGAGTCGGCGACTATCGGCAGCGTCAGGCCGGTGAGTTTGGCGATATGTGTCGCCAGTTCATCGGCGGCGCGGGTCTCTTGGGCTGTCGGCTTATCGGGCAGAACTATCGCGTGGGTCTTGGCGCTGAGGGTTTCACCGCCGATGGAGATCGCGCACCTTCCCGTTGGCTTGGCCTGGAGGCATCCGGCCGCGGCGAGCACAATTGCGATCACTGTAATTCTGGACGCTCTCATCGGTGTTCTCCAGCGGTTATGAGGCTATTCCTCGACGTTCAGCGAAATGCGTTGTATGGCGTTTCGTCCGGACTTCTGGAACGGTCGCGGCATCGGCTGAGCTTGTCCGTTGGCGTCGATGGTGCGGCATCGCAGATCGTATCGCCCGGGCTTCAGGTCGCCCAGAACAGCGACCCAGTGTGCGATGGTGTTTAACATCGGCCAGGTCTTCGGGCGCCCTGTCTCCAGGTCGAATTGGCGAGGGATAGGGGGGAGTTTTCCGCCTGGGAGGTCACCTCCCCAGTCTTTCGGCGCAGGCAGGATCTCCGCGTCGCGCCAGTCTGCGCTGGTGAAGTACGGGTCGTCTTTCGCCAGCGCCTTGTCGCTCGGATGCAGCCAGTACTGGACCTTACTCAGGCCCGATATGCCGACTTGCGCCACGCCGGTGATCGCCAGGGGCTTGCCCGCCTGGGCCTTCCGCGGCGCCTGGATGAACCGTGCGCAGGTCTTAACGGCGCTGACGGTGTCATTGTTCCAACCGGCGTAGGTGTCATTGGCCTGGGGCTCGTTTGTCAGGAAGACGTTCTGTATCCACTTGACGGACTTGTTGCCGTATGCATTCGGCACGAGTATCCGCACGGGCGCCCCGGCTCGGGGCGAAAGCAGTTTTCCATTGAGCTTGTAGCACAGCAGCACCGGGTGCTCGCCCGGGGGATCCTCGAGTACTCGCCCGATAGGGAGGGAGCTTTGGAACAGCTGCTTCGGGTCGTCATTGTGGTATCCGTAGTAGAAAACGCGTCGAACGTTGCCCGTCGGTTTGGTCAGCCAGATCACGTCCCGCAGCGGCACGCCTTCCCAGAGCCCCATTCCCAACGGTCCGGAGACATTGGTGCAGCACATGACCTGAAAATACCGTACGGCGCGAGTCTCGGCCAGTTTCATCAGGCCGGCCCAATCCAGGGCCTTGCCGTTCTTCACCGTCATGGGATTGTCGAGTTTGGTGTTGCTGTCGGGGTCGGCGGCGACTTCCATCCGCCATGTGTCGGTTGTCAGGCCGACTTCCTTGCGTTTTTCGGGCGAGAGCTTCCAGGGCGGCGGGTTTCCGCGTCCGAAGAAGCGAAAGTTCTTCGGCGGGGTGAGATACTCAAGCCCGGCGGCGGCCTTGCGGACGGCTTGAGCTTTCGGACCGGTCTGGGCCCACAGCGACGAAGTTGTCAACGCTGCAGCTCCTGCGGCTCCAAGTTGGAGGAAGCATCGGCGTGTCAGCGCTTGATTCTGGACGGTGAATTTGCTCGGGTCTGTCATTATTCAGGGCTCCTGTCGTTGCTCCAGGCGCAGCGATTCTTTGCGGCCGCGCGGCGCCAGATCAATCTTATCAGGGTAATATCGCTTTTTGCGGCTCGTTAGTCCAGTAGTAGCAAACCAGGGCTATCGCATGTGAGAATATTTTTCTTCAAGTTTGGCGCATGTTAGGTTG
>CAYMSH010000300.1:0-8163 GCA_964392945.1 uncultured Planctomycetaceae bacterium | reverse complement strand
TCTCCGACGTACGCGGCCAGGAGTCGGCCAAGCGTGCGCTTACGATCGCCGCCGGGGGGCACCATAATCTGCTAATATTATAGCCTATTTAGCCTGCAGCTATAAAATATGGTGTGGTAGTTACTTAGGCCTAGTTGTCTCCGATAGGCTGTTGCTGGTTCCGAAAACCTGCGTTTGCTTGGCGTTGTAGGGACGTCAAACTTGCTGGCTGCACAGATCACAACGGTATTCAACGGGTATCCATGCCGTAGCGGAGAACTACTCTTGCCTCGCTAGAAGAGCTCGCGGTCGCTGCCGCATGATCCACCAGATTGCCGGCATGGCCGCAATCAACGCCGAGACTGCTACGATCAGTGTACCGCAGGCGATCACGTCCCAAGGTAGGTGCGGAGCATACTCGATACCGACAAGACGACTATGGAAGCCTCGCTCGATCAGTGCTAACTCCACGCCGAGAATCGTCCCTGCCGTGCAGCCGACCAATGCGATGACCAGAGTCTGGCCGGCGACTAGACGCCCGAGCAGTCCCCGCCTGCCGCCGACTGCACGCAGTACGCCAAACTCGAACCGGCGGGCCGTTACCTCGGCCACGATCAGGTTGCCCACGCCGAGGCACGCCAGGATCAGATTGCCCACCGCCAGCATGCTGGCGACGGCCATCATTTTGGCAAACCCCTGCTCCCCGCGTTGACGCACCTTCCGGCTTGTGCCGGCCAGACTTCCCGGCGCGGCATCCCTCAATTGCTCCACGGCCTCGTCGTCGCCGATGTCATCACGCAGCGAAATCAGCAGGAGGTTGACGTCCTTGACGCCGAAGTGGTGTTTGGCGTCGGCCAGCGTGCCGAAAACACTGCTGACCGACGTATCGGTGAACCGTCTTCGGACGCCGAAAGAGTGGACCGCCACGTCCAGGCCCGTCGAGCCGGTGACGCCGACGACCTCAAAGTCCACCGGCCCTTTCAGCGTCTTTACGACCAGTTTCGTCCCGACGCCCACGCCGTGGGCTACAGACCATTCCCTGGTGACCAGCAGCGCCCGCCCGCGTGACAGTTTGGTCAGCGCGGTCTGCGAGTCACCCTCGTGCCAGTCAAGATTCATCATTCTGACGAAGGACTCCATGTCCGTACCAACGAACAGTGTTTTCGACGGCGAGATTTTCTCGAGGCCGAACTGAATGTCCGACACCTGCACGGGGAACACTGTCGTCGGGCAGACCTGCGTCACTGCCTGGACGTCTCGGACCGCTTGGCGCTGATCCTCGGTGAATGGCTGGAGCTTGTATACGAAGGCGTCGGGCATCTTGATGGCCCCGAGCCACCCTGTAGTGAGGCTGCGCCCCATGGTCCAGACGGCCACCAAGAGCGCAAGGCTGATCATTAGTGTGCCGCCCGTGAAGCCTTGCCGAATTGGCGTGGCGAGTACGGACTGCCCAAGCAGCGCCCGGGGTAGGCGCAGCAATTTGCTCAACGCCGGAGCTGCGCCGTGCGCGATCAACACGAGCAATGGCACGCCGAGCAGAAAACACCCCACAAAGGTCGCTGGCAGGCCGCAGTACACCCAGAACCAGACCACCCATTCACCCGGTATCGGCAGGACCATCGCCACTGGCTGCATCGACGCCAACACAAGCCCGGCCGCCGCACACAGAACTACGTGTCGATTTCTAGGGCGGCGGGCACGGACCGTCAATGCCTCCATAGGTCGGGCCCTGGCCGCCAGGAACGCCGGATACGACGCCCCAAGGAGACCGGCCAGCAGACAGCCCGAAATCGCCACGATCAGGCCCGTCGGGTTCACTGTGAAACCGCCGGGAAGGGCGTCCTGGAACTTGCAGAACAACGCGTATGCCGCCAGAAGCCCCAGCGGCGTACCGATCGACGCGCCACACACAGCGATCAGTGACCCGGCCTGCAACTGGGCGCCGCCGAGTTGCAGGCGACTGGCGCCCAGACAACGGAAGATGGCCATTTCGCGCGTCTGTTGCGTTATTGACGTTGTCAGACTCGCCAGAATCAGAAAGCCCGACGAAAGCGACGCCAGCACGGTCAGCACGTACAGCAGCAACTCCGAGAAACGCATGTACTGGTTGATTCCCACCCGGGCGGAGGCCGACGTGCTGAATACTACAGCGGCCGCCGGTCCGGAGGTATGAGACTCGACCCACTCCTCAACATTGACCCCCTGGCGCAGTTTGATCAAGATATCGTCGAGTTGGCCATGTTGATCGACAAGCCTCTGGGCTTGAGCGAGTTGCGTTACGGCCGTCGGACGCTGTATCACGCCCAATTCAGGACGCTCGAACACGCCCACAATGGTCAACTCGACGCTCCCTCCGAGACGAAGGACCTCCAGAGCGTCACCGACGTCGGCATCAAGTTCCTTCCGAAGCTTCGGGCAGATCATGACCTCGCCATCGGAGCGGATCGTTCGTCCAGCGACAAAGCTGCGTGGGACGAGTTGTGAATCGCCGTCCGGCTCAATGCCGCGAAGCACCGCCGTGAACTTCCGGTCCGTGCCCTTGACCTGCAACGCCGCGCCGCCTTCAACACGCCCGCAGGCAAGGTCGACCTCCGGCCAGGAGCGAATGTCGTCGAGCAACGATTGGGTCAGGTGTCCGCCAAACCTATGACGAGCGGACACGTCGGCCAGTCCGGCCACGCTGCCGGCGATGTGCCCGACTGACCGGCCTATAGTGCCAATAGCCGAGGCGACCGCGACGGTCAATAGCGTCGCCAGCGCCACGGCCAGCACGAGCAGGGCGGTGCGGCCCGGTCTACCGGCTAAGGTCTTGATAGCGAGATGCCACATCGCTCGCATCGAGTCCCTCCACTTCGAAGTCCCCAAGCATTTGCCCGTCGCCAAGGACATACACCTTTGAGCAGTGCACCACCGCCGCCGGTTCGTGTGTGACCATGAGTACTGTCATGCTTTGCTGCTCGGCCAAGTCATTCAGCAGCAGCCAGAGTTGCTCGGCGCTTTGAGAATCTAGGTTCCCGGTCGGTTCGTCGGCCAGAAGCAGTTTCGGACCAAACAGCGCCGCCCTGGCAATTGCCACACGCTGCTGCTCACCGCCGGACATTGCTTCGGGGCGGTGTTCGGCGCGAGGCGCCAAGCCAAAGCGCTCCAGCAGTTCGCGCACACGATTGTCAATCCACGAGCGGTCCCGCCCGTCGATCACGCCCGGCAGGGCGATGTTCTGGGCGGCCGTCAATGTGGGGATGAGGTTGAGCTGTTGAAAGACTATTCCGACCTTGCGGCGCCGAAACTCGGTCAGGCGGCGTTCGCTCATCGCCGTTACCTCATCGCCATCAACCACGATCGTGCCGCTGTCGGTGCGGTCCAGTCCGGCGATAAGGTGAAGCAGCGTGCTCTTGCCGCTGCCCGAACGGCCCATCACTGCGAAGAAGCCGGGTTCGGCGATAGTCAGGTCAACCCCTCGCAGGGCCTCTAGGCGATGAGAGGCAGAACGATACGACTTGTGTACGCTGTCGAGTCGAAGCATCAACACTCCTGCCGAGGAACCATAGGGGACCAGTTGGCCGACGCGTCCCTAACCGTCGCCCGGGACCGCCCCGGGTGAAGCCACTGTCGGGTCCCCTGGGAGTTGTTGTGAAGCAGAGTCCCAGGTCACAATACTCTACCAAGAGTCGATACATCTGGGACTCTCAGTTCAGGTTCTCTGCTCCAGACAGATCATCTTCTTCGTCAGCGGTCTGTCTGGTCTCAACATGTTGGTCGTTGGGTTCGTTGACGGTGCTACCAAGGGCGTCGGTGGTGCATGGTGAGTAGCAGCCATCGAAATCCTCATCTTCTTGGCCAACGGTCTCTGTATCGGCGTCACCATCGCCTGAAACTTGTGTAGTATCCTCGAACCCGAAGCGATCCTTCAGGGTCTCCACCGCCGCAGCCGTCTTATCGACATGCTCACCAAGCGTCGTAAACTCAGCCAGGATCCTCCGCACACCGGCAAGGCGAGCATCGAGATCGGCGAGTTTCTCCGTCGCACGCCGATTGCAGGCTGAAACCGTCTCACCCATCGGACCGACGAATTGGGCGGTGAAATTCCCGACAAGTTCTGTGGGCAGTCCCGTCGAGGCGGTATTCACCAGGGCATTAAACTGCTCGGATGTCACGCTTTCCATAACCTCCCGCCCGGTTTGACCGATTCTCTTGGACTTCATCACCGCAGCGATCGGGAGCGATGGAGCGTGGCTGGGGCCGAACATTCGCTTTCGCACAGAGGTCTTCGATCGGAAAAGCAACCAGTCCCATAAACCGCGGCGAACTGGAATCTGATCTGCGTTGAGTTTCGATTTGACGGGCGGCGGGCCGGCGGCCTGTACAGCTTTCCCCATTGCCGTCCTGGAAAGATCGCCAAGGTCGATATCGATCGCCGCAGCATCGTCAAGGATTTTGGGGGATACTGCAATGCTCTCGGCATGCATGCCAGGCAGCTGCTGGGTCATTTCACCTTGCAGGAAGTGGAGGAACTGGGTGCGGCAGGTGCTGAGCAGTGGGGCGATTTGCTCCTTACACAAATGCGCCAGCGACCTATCGGTTTCGAACCAGGCTTTGGCGGCGCCTCTAAGGGCTTGCCCGGTGGTTCGTCTGATTTCCCGGGCCTGTTGCTGCCCCTGGGTCAAAAGGAAATCCAGCAGCGGTTGAAACTGCTGTTCCCAGTCGACTGCTTCCAGCCTGAGCGCCGCCTGGCGCCTGGTTAGAGTTTCCTGGCGTTGCTGCTGTAGTGCGTCGGCTTCTTTTTTTAGTTGTGAAACTGCCTCGTGACGCGTCAGATCGCCCAAATCGCCCAGGATCGATCCGGCGCGACGGAGCGAATCGTTGAGGAATGCCCGCAAGTATTCGCTGGAGTTGAGATAGTCGGTCAGGTCGGTCAGGAGGGCGTCGAATCTGTCTGCCCCGTGGGCGTGCTGATCGCCTTGGGCCCAATCGGCGCCTCGGATTCGGGCGCTGGCGGAGCCGAGCAGATCGACGGGATAGATTCCGAGCCGACCGGCTTCGGCGGCGGCTTTGAGCGGGGCGCTCATCGCCAGATCGGTGAACGCGTCGATTATGCGGCCGGGATCATCGTGTTCGAGGCTGGGGACGAGTTCGCCCGATGGATCGAGGTCCTTCTTGGTAGTGTCCAGATTGACGATCAGGAAAACGTGACTAAACAGGTCAAGCAGTTCGTGGAATTCCTCGAACACCTGTTCGAGGAACAGGTTATCGGTCTTGACGATGAAGATCGCGCACGCCGCTGCGTCGCGGAAGTCGCGGGTCAGGCGGTCGTAACCGAATTTCATGCGGCTGTACAGTCCTGGTGTGTCGACCAGAACGGCGCCGGACTCGGCAAGATCGCCTGTTGGCAGATGTACGTCGATCTTGCGAATGGCGTGGGGCATGTGGATGATCGGATCGAAGTCCTCTCCGTCATCCTCGACGCGTCGGATCGTGCTCATCAGTTCACTGTGCGCCGGCTTGATCACATCGTCAACCACATCACTTTGCTTATCGTGTGTCTCAGAACTCCCATCGTAACGTGTGACTGTGCACGACGTTTTTGTATCGTGGGATACGTTGACGATGCACGGATAGGCCGGAAGGGACGTGACCTCGCTAACGTATGATGAGCAGATCGCGTTCATGAACGTGCTCTTCCCGCTCTTGAGCGGGCCGAATATCAACACGTAAGCCTGCTGCTGAGCAACTTTTTCCGTCAGCACCGTAATATCGTGCAACAAGTCGCGCAGGTCCGGTAAGAGTACTCCAACCGCCAGGTCGTCCGATGCTGCGGCCAGTGATTCAGCGATTGCCGAGACCGGGTCGATCACTGGTTGGACTTCGACAATGAACTCTTCACTGAACTGCTTAAGCAGCGTCTGCATGAGCGGTTGGCACCCTTCGAGCTCGGGTTCAGGGATCGGCTCGGTAGACTCTATCATCTCCGGACCATCTGTCGCTTCAGCCCCTTGATTCATTTCATCGCACATGGTGTCTCCCTTGAATACCTTGTCAACACAGCGGCAAGCCGCCTGAGAGTATTGTAGCGACGTCTCGACGCATTTGAACTATATACTCGCCGGCACGCAATTGACAGCGTGGTGTTGGCAGGTCATTTTGGAGTCTTCGTCTACTGATACGAAATGTACGGGTCTCGGGGGCTGGGGTAACTCGCTGGGTCGCTGCAGTATCTCCAGTTCATAGGCTCGTGCCCTGTGCCGCCCGAATGCCGGGCGTTATTCGTCCAAGGCCGTCAGGAGGGCCTTGCGGGCCTGGCGGAAGGTCCGGGTATCCTTGGTGTAATCGTCGAAGCCTCGGACGGCCTGGGCGATGATCTTCGCGGCAACCTTCGGATGCTTGGCCTTGAGCTGCTTGAGAAGCTCGTAATCCTCGAAACCCTCGCGATGGGCCTCGAAGCGAACGCTCGACCAGGGGCCGTCCTTGCCGGGATAGATCACGTGCGTGTCCCCGGCCGGCAGGTGGCTGGTTCCGTGGGGCACCACGCTCTTGGCAAACGGGTCCTGGCCGCTGCGGTAGTGGTTCAGTCCCCAGTGCAGGAAACCGTCCAGGTCGTACAGCGCCGTAGCCCAGCCAAAAAGCGCGGGGCGAAGCAGTTCCTGGTCCAGCAGGCGATTGAGCCATTGTCCGCCCGGCGAGCAGCAGGTGTAGAACCACACGCGGTCTCCCGCGGCCTGCCGGGCCTGGAAGAATTTGAGCTTCTGCTGGAATGACCGGTCCTGGGGGCACCAGATGTCCACCGCGCCGACCAGCTTGGTCACCATCGTCGCATCGATTATCGGCACACCCGGGATGTGCTTGCGGACCATGCCCGACAGGATACTGTAGTCGGCGGCGTTCGCGGCGATAGGCTCGTCGGCTATGTGCTGGATCCAGCGATTACGCCAACCGTTGCGGTTGATCTCCTCCACGAGCTGCGCTGCAGCCCGGGCCAGGTCGGCCTTGCCCTTGTCGCTGGTCGCAAGCGGACCGTCCAGGGCCATGCTGTACGTGGGGGACTCCCATTTTTCCCCGGTTCGACGAGCGACGTGGCCGCCTTCGATGATATGCATTCCGGCTGACGTAAATGTATTCACGAGCCGCCGAAGTCGCTGGCGGTTCAGCACCAGGCCGGTCTTGTCGCGTGTGAAGATGGTCGACCACGGGACCCAGAACGCATTCTGCCGGCCGTGGACCATGAGCCTGGCGTAGCGGTCGATCATCTTCCAGTGTTCTTCGGACCACTGTTTGAGACCGTGCCGGTTGGCCATGTTGGCCAGGCTGAACCAGTTGGTGTACGGTAGGGAATCCTTGCCGGCGGGGGGGACGACGGCCTTGTGGACGGTTACAGCCACGCTCAGGTCGCACGTCGCCTCACCGCAGCGAATCTGCAGGGCGCAGGTGCTCTTCCCCGGCCTGGCGGTCCGGGCGATGGGAACCTCCAGTCGAAGCGCCATAGTGTCCGCCTTGGCCGTGATGGGCGAGGTCACCGGCTCCATTGCGTCGTACACGCGGAACGGCGCCCGGCGGATCACGTGAGGGTTTCGCACGCCGCCGCGCTCCACAAACGACTTGAGGCCGGTGTTCTTCTCGACCGGTACGTCAATCAGCCGAAACCACCTCGCCGCGGCGACGGGTTGACCGTCGCCTCCGAGCGCCGAAAAGCTCACCTTACTCTTGGACGGTACGTGGTTCAGTAACACGTGGACGGCCGCCGTGCCGCCTCGCGCTACGTCCAGCGACACCTTGAGGGTGGGTCGTTCTACGACCTTTGAGTCGGGAAACAGTGGCTGGAGACTGTCGATGAGGCATCCGCGCATGGGCTGGACTTCTGCCGCCGGGGCGGCGTGCCCGAACGCCGTGCCAATCGCCAGGACAATCGAGACGGCCAACATTGCTTCTTTCACTCGTGCTTGCAGCAATTCGGTCAACCTGAGGCTGCTCATTGCATTCTCCTTATGACGGGACGGCCGCGACAGCGTATCCCATTAGACGCTTGATCGCCGCCGGCCCCTCTGATGATTCTACCGTCGATCGGAAGACCCGCAAGCGATTCTTCTGCCCGGCGGGGGGCAATTCCAACCGAATGTGTAGATTCAACATATTAAGTAGATTCACAGGCGTCCCATATCGGAACGATAACTGGGCCAGATTTTACAAAGTAGC
>CAYMSH010000299.1:0-8193 GCA_964392945.1 uncultured Planctomycetaceae bacterium | reverse complement strand
GTCCAGATCGTAGAGTTCCCAGTCGCCTTTGGAGTTGGGGTCGATCGCCTTCCACTTTTTCATTCGCACGGCTCTCTGCCGGCCGATCTCCCAGTAGAGGTATTTGTGGAGTTTCTGTTTGCGCCCGGCCGCTTTTTCGCCGATCAATTCAGGGACGATGGAAATCCCGTCGATATCCTTCGGCGGTTTGCCGCCGGCCAGTTCGGCCAGCGTCGGCAGCACGTCGGGGAAATACCACAGAAAGTCGCTCAGGCGTCCCGGTTTGATACGCCCGGGCCAGTGGGCGATCATCGGTATTCGCAGCCCGCCTTCGTACAGGTGTCCCTTCTGGCCGCGGAACGCCACGCCGGTTTTCGGGTTCACGTTGGGCCCGTGGAAACCGCGCGGGTGGTCCTTGCTGCGGAAGTAGTCCATGCCGCCGTTATCGCCGCAGAAGAAGATTATCGTGTTCTTGTCGAGCTTGAGCTCCTTCAGCAGCGAGCGGATCTCGCCGAGCTGGCGATCGAGCATGTTGACCATGGCGGCGTAGCGCCTGGCCGGTTCGGGCCAGGTCTTGTCCTTGAACTGTTTCCACGCCGGATCGTGGTCGGGAATGCTGAACATCCCGTGCGGGGGGGTGATGGGGAGGGAGCAGAAGAACGGGCGGTCCTTGTTGGTGCGGATGAACTTTTTCGCTTCGTCCATGATGACGTAATGCGAATAGGTCTCGCCTGAACCGCCGCCGGAGTTGCCGGCCAGCGGCAGCTCTTTGCTGTTCCGCACGATGTAAGGCGGGTAGTAGCTGTGTGCGTGGACCTGGTCGTAGTATCCCACGAACAGTTCGAAACCGTGCTTCTCCGGAACGCCGGTCGATCCGCGGCCGCCGCAGCCCCACTTTCCGAATCCGCCGGTTGCGTAGCCGGCGTCTTTCAGCACGGCCGCTACCGTGACCTCGTCGGCCCGCAGCGCTGTGCCGCCGTCGTTTTTGCGCACTGACGTGTGGCCCGAATGTTTGCCCGTCATCAGCACTCCGCGAGTCGGCGCGCAGACAGACGAACCGGCCAGCGCCTGGCTGAACCGCACGCCTTCGCTGGCCAGGCGGTCCGCGTTGGGAGTCTTGAAGTGCGAATGCCCCATGCACGACAGCTCGTAGTAACCCAACTCGTCGCACATCATGTAAACGATGTTCGGCTTGGATTTGTCGTCGGTCTTGTCGGCGCCTCGCGCCAGAGACCCCGCCGCGGCCAGAACCAACCCGGCCCCGGACATCTGCAAAAAATCACGTCGCCTCAGCACGCCAGCCATAATCGTCTCCATAGGTAATAATGCTCTCAAAGCTCTCGCCTGGAATCCCGCAGGCCGCCGCTTGGTTGTCCGGCGCGAGTCGCAGCAGCGGGGTTATTTCGCAGACGGGTCTTTCTTCTTGTCCAACAGGATCGGGGCGGTTTTTTCTTTTTTGTTCGGCCGTCGGCACCCGCGCTTCACCAGACGGCCCAGATCGAACGGAAGCTTCTTCTGGCCGGAGATCTTGCTCGCTCGGCTGGCGAGGGTGTCTTTGGTGAGTTTCGGTTGGTGCGGCATCGCCAGGATGATTACGTTGCCTGAGTTCTGAACGTTCACCACGTGCACCTCGTCGAAGACACCGATGTAGGTGCGGACCATCGAGTAGTAGAGGCGATTGGAGAAGCGGCTCATCAGATTGGTCGCCACTACGCCCTTGGGAGTCACAGCTTTGCGTACGGCCTGCAGGAACTGGCGTGTCGCCAGGGCGTAGGGGATCTCTTCGGCTCCGTAGGCGTCCAGGAAAATGATGTCGTAGGGCTTTTTGCATTTTTCGATGAAGGCCCGGCCGTCGGCGACGTGGACGCGCAGCGTCTTGTCCTGGCGGAACCCGAAGTACTTCTTGGCGACCTCGACGACCACGGGGTCGATATCGACGACGTCGATGTGCGTATCGGGGTAGTACTTGTGCAGGAAATTCGGGATCGAGCCGCCGCCGAGCCCGACGATGAGAATACGCTTGGGTTTCTCGACTGCGGCAAGGGCTACCGGCATGACGCGCGTGTATCGCACCTCCAACCGATCGGGATCTCCAACTTTAACGGTGCTTTGCCTGGTGTCGTTGTTGTCGAAGATCAGCGTACGCAGACCTTTGGCGTCTTCGACAACCTTGATCGAGCTGTTGAATTCGGATTTGCCCTCGAACAGCACCTTTCCGCGCGTTGCGGCGACCCCGGCCGCGACGCAGGTGAGGAAGACGGCCAGTACAACGTAGATGCGCGTGCGATTGATCATGGTTCGTTTCCCTTGGCTTGGCCGTGTTTACCGTTTGAGCTTCCGTTGACCCAGGCGAACTCCGGCCGGGCGGCGGACTGGAATCTGCAAGCCTCCGCCAGCCTGGAGTTCATCGAATAGCTGCTTCTTCAGTTTGGCGATCTGGTCTTTGTACGCCGGGGTGTCGATCAGGTTGTGACGCTCGATCGGGTCGGTCTTCAGATCGTAAAACGCGTCGCGGTCCCACAATCCGTAGTGCCAGATGTACTTGTAGCGATCGGTCCGGATCGCAAAGAGCGTGGGAGTCGCCGGGAAGTTCCATTCCCAGTGATACTCGTAGAGAATGTGATCGCGCCACTTGGCGATCTTCTGACCGCGAAGCAGAGGCAGGAACGATCTACCGTCCATTTTCGCCGATTTCGGGACCACTACTCCCGCGGCCTCCATGAGCGTAGGCGCGATGTCGATGTTCTGCACCATGTTCGTGACCTTGGCGCCGGGTTTGATCATGCCGGGCGCGTAGGCCAGCATCGGCACGCGGATCGATTCTTCGTACGCGTCGCGCTTGTCGTAGAAACCGTGCTCGCCGAGTTCAAAACCGTTGTCGCCCATGTAGACCACGAGCGTCGATTTGCTCAGCCCGGTCTCGTCGAGATGCTTAATCAGCCGCCCGAGATTCTCGTCCAGCCCGTGAACTGTCTCGCAATACTGCTTGTACAACACGTCGAATGACGGGACCGGATCGTTGTCGAGCTGTCCGGTCTCCATGTGGTCTATCCCGTGGATTCCGTATCGGCGATCGCGGACCCACTGGGGTTGCGATTGGTAGTTTCGCTGCGTGTTGGCCATGGTCTCGGGTCGTTTGACTTTGGCCTTGGCGTATCGCCCGGCGTGTCGCTTGGCCGGTTGGAACGGGTAGTGGACCGCCTTGAACGACAGGGCCATGTAAAACGGTTTGTTGCCGGACTTGCGGCCCTTGATCCACGATATCGCCTGGTCGGTCAGGATATCGGTCGTGTAACCTTTCATCGCCGACCGCTTGCCGTTGATGTTGAGCGTCGGGTCGAAGTAGGCGCCTTGTCCCTTGAAGCTGACCCAGTGATCGAACCCGGGTCGCGGCTGATCGTGATCGTGGCCCATGTGCCACTTGCCGACGAACGCGGTCTGGTAACCGGCCTTCTGCAGGTACGACGGGAAGAAGACCGTTCCCTTCGGCACGGGGCGCTGGTTGTCGACCACGCGATGATGGTGCATATATTGCCCGGTAAGGATCGAGGCCCGGCTCGGCGAGCAGAGCGACGTGCTGACAAACGCATTCTGAATATGCGCGCCGCGAGCGGCCATGCGGTCCATGTTCGGCGTTTCGAGGAAGCTCGGGCCATCGGGCATGAAGCCCATGAAGTCGTAGCGATGATCGTCGCTCAGGACGAGTATGATGTTCCGCCGAGCGGGCAATTGGGCCTGGGCCAATCGCGATACCGACAGGGCGGCGGCCGCAACGCCGATCGAACGAAGAAAACCCCTGCGAGTAGTAGTCCTGTCGCGCGATGACTGTTCTGATGCTGATGTCATGAGTTGTTTCCTTTCGATGAGCCCTCAAGCCTACCATCGGCCCCAGCCAGAGGCAAGCGATGCGTGGATAACCCAGCGGCCGGGCAGTCGTCTGGCGCCGAAGCGGTACATGCGATTTGTCGAAGACTCTGTAGTGACGCCGGGGTGATCGGGCCTGCGCTAGAAACTCGATATCCGCGTTGATTTCTCCTCGTCGTGCGATGAAAATGATAGACAGGCTCGCGATAGTCGCGTGCTGGAATCCATGTGATTAACCTCAGGTCCGGCGAGGTCCCCTGCGGGTCAAGGCGATTGGCAGACCCCGGCCGCACCGCATTGCGTATGAACGCCGGAGACCCTTTAATGCATACACATCGCAGATCGCTTCTGTCTCTACCGTTCATGATCGCCCTTTGTCTGGCGCCCGCGGTCGTCGCTCGGGGCCAGGAAGCCGAATCGAGCGGTCCGACGCAGCCGGCGGAGCTGTCCAAAGCTCCGGCGCACCGTTACAGTTTTGACGGGACCGGCGGGGTCGGAGCTGTGCTGACCGACAGCATTGGCTCGGCACATGGGCGAATTCACGTGCCCGCGCCGCCAAAGACGCTTCCGTATCACAAGGGCTCGACCACGCTGGTCGTCATCCCGGACACCGAAGGCTACTGCCGCCGACGTCCGGAGATTTTCTACGCCATGATGCAGTGGGTCATCGACAACAAGAAAGCGCGGAACATCGCCGGTCTCCTGCACGTAGGCGACATCACCAACAACAACGCCAAAGACGAATGGATCAACGCGCGCAAGGCGTTCGACATTATCGAGGGCAAGATTCCGTACGTGCTGGCCGCCGGCAACCACGACTACGACCACACGCCGGGGCGACTGACTCACATGAACGAATACTTCAAGGCCGCCGACCAGAAGAAGCGGCCCGAGTTCGGCGATGTCTTCGAGCCGGGCAAGCTGGAGAACCACTACCAGCGGATAACGATTAACGCCCAGAAGTGGATCGTGCTTTCCCTGGAGACCGGCCCGCGAAAGAAAGTTATCGCCTGGGCCAACAAGGTGCTGGCCCGGCACAAGGACCGATTGGCGATTATTCTGACCCACGCGTATCTCTACTACGGCAACGCGCGGTACAACCATCTTAAAGGCGGACAGCGGGCCAGCCCGTACAACTTCTACGGCGAGGGGGCCGACGGGCAGATGCTCTGGAACCAGTTGGTCCGCAAGCACGCCAACGTGATGATGGTGATCTGCGGGCATCTCTCTTCGCAGTATGTCGGGTATCGCAAGGACGCCGGCGATCATGGCAATGTCGTTCACCAGATGCTCGTGGACTACGAGAAAATGCGCGGCGGCGGCGGTTTCCTTCGCGTGCTGGAGTTCCTGCCTGACGGTAAGACCGTGCAGGTTCGAACGTATTCGCCGGTGAGCAAGGAAATCAGATCGCCGCTCACCAAGGGACCAAAGCCCCAGATAGATCCGAAACTGGAGGAGTTTGTATTCAAGCTCAGAGCCGCCCGCGGCGCCGAGCGTCTCCTGGCGCCTACCGCGGCGTCCGGACCGCAGAAGAAGACCGCGATTCGAACCAAAAAGCCCGACGCCAAAGCAAGCCAAGGCGGCGCCCGACTCAACGGCAAGGGCCAACTGGTTATCGAGGCCAACGATTCGAAGGCCTTCGGCAAACTCGGCGCCTCACTCGTCAAGGGCCGTGAGGCCGTCAGCTTTGAACTCTGGTTCACTCCCACAGCCCAGAGCTATGACTGGGCCCCGCTGGTTCTGTTCCAGGGCGGCTCCGACGCCTTCTACTACAAGTTCCGCACGCTGACGATGCACCGGACCAAGCTGATCCGCAACAACCGCGCCGATAACGCCAAGAGCACCGTTGACGCCAAGTCGAACCGATCGATGCACGTAGTGGTGACCTATGACCAGACCGCAGATCTCGCCGGCGGCCTGCTGTCTTCCTACGTCAACGGTAAACGCACCGCGCGAATAACCACCGGAGCCAAACTCGCCGATCTTGGCCTCACCAGCGGACAGATCGGCCCGATCGCCGGTAAGTTCGACGAACTGCGAATATACGATTACGCGCTCAGCGATCAGCAAATACAGGGCAATTACAACGCCGGACCGAACAAAGTGAACCTCGCGAAGTAGCAGGCGTGACAATTCCGCTGACGCTGCGGGTTCAAATTCACAGGTTGGCCACGCAGTTACGGAGAAAACTAAGATGAGCATTATGCGATACGGATCGATTGTTCTTGTGTCCTTGTGCGGGCTTGGATTGCATCCCGATGCGCGGGGAGCGGCCGGGAAGAAGGGCGGCCGGCCGGTTACTGTGCGTGTGGCTGCTTACAATGTGGAGTTCAGCAAGAGCGCGACTCCCGAGCAGATCGGCGAGATGTTCAAGCCGTACAAGCTGGACATAATCGGATTCAATGAAGCCCCCGACGGCGACTGGACCGAGCGTGTCGGGAAGGTTCTCGGCATGAAGCACTTCCACGTCGGCAAGATCTCGTCGGCCAATCACAAGAACAAGTACAAGACGATCCTCAGCAGGACCCCGCTTACGATGACCGGCGAGCACGTCATTAAGGTCAAACGCGGCTGGAACCCGGCCTCTGCGGTCAAGGCCGCGACGGTGATAGACGGGGTCAAGATAGCGTTCTATTCCCTGCACATCTGCGGATCCAACAAGAGCGAATGTCACGCGGCCAGGCTCGCAACCGAGATACTGCCCAAGGAGAAAACCGACAGGATCATCGTCGTAGGAGACTTCAACAACAAGGCCGGCGACGCGGCGATGAAAGTCATTGAGAAGGCCGGAATGAAGCTGATCTGGGACGACTGCAAAATTGACGTCAGCAAGCATTTCACATGGAACGCCCTGGCCCCGACCAGGAAAGCCGGGGTGATCGATCACATCCTCTACAACAAGTCATCCGGCGCCAAAGCAACCAGCGGCGGCATCATAGAGTTGAAAAAACCGCTGTCTGACCACAAACCAATCTGGGCCGAAATCGTCTTTCCCAGAGGAATCAAGAGCCCAAAGAAGCCCCCAAGACCTGCGACAGCCCCTAAATGATTGTCCTCCCCCCGCGCAGGTGTTAACATGGGGGTGCTGCGAAACGTGGAAGTTTGTTAGAACAATCCCTCCCTCTGGAAAAGCGAAAAGGAAAGTGAAATTATGCGTATGTGCAAATATCTGATCGTTATCGCGATGGCTGCTGTCACCAGTTGTCCTCTTTATGCGGCCGACAACAAGGCTGGTTCGTCTGACAAGAAGGTCAGGGTCTACGTCCTGGCCGGTCAGTCGAATATGGAGGAAAAGGCCGGATTCAAGCCGCTTGCCTGGCAGATCAGCCAGAAGAAGTATCAAACTCGATACACGCATCTGGTAAAGAACGGCGACTATGCGACGTTCACCAAAATCTACAACGCGTCAATCGCCAAAGATCCCAAGGACCCCGTGTTCAACTTCTCCGAGCGGAAAGACGTCTGGATGTCGAACCATGGCCGGACCGGGAACCTGTCGGCCGACTACCTGAAGACCAAACGTATGTTCGGCCTGGAAGTGAACTTCGGCCACGAAGTGGGCAATGCGTACGACGAGCAGGTGTTGATTATCAAGACCGCCTGGGGCGGCAGGGCGATCCATCGCGGGTACCGTCCGCCGTCAGGGATGCCGACCGAGGCCCAGCTCAAGGCCGAGTGGGACGGGGTCGTCGCCAAGCGGAAAGCCGACAAGGCCAAGGCCGTAGCCGAGTACCCCAAGAGACTGGAACGGTACAAGGAGCAAATGACGGAATACGAGAAAGCCAAAGCCGCCGGCTCGAAGAAGAAGCTCAGAAAGCCCCGGAAGCCCCAGGACCCCAACAAGATGAGAGTCAGGGGAGCTGCGACTTTTGAAGAGCACAAGGCTGCGTACGGTAAGGATTACCGCAACATGATCAAGGAAGTAAAAGAGGCGCTGGCCAATATCAAGACCGCTTTCCCGGGCTACAAGGGCCAGGGCTACGAGATCAAGGGTTTCGTATGGTTCCAGGGTTTTAATGACATGTTCCAGGAAGAGGCGCGTAACAATTACGCCAAGAACCTGGTCAAGCTGATCAAGGACGTCAAGAAAGAGCTCAACGCCCCGAACATGAAAGTCGTAATCGGGCAGATGGGCCATGACGGCGACCTGAGAGGCAAGTACCAGGAGACTAAGGACAAGAAGACCGGCAAGATGGTCATGTCGGGCAACGGCGCCATCCGCAAGGCGCAACTCGAAGCCTCCCAGCACGCCGACGTCAAGAGCTTCACGACGCTGGTCCGCACCGCTCCGTTCTGGGACATGGAAGCCCACGCGATATATCACGGCCCGGGCGGCTGGAGCAAGGATGT
>CAYMSH010000298.1:0-8209 GCA_964392945.1 uncultured Planctomycetaceae bacterium | reverse complement strand
TTCGGAAGGTATGTTCCCGCCCAGGTCCAGCACTCCGTTGGTTTGGGAGTATTGCCCGGTGATTATGCTCGCCCGGCTCGGCGTGCAGATCGAGTTGTTGCAGAAGACGTTATCGAATCGCATTCCGTTCTTCGCCAGCGAGTCGATAGTGGGCGTTGGGTTGAGTTTGGCCAGGCGGCTTTGGTAAACCCCGACGGCCTGTGACGTGTGATCGTCGGCCATTATGAACAGCACATTCGGTTTGGACGATTTCGCCGGTTTTTGGCCGAATGCGAATTGCCCGGCCGCGAGGGCGCCCGCCCCCAGCGATACTGTCTTGAGAAAAGTTCGTCGCGAGTGGTTCTTCGGTGTCAGCATCATATGCGTGCTCCTTTGGATCAAGTTGGTGCGGCGGTTTACTTATCCGTTGATTCCGGCGAACTGGGATTTCGCTTCGCGGCTGCCGCGGTGTCCCAGACAGCATTGTGCCCGTCCCGATGTACACAAGGAAAGCGGGGCCTTGCCAGTGATTGTATCCGATGCGGACGTTTAGGCGAGCAGAATATGAGGTTTGAGCACCGGTCCTAGCTGCGGCCGCGTCGAGCGGCTTGCAGTTGGTCTTCCAGTTCGAACTGGCGGATCAGTTTCAGCAGGGTGTTCTCCGACGAACGGTCCCAGTGTTTGGCGATCTCGTGCAGATCGCCCTGGTGGTGCTCGATCAGCGCCTTTAGATACGCCCGCCGCGCGTAGTCGATGTGTCCGGGCCAGAGGAAGGTTTTCCCCTCGGCCTGCGGCCCGGATGACGCCAGTACTCGGCCCAGAGCCCGGCTGTCGACTATGTTGTCGCCGTCGGTCCCGCCGGCTTCGGCGGTTTGGTTCGCAGGCTGATCCGCCGTAGTGATAGGCAGATCGGCGGGCGATATGTCGGCGGCGTCGGAGAATGCGATCGCGCGCCGCAGGGCGTTGTCAAGCTCCCTGATATTACCGGGCCAGTCGTGTTTGGACAGCCCTTCGAACGCTTCGTCGCTGAGACCCTTGCCGTGTTTGTTGGTCTGGCGGCAGATGTTGTCGAACAGGAGTTGGGCGAGTCTGGGTATGTCCCGTCGTCGCTGTCGCAGCGGGGGGAGGGTGATCTGTATTACGTTCAGGCGGTAGTACAGGTCCATGCGGAAGGCGCCCTGGCGGACCATTGCGTCGAGATCCCTGTTCGTCGCGGCCACTATGCGCACATCGACGGAAATGTCCTCGACGCCGCCGAGTTTCCGGAACGTCTTGGACTCTATGACCCGCAACAGCTTGGCCTGGATCTCGGCCGATGCGTCGCCGATCTCGTCCAGCAGGATCGTGCCCCCGTCGGCCAGGGCGAACAGGCCCTCTTTTTCGCCATCGGCGCCGGTGAACGCGCCGCGAACGTGGCCGAACAGGTTCGACTGGACCATGTTGTCGCTGCCGATGTCCGAAACCAGGCCGACCTCGATGAACGGTTTGTCGGTGCGCTGGCCCATTTCGTGGAGCATGCGGGCGTGGTAGCTCTTTCCGGTCCCCGACTCGCCGCACAGCAGGACGGTCTCTTCGCAGGCGGCGGCTTTGCAGATCGCCCGCCAGGTCGCCTGCATCGCTTCGCTGGCGTGAAGGGCGGTTTCATCGGCGGGTGCTGCAGGCTCGCTGTCGCGCCGACGCCGCAGACGGTGAACATAGTCCAGCAGCAGATCGATAATGCCTTCGTAGTTGAACCGATTGTCCGGTGTGAACTCGATTATGCTGCGCCCGCTCATCCGGCCGATCTCGGTGCGGAACTGCTCGGGCGAAAAATCGTGCACGATCCGCCCCAGCAGCGATCCGACGGCTCCGTGGAACACGCCGAAGCTGTTTGCAAACGCCGCGACGGGATCGTGGCCGCTGCGTGTGAGGTGATCGACCATCTGGTCTTCGGAACCGTAGGTAAGCAGCAGCGACATCGCGTTGTCGCCGGAGTCGGACTCCACCTGGAGATTGTAGATGTCGCCACACGTGCCGGAGACCAGTTGGCTGAAAAGCCACATGATCTGCGAGCGAAAACCCCCGGCGTCGCCGAGGGTGCTCTGGAGGAAATCGGGAAGGTGCTTCTCCAGCAGCGCTTCTGCTAGTTGGCGCCCGACAGCCAGAGTCGCGCCCTGTCCGCAGGTCTCCTCGGCGAACCGATACAGGTCCTGCAGCACCGCGTAGAAAACGTACGTTCCGCCAGCGCGAATCGTGCTGAGGTATTCGCGTTCCTGCGGCCCTCGCCACTCGATAAAGGCGTCCCAGACCGCGTCGTTGTCGGTGAATGACCCGCGCGACTGGCGCACGACAGCCAGCACGGCCTCGGCCACGTGGAAACTCTCTCGTGCGTCAAATTGGGGCGTTGGTGGGGCGGTCATGTTAATCGGTTAGTCCGCAAAGACGGCGGTCCTTTCATCGATTTCACATCTTGCTATATTCCATCTACGATCTCATTTAACGCGGGGCTGGGGCGCATCGATGCTTCTGTCCCCGCCGCGTCGGGCAGGTAGTATCCGCCGATGTCTACGGGGGCGCCCTGGGCGGCCAGCAACTGCTCATTGATTACGGTCTCCTGGGCGACCAGCGCCTGGGCGATCGGTGCGAACCGGCCGGCCAGCGCCGCGTCGGCGGTCTGCTGACTCATCGCCTGAGCCCAGTACATCGTCAGGTAGAAACTGCTGCCGCGGTTGTCGAGTTCGTTGACCTTGCGCGACGGCGATTTTCCATTTTCCAGGTAGTTGCTGATCGCGGCGTTCAGTGCGTCGGCGAGCACCTGGGCCTGGGCGTTTCCGTCGTGGGTTGCGATCTGCTCGAACGCCGGCACGAGCGCACAGTACTCGCCGAGGGAATCCCATCGCAGGTGGCCCTCGCCAAGGAACTGCTCGACGTGCTTGGGAGCGCTGCCGCCGGCTCCGGTCTCGTACAGCCCGCCGCCGTTGATCAACGGGACGACCGACAACATCCGAGCGCTCGTGCCCAGCGACAGAATCGGGAACAAGTCGGTCAGGTAGTCGCGCAGCACGTTGCCCGTGACGCTGATGACGTCCTTGCCCTGGCGGACCAGCCCGCACGTGGCGCCCATCGCGTCCTGCGGGGCCAGAATCTGAATGTCCAGGCCCGATGTGTCGTGCTCCGGCAGATACTGCTCAACCTTCTTGATGATTTCGGCATCGTGGCCGCGTGATGCGTCAAGCCAGAAGATCGTCGTGTCACCGGTCGCCCTGGCGCGCGTGACCGCCAGTTGAACCCAGTTGGACACGGCGATGTCCTTGGTCTGGCACATGCGGAAAACGTCGCCGGTTTCAACGGGCTGGACGATCACTTTGTCGCCATTCTGATCGATGACGGCGATCTGGCCGGCGCCTGGGGCTTCAAAGGTCTTGTCGTGCGAACCGTACTCTTCGGCCTTCTTGGCCATCAGGCCCACGTTGGAGACACTGCCCATCGTAGCCGGGTCGAACTGGCCGTGTTCCTGGCAATCTTCGATGATTCGCTGGTACATCGTCGCGTAGCTGCGGTCGGGGATCAGAGCAACGGTGTCCCGCAACTGATCGTCCTTGTCCCACATCTTCCCGCCGTCGCGAACGATGTTGGGAACCGATGCGTCGATGATGACCTTGTTGGGCATGTGAAGGTTAGTGGTGTCGGAATTAACCATCGCCAGGGCCGGCTGGTTGGCGATGACCTGCTCGATCGCGCCCTTGATCTCGGCCTGTTTGGCGTCGTCGAGCTTCCGGATCTTGTCGAGGATATCGCTCAAGCCGTGATTCACATTCACGCCGACAGACGCCAGTTCCTCGGCGTATTTGTCCATCACGTCCTGGAAGAAGACCGAGACGCAATGGCCAAACAGGATCGGGTCGGAGACCTTCATCATAGTGGCTTTCAGGTGGAGGCTCAGCAGTGCGCCGTCGGATTTGCACTGTGCGATTTCCCTGGCGTAGTAGTTCCGGAGCGATCTTACGTTCATAACGGCCGCGTCGATTATCTCGTCTTTTTCGATCGGGAACGCTTCTTTGAGCAGTGTCGTTTGGCCGTCGTCGGCGATGAACTCGATGCGGACCTCTCCGGCGTCGGCGAACGTGACGGATTTCTCCGAGCCGAAGAAGTCGTGTTCCGTCATGTGCGCAATTCGCGCCTTGGAGCCCGATTCAGGCCAGGGCTTCATCATCTTGTGCGGGTATTTCCTGCCGAACTTCTTGACAGATTCCGCTGCGCGTCGATCGCTGTTGCCTTCGCGCAGGACCGGATTGACAGCCGAGCCGAGCACCTTGGCGAATCGCCTGACCAGGTCCAACTCTTCGTCGCTCTTGGGTTCTTCGGGGTAGGCCGGGATGTCGTACCCCTTGGCGTTGAGTTCCTTTATGGCTTCCTGGAGTTGGGGGATCGAGGCGCTTATGTTGGGCAGTTTGATGATGTTTGCTTCCGGGGTTTTCGCCAGTTCGCCAAGCCAGGTCAGGTCGTCGTTGATCTTCTGCTCGTCGCTCAGGTTCTCGGGGAAGTTGGCGATGATTCGCCCTGCAAGGGAGATGTCCCTGGTCGTAACGTCGATGCCGCACGTCGCGGCGAATGCTTTGACGCCCGGCAGCAGAGCATGGCTCGCCAATGCGGGGGCTTCATCAACTTTTGTGTAGATCATGCTGGTTTGCGCCATTTTGTTGTGCTTCCAAAAAGAGGTTGTGCGAAAAGGGCCATGCCTTCTCTGGCAATAGCCGAGCATTATACCTGTTTAGTTCGGTTAGCCGACAGGAAATCTGATTTCACGTGATCGCGGGCGGCATTTGCTTTGCTGTCGCGATGCGGCACCATTGCAGCGTAGCTGTCGATATTGCGCAAAGACTGTTACTAAAAGGGGTAAAGGGCGAATAGGTCAGTGTATGGAACAGATGATTCTCGTCTCAGAACGTTTTCACCCTCCCACAAGCGGGACAAGTTTCAGAAACGACACTTGCGTCTCGGGCATGACGGTGATCTCTTCTTCGAGGTCGGTAGCCTGTTTGTCGTCGATGAGGATGACAACCCTATTGCCCTCAAACGCCGCCACGGCGGCGTCGAACTGCTTCTGCCAGTCGATGTGCTTCTTTCGGCCGACCTTGTAGCCGTTCAGGGCCTGCTCGGCATCGGTCGGCTGGATCAGGCCTCGGAAAAAATCGGGCTTCTTGCGGTTGTAGTCTTTCACTTCCTGGAAGACGCGGCTACGGATCAGCTCACGAATGGTAATCCGTTCGGTGATCAGTTCGACGGCCAATTCGTGCAATGTCTCCCCGCCGGTAGTTTCGTCGCGAATCATCAGTGTCGTGGCCATGGTGGTCCCTTTTTAATGTCGGTTGCGGGTGGGTGACTCTTGCGAGCCTTGCCTCGCTGCTCTATCCGCCGATCTGGCTTCTGATCGACGAGTCCTTGATCTTTTTGTCCTCGGCGAGCATCAGCGCTTTGCTGAGGATGATAGATAGTGTGCGGTCGCCCTCGAAGGGCAGGAAGAGTCCTTCTCCGCGTTTGCCCGTCGTGCTCCGGCCGGGCACGATACAGAGGTACTGGTCGTTGGGATCCATCAGGATATTCCCGCTGCCCAGGTGGATCTTGTATGTCCGGATATCACCGCGGACCACGAGGAACTTGTCGTCGAAGGAGCAGCGATCGGCGATGGCAAGGCGCGGCACGAGGCCCTGGAGGACCTCTTTTCGCATCTGGGCCGATCCGGACAAATCGCCGAACGAATAGCTCCGCCAGTAGTCCTGGTATCGACCCTCTGGCCCGCCGTCGGACCACGTTGGGTCATTGCCCACGCTCGCCACGCCCACGAACAAGTCCGCGTCGCGCATGACCTCCGAGAACACCAGCGGATCGATGTCCGCCAGGGCCAGCGGATCGCCCGCATCGCCCGCATTGCCCGCATTGCCCGCATTGCCGAATCGCCCGCCGTAGGCATGGGCGGCATGCATCTCCGCATCGGCGTGGTAGAATCGCACCTGGTCTGTGGCCAGGTAGTAAAACGTGCCCGTCTCGTTGGTATCCACGCCGTAGTCGTCGCCTGCGCCGTCGGTCCAGAACTCGGCCCGCAGGCCCCAGGCCGGCAGGTTGATCCAGGCCGGCGGAAACTCGTCGTCGACGAGCAGCTTCAGCGTGTTACGCCACCCGCGAACGCCGCACAGGGCGTTGAACTGATGCTGCCTGACGATGTGGGCGGCGTAACGGTTGGAGTAGATACTCGTCTGGCGTTCGGCGTCGGTTAGCAGGTAGACCTCGCGGTGGGCCTGCTTGAACGGCTGGGACACCTCGTGACGGTCCAGCCAGGCTCGCCATGCGAGAATCTCGTCAACGGGCCTGCCTATCGGGTGCCACAACTCCACCGTCGTCTTCTCGCCGAGGCCCGCCAGTGGGCGGTCGTCGCCGCCCACCAGTTCGCCGTCGAGGAAGACGCCGTCAACCGTCCTTTTGCCCGTCCTGAATCGCCAGATCATCCGCCTGCCCAGCGTGCCCACCAGCGGGTGGTCGAGGTATCTTTCCCGCCACGTCGCCAGGGGCCAGCTCTTGCGATGGAGGAACAGCCCGTCGATCCGCTCGCGCTGGGCGGGGATCATTTTCTGGATGTCCTTCGCGACGGCCTTGAGGTCCTTCAGTTCTTCGGCGTGGTCGTTTTTGACAGCCGCCGGGACGGACTTCTGCGTCTTGCCGTCGCCCTTGATCCAGAGCAGTTCCGTGCTGCTTGTGCCTGTTACCGTCAGTTGTGCGATGAACTCGCCCATCGGCTCGACCAGTCGGCCGACCTCGGTCAGCCCGTAGGCCGGAACGGCCATCTCTTCCAGTTCGTCGCGCGGCACGCCCTCCCGCTCGGCGGCCATGGTAAGGCCCTTTTCGATGCCTTTCTGGGCCGGGCGGAACTTGACCTTGACCTTCAGCAGCGCCAACTGCCCAACAGAGTCCATTCCCGGCGTTGCGCCGAGGGCATACACGCACGCATTGCCGATTTTCACTGCCCTCGGCCCGAGGCCGGGCACCTTTCGGTACGTGCTGACCGCCAGGTCCGTCAGCATACGGGCCAACGCCTTGTCCTCGTACGTAGCGCAACACCAGACCAGGCCCTTGAGGATGTCGGCGTGCAGGTCGATGATCCGCAGGTTCGGGTCAGGCTCCCACTGGGACCAGTTCGCGATCACCGCCGTGCGGGGCTTGTCCACCAGCGGGAACCACGCGGTGACGTGCTTGACGAACGCCTTCGGCTTGACGGCCCTGAGCAGTGGAGCGACGGTCTTGAGCCACTTTGCCGACGGCTTGCCCCCGCTGGCGCGGCGACAGTGTTCGACGAGATTCGACCACGCCGCCCGGGGGCCCGGCTTCATGGCCTGGATGTCCGCCAGGGCCCGGTCCGACCAGGCCTCGCCCGGCTGGATCATGATCGTAGGCGCCGTGCCGAGAACGCCCTCAAGCCGCTCGATGTACTTGCGATTCTCCTTCGCAAAATAGTTATCATCCGCCGGCTGCATGGCCTTGAGTACTCCGGCGATGGCCTTGCGCAACTCGGGCGGGGGATCGGCGCCCTCGGCGCTGGTCTCAATCGCCTTTACCACTCCGGCCAGCGGCATGTAGCCCGGCGCCACGCGCTGCTTTGACGCTATCCACCGGGCCATCGCAAGCACGGTCGACCCTTCCAGGAGCACCTTCTTTCGAAGCAACTCACCCAACGCGGCGTAGGCAAGGCTCTGCCTCCTCATGGCGCCGGGGTAGTCCTTATCACCGTATATTCCCCGCTTCAGATTGCCCTTCTCCGCCCGGGCCCTTACGATCTCCATCTGCGCATCGAGGTGTCCGACGCGGGCGACAAGTGCGGCAATGAGCGCGGCCTGCTCATCGCGGCCTAGTTCCTTGATAATCCGCCCGGTCTGCGAGTGGGCCAACTTGCCCGAACCCATCGAGGCGGCCTCGACGGCATCGGGATCGGTCATCAGTTTCGATATCAGGACCTGCGGCTCGTACAGCCGGTCGTCGGGCGAGACCTCGTACTCGTCGGGGCCTGTTCTTACGGGCCTACGAGCGTTGGGGCTGGATGTCTCTGAATGGACTGCGGGCTCTGGTTTTGTCTTGTCTGGCATTGTTGGAGGTAGTCTCCGCAAGATGGCTATGTGAGTTTGCATCTTCCGATAAGGGGCGTTGATGCACCACCCGAATGAAACTGAGAAGCGTTTGAGCGCGGCGTCCATGGCTTCGCTGA
>CAYMSH010000297.1:0-8237 GCA_964392945.1 uncultured Planctomycetaceae bacterium | reverse complement strand
GTCAGATCGACGGGTTCGCTGATATCCGCTATTGGGACCAGTCGGCCTGGATGTGGGTCGATATCACCGGTGCGGATCCGACAGAGGATTACACGCTGGAGTACATGACCCAGGGCGAGTTGGCCGGGCACACCGTCTTGACGGTTAACCCGCTGACTCCGGCCTCTCTCGGCGACACAAACGGCGACTACATAATAGACGTCCTGGACTGCGATAACCTGATCGCCCAGTTCGGCGCGGAGCCGAGCGATGAGTCGGCCGACTTCAACGCAGACGGCGTAGTGGACCTGGCGGACTTCATAATCCTGCGAAGCTATTTCGGCTCCGGCACAACGCCGGGATCGCCAATGCCTGAATTTTCGGTATCAACACCCGAACCGGCGACACTAATCCTGATGGCCGCGGGCTTCCCATTCCTCCTGAAACTTCGGCGGCGACGGATGTGAGATGCGGCGAGGGTTCGGTCGGCGGGTGATTATCCGTTTTCGACTATTTCGGTCAGGAGGTACTGGTGCTTGTACTGTTCGTTCCTACCGCGGCGAGCTGCGATCTTCTCCTGCTCTCGGCGTCTTAGTGTTCCCGGTTCCAGCAGGGCGGTGCGGATCGGGCCCAGGCGTCCTGACTTGCGTTTCGCGCCGTATTCGATGTTCAACTCGGCCAGCGCCGAATCCATGAGCCCGCCGAGCCTGTCAATGTCGCCGCCGGACTCGATCTGAAGCTCGTAGTACGGGACGCTGTCGAAATGACCCTGCAGCACAAAAGTGTCCACGTGCAGTCGGAGTTCGTGCGAGGCGATTCGCATGGCCTCTACGACCTGGTGTTCGGTGATCTTCTCGCCGGTGATGCTGGCCGTATGCAGGCCGCGGGAAAGGAATTCGAATACCGGGCTGTCTCCCAGTCGCCCGGTGACTCTTATGCGATCGTCCAGATCGTATCGCCACAGTCCGGCCCAGTTTGTCGCAATCAGGAAGTATTCGGCTCCTGTTTCAAGCTCGTGTGCGCCCAGCGTGTCGGGTTTGTCTGAGCCTTTCTGGTCGGCGGGTATGAACTCGAAGAAATTGCCCATGATCTCGGCGACTCCGCCTGGCGAGCCCGAGGCCAGTGGAAGCGAGAAGCGTCCTTCGCTGGCCATGAGGCCTACATCGCGCACCGGAACGTCGCCGAACAGTTCGCCCAGGCGTTTGAGATATAGCTGCAGCGTTCCGCCGGTCCAGTTGGCCAGGAGCGACGGGCTCCAGAAATGCGTCGGCAGGAGTCGTCCGTCGCGATCGATTCCGGCCTGCATTTTTCTCGCCAGGCCCTTGTTGGGCTTAAATTTCAGGGCGTCTGCGACTGGGCGCGGCAGGTCTCCCGGCGGGGTGAGCGTTCCGTCGGCCACGTCGCGGATGAGCTGTTCGGCGTGAAGTTGTCCGGTCTCAATCATCGCGATCGTACTTGACGGATTGGCGGTGATTATCATTGAGACATCTCTTGAGACTCCGCAGCGGCAGATGGTGTAGTACTTGACCTGCGGGTCCTCAATCGAGGCCACGGATTGCGGCGTTACGTACATCCTGCGTACGATTTTCTTCTGGTTCTGCATCAGCAGTCCGCTAATGGCTCCGCACGGCACTCCAGTCGGGCTGGCGTATTCGCACATCGGAGAGGATATCCGCATGATCGCCCTCAGCCAGCCGGCCGGGTGATCGCGAAGGGCCGATATTCCCCAGACATTCGATCCGCGACGCATCGTGTCGGCGAACCGTCGGGTCACGGGTATGCGTTTGGGCTTGCCAGTGGTCCCGCTGGTCAGGGAGAACATGAGCAGTTCGTCCCCCTGCGGTATCAGGGCCTCGGTGCATCCGTTAAAGACGCGGTCCATATAAGGACGCAAATCTTCGTAGTTTCGGATCGGGACGGCCTTTCGGAAATCCTCGATCGTCTTGACTGAGCCCAGATCGTGGTCCTTTCCGAATTCGGTGTTCGCGTGGGCTTCTGTCAAGTCGTCCAGCAGTTGCTGCTGGACTCTGGCGGTGTTATTGTGCGCATCGATGAACGCTCGCCGCTGCCTGTCGGCATGCAGTCCGCCTAAATAGGCGATCGGTCGCAAGACTGTTCTCTTGATGCTCATTGGTGTTTCGATTCGTCGCAGGGGCAAGTATACCCGATAAGGCAATCTGCGCCCAATCGGGGCGACTCCCTGTCGGATATGTCGTTCTCAGGCTACCTCTGTTTCGGCTGCGGGGGCCAGTATTTCCGCTTCGGCCACGTTTTCCTCGGCGAGATACTTCCTGAAAAATGCGATCGACCTGGCCGCGTACTGTCTCGGCTCAATTATCGCCGCCTGGTTGTGCTTGGCGCCCTTGACGATCCAGAGGTACTTCGGTTCCGGGGCGATCGCGTGCAGGGCCCGGGTCTGGTCTTCGCGGATGTAGCTGTCTCGCTGCCCGTATACGAACATCATCGGACAGTTGCTCATCTCCATCAGCGCCTTTCGCACAGACGGATAGCGGCAGGCGAGTTTCGGCTGGGCGAATCTGATCAGCAGCCAGTACAGGAACTGCCAGAATCGTTCGGTATGGTTCTCGTACACGAGCTTGACGCTGGCGAATATGCGAGCCCAGCGTTTCATGAACGCGATTATCGTAAGTTGGGTGCAGAAGACCCCGTCGCACAGGATCGCCTTGACGTTCGGCGTGCTGCAGGCGGCCAGCAGGGCCGAACCGGCTCCTCGCGATATGCCGAAGATTCCAACGTTCGGCGATTTTCCGTCGGCCGTCAGCGCCGCTTCCACGTACGCCAGGGCGCCGAGGGTGTCCTGCTGCTCCTTGTCAGACGGCCACTGCAGCGGTTTGTACCTGCTGCGATTGGAGCTGTCGCCGTGGCCGCGGTAGTCGAACGTGAATACGTCGAATCCCGCTTCAATCAGCGGCCGCGCGTATCTGGCGCAACTGAACATGTCCGAACCGTATTCATGGCAGAAAAGTATCGTGCCCTTATATTCGCTTCGATTCTTGGGATGCAGGTGCATGCCTCGCAGCGATGTTCCGTCGAAGCTGCGGAACCTGACCATGTCGCCGTGCAGCGGCGTGAAATCGACTGGCCCCATAGATAGCGGCGGGGGGGTATCGACGAATATGTTCAGGCATATCCGAACGTACTTGGCCAGGACAATCGCCATGAACCCCAACAGCGACAGACACGTGATGACGATAATCAGCGCAGCCCAGTGGCGCACTATCCAAGGAGGTTCAGTCGCAGCTATTATATCCAGGAACATGACAAAACTATAAAATGACAACGAATGCTCCGGAACGTCTGGCGTCCGGAGGGCCACGGCGGAACATTATATAGATTCATATCGTCAAAGTGTAGGAAGGAATATTGATGAGCACGCCAATAGTCACTCATCCTAAAACCTCGTTGACATAATTCCGATATGGGATAGAATCTATCCTGAAGTCAGGATGGTCCCGCATATGATCCTGGGTCTGCGTATCTTGGAATATCAGGAAACGACTGTTGAGTTTGTAACACATGACAGATAACGCACGTAGAAGTGTTTTTGCCCGCCTCCCGGTCCTCGGGAGCATTGGCGTATGCCTGTTCTTCGTGCTGTTTTTCCTCTTCATTCGCCACCGAGTCAATCCGCAGTTGCTCTATCACGGCGACAAGCTGACTTTGTCTTCTGGGAAGGTGATTGAATTCCCGATTTTTCGGAAGGGGGAGGCGTTTGTCGATGAGTTCGTCGACAAACCCGGCGGGTTGTCGGAGTATATCGCCGCAATGCTCTGCCAATATTACTACTACAGTTTCCTCGGACCTCTGGTTCTTACGGCGTTGGCGCTTGTGCTGTATTTACTCACAGGCGGGATTATTCGCCTTTGCGGCTGGCCGAACGCCTGGCCGCTTTTGTTCGTTCCTCCGCTACTGCTGCTGATAGCGTATAATCGGTACGATGCGGTTCTCTGCAACTACGTTGCGATTACAGCCGCTTTGGCGGGTGTGAGCGTTTACCTTTATGTCGCCCGTTCGGCCAGGGCGATCGTGCGGTTGGTTGTTTTTGCGATTGGTTCGGCGTGTTTGTATTACGTTGCCGGCGGGGCGTACATGCTGTTTGCCGTTCTATGCGCCTCGTTCGAGCTGCTGGCCGGGCGGCGGTATTCTCTTGGCGGGCTGTATGTGGTGTCTGCGGCGTTGGTTCCGCTTGGCGGCGTGCGCGTATTCGGGTGCGGACTCAACGAAGCGTACTTCGGCGTTTCCGGTCTTTCGCCATTCGACGGTTCGGCGGGGGTGATCGTCTTGTGGGGTTTGTATGTTTTCTTCCTCCTGGTTGCCCTGGCATTACCGTTTCGACGCGTGTTTGCGCGGCTTGGAGGGGGCGTGCGGATCTCTCGCCTGAAAGGGATCGCTGGTGTCTGCGGTGTTGCGGTTGTGGCGATTGCGAGTCTTGCAGTGGCGTTGTTCACCGCCGACACTGAGGCCCACAGGGTGCTGCGGGCCAACTATCTGGCGCGAATGGAACGATGGCCCGAACTGCTGGATGAAGTCGCCGTGAACGACAATGAGGAGTATCCGCCCTCGGTGATGCTCGATGTGAATCGAGCGTTATTCGAGACCGGGCAAATGGGCGACAGGATGTTCTCGTACAAACAGCATCCCTCGGTGCTGATGGAACTCGGCTCGCGGGCCGTTTCGTACAAGGGCGCCTGCGATCTCCTGCTTCGCCTGGGACGCGTCAACGAAGCCGAGCACGCCGCACTGGAAGATCTGGAAATCAACGGTCCGCGTCCGGAGACGCTCGGCAGGTTGGCGATTGTGTACATGGTAAAGGGCCAGCCCGCGGCGGCTCGAGTGTTCCTTACGATACTGAGCAGAGACATCGTCGCAGGACAATGGGCTGCCGACACATTGCGGCGCCTCGAAGACGATCCGCAGATGGCGTCCGACGAGGATATCCGCCGCCTTCGCTCCATCATGCCGCTGCACGACAGGATAATCACATCGCCGAAGTCGTATAGTGTGGCCTCTGATGTTGTGAATCCGAAAGAGGCGATTTTTCTATCGCTCTTGGTCAGGAACCGCAATAATCGCATGGCCTTCGAGTATTTGATGGCCTACTACCTGCTGACCAAACAGCCCGGCAAGATAGCCTGCACCGCCAAACGGATGGAGGATTTCGGCTATTCGGCTGCTCCGGGGCACTATGGCGAAGCGATTCTGATGTACACCCACTACAGACTTCGGCGAAGGGTAAGATTCGGCGGCCCGATCATAAGTACGAGCACTCGCAGGAAAGTCAGCGAAATTATGGCCAGGGTGAGACAATGCAAAGGCGATAAAGAGGCGCTGGCCAAGGTGCTGTCCGAGGAGTTTCCCGATAGCTACTGCCGCTACCTGCTCGACGCAGAATCGGGAGGTGCAAGATGAACCGGCGACGCTTGTTCGGCATTATCGTTTCGCTTGCGGTCCTGGCCGTAGCGGCGTTGTGCTATTGGCTGGAGGCGTCGCCGGAGGATGAACCGCACGATTACGCCAACGTAGATCGCCTCCCTGCAATCGAGCCGGACTACACCGGATGCACGCTCCCGCCCAACATAGCGCCGCTGAACTTTGTGGTAAAGGAGCCGGGTGAGGAATATCGCGTTGCGGTCTCCAGTGATCGGGGCGAGCGATTTGTCGTCTCCAGCCGGTCCGGCGGTGTTGTGATTCCCATAGACAAGTGGAAGCTGCTGCTCGAACTGAATCGCGGCAAAGAGCTCTTTTTTGACATTTACGCCAAGGACGCCAAAGGTTCATGGCGGCGATTCAAGACGATCGAAAACAGCATCGCCCTTGAAGGTGTAGACTCGCACCTGGTCTATCGGCGCATCAAACCAGTGCATACAATCTACACGAACATGGGAACGTATCAACGCGACGTGACTTCTTACCGCGAGTCGCCGGTGCTGCTGAGCGATCTGAAATCAAAACGTTGCGTTAATTGCCATACGTTCGTAAACAACAGGCCCGAGACGATGAGCCTGCACGTTCGAGGGCCCGGCGCGGTCGCCATGATACTGGCCAAAGGCGACAAGGCCGAGAAGATCAACACTCGCACGAGCTTCAATTCGCGACCGGCTTCGTACACAGCGTGGCATCCCAGCGGACTGGTCGCCGCATTCGCCGCCATCGACGTGATACAGTTCCACCACTCAACAGGAAACTCACGCGGCGTGCTGGACCGCAGTTCCGACGTATGTCTCTACACGGTCAACTCAAACACAGTGTCAGCCAATGCCGAAATAGCTCATCCCGAGCGGTTAGAAACCTTTCCTACATGGTCACCCGACGGGAAATATCTCTACTTCTGCAGCGCAGAGAAAACCTGGGCCGATCGCTCCGGCGTTCCGCCTGAGTATAAGAAATTCCGCTACGATCTAGTGCGGGTCAGTTACGATTTGAAAACCGGACAGTGCGGCGAACGACAGATGGTGCTCTCCTCGGCGGACACCGGCTTGAGCATCAATGAACCGAGAATATCCCCTGACGGACGCTTTCTGCTGTTCTGCATGGCTCAACACGGTTCGTTTCCCGTGTTCATGAAGAGCAGCGATTTGTACATGATGGACATCGAAACCAGGCGATACTGGCGCCTTAGCGTCAATAGTGATGCGAGCGATTCATGGCACTGCTGGTCGACCAACGGCAGGTGGATCGCCTTCGCCAGCAAACGCATCGACGGACTACTAGGCCGAGTCTACTTCAGCTACATCGACCCGGACGGCAAGGCCCGCAAACCAATTCTGCTGCCGCAACGAGACCCGGAGTTCTACAATTCATTCATCGAAAATTTCAATGCTCCGGAATTGATCACCAAACCGGTCAGTATTGATCCACGCGTGCTGGCCGGAGTCGTCAGGTCGCGCGATCAGAAAGAAGCTGACTTCACGCCGATGAGGGAAGTGTCCGGATGGACGACGGGAGTCGACAAGAACCCGACGACCCGGCCGGCGCAGGCCTCGGGAGTCAAGAGCAATCTGAAAGAGGCCCGGCGCTATCACGATTTGGCCCGCTCGATGCTCGCCAAGGGCGATACCGCACGGGCCATAGAGCAGTACAAACTTTCTATCGCTTCTCTGGCTCCGTCGCATGCGGCGAATGTGCCGGCGTTGAAAGAACTGGCGTGGATACGCGCCACCCATCCGCACGAGGAATTCCGAAACGGCAAAGAGGCGATATCGTTGATTTCCCGAGCGATATCGCTGGCGACGTTGCAGATCAAGCTGGCTCGTAACGAGCGAGCCCGCAAATATGCAAGAGCGGCGATGCCGCAACTTCAAGACGTCTTCGCCGCGGCGTCCGCCGAAACCGGCGGATTCCTGGATGCTGTCAATATCGCTCTAAGGGCCGAGAAGATCGCGCTGGACGAGGGGCAAATCGAACTTGCGATAGCGATACGCACGCGAGTTGAACTCTATCTGGTGGAGAAACCCTACAGAAGCACCCGTTTGGAATAACTGGCCAGTGGTCACCTGGGCGCAGTTATGATAATCGTATTGTTCTGTCCGCCGAAGCCCATTGAGTTGGACATGCACGTGTGGACCGCGGCTTTTCTCGGCGTGTTGGGTATGTAGTCCAGGTTGCAGTCGGGGTCCGGGGTGTTGAGATTCGCCGTAGGCGGAAGGATCTGGTCCTGCATCGCTTTGATGCACGTGATCAGTTCTGTAGCTCCGGCGGCCGCGATCAGGTGCCCCAGCATGCTCTTGGCGCTGGATACCGGCGTAGTCGTCTCGTCGCCGAATATCTGCTTCATCGCCAGGGTCTCGACCTGGTCGTTCTGCTTGGTCCCGGTCCCGTGCGCCGAAATGTAGTCTATCTGCGACGCTTCCATTTCCGCGTCGATCAGTGCGGCTCGCATCGAGGCGGCCGCTCCGTCGCCAAGCGGGTCCTGGTCGGTTATGCGGAACGCGTCGGCCGATGAACCGTAGCCCATGACTTCGGCGAGAATGCAGTCTTCGGCCCCGCGCTGGACGACTTTGTCGTAGTCTTCAAGGATCAGGATGCTGGCGCCTTCTCCGAGCACGAATCCGTCTCGCGTGGCGTCGAACGGTCTGGAGGCCGTCTCGAAATCGTCATTACGCACCGACAGGGCGGTAAGGCGATTGAAGCCCATCACGCCGAGCGGGTGGATCATGCTGTGTGCGCCGCCGGAGATTATCGCGTCGGCCTCTCCGCGTCGGATCATGCAGACGGCTTCTCCCAGCGCCTGTGTGCTG
>CAYMSH010000296.1:0-8238 GCA_964392945.1 uncultured Planctomycetaceae bacterium | reverse complement strand
CATCTGGGCCTGGCCAAACCCAATCGCCCCAACCAGCGCGGCTTCAATGAATTCCATGGCTGGCTTGCCGACATGATGAACGACTACTGGAAGCATAATCGATACGGCCAGAACTACATGCGCAAGAACGAGGAGAAGATCAAGCCCGTCGGGCACGCTACCGATCTGTTCACACAATGGTCGATCGACTCGCTGAAGCAACGCGCCAAGTCAAAGCAACCCTGGTTCCAGTTCCTGTCGTACAACGCGCCGCATTCGCCGATCCACCCGCCGAAGGATTGGCTCGAAAAGGTCAAGGCTCGCGAGAAGGGGATGACTAAGAAGCGAGCCGGGATCGTCGCACTGATCGAGCATCTCGACGATGGCATCGGCAAGGTGTTAAAGGCCCTCGACGATCTCAAGCAAAGCGACAATACGATTGTTATATTCACATCGGACAACGGCGGAAAGCTGCACTACGGGGCCAGCAACGGGCCGCTGCGATCCGACAAGACTCACGTATACGAAGGCGGCATAAAGGTCTGCACGTGTGCTCGCTGGCCCGGGCGCATCAAAGCCGGCCAGCAGACCGACTTTGTCGCACTAACGATGGACATAATCCCGACGCTCGCGGATATCTGCGGCGTTCCGATCAAGCATGAAATTGACGGGCGATCGTTCAAGAAGTTGCTGCTGGAAGGGACCCAGGAACAGTTCGAGCATCCGGTCTTCCACATGTGGCTGCAGCGCGGGACGAAAGAGGCGATGCGTCACGGCGACTGGAAAGTGCTTCGCGACAGGCCTGGCACGCCGTTCGAACTGTACAACATAAAGAAGGATCCCTACGAAAAGACAAACCTGGCGAAACAGGAACCCAAACGATTCAAAGAAATGGTTGCCGCGCTTGAGTCGCACATGAAGGCTGCTAAACGCGTACCGTGGCAAAGACCGGATACCGGCAAATAGCGAGCTATAACTACGAACGGCGGGCGACACCGCAAGCGGTTAAGACAAGGAATAGACGATGACCGAAAAGCAATGGCGGACACTCCTGTCCGTGCTGAATGGCGAGAAACTTGACCCGATCCCGATCGGCTTCATTATCGACAGTCCCTGGCTGCCGAACTGGGCCGGGATGTCGATCATGGACTACTACTCCGGCGAGGCCCGCTGGCTCGAGGCGAACCTCAAGTCGATCCGGACCTTCCCGGACATAATGTTCCTTCCCGGTTTCTGGTCGGAATACGGCATGTGCACCGAACCGTCGGCGTTCGGGTCCAAGTGCCTCTGGCAGGAAAACGATCTGCCGTTCGCCGAGACGATCATAAGCGATCTGGCCCAGATCAAGGACTTAAAGACCCCCGATCCGCGCACCGATGGACTGGCGCCGTTCGTTCTCAACCGCCTGCGAAACTGCCAACCGCAAGTCCAGGCTGAAGGACACGAGATCCGATTCGCCGTGTCGCGCGGGCCGCTGAATCTCGCAACGTTCCTGATGGGCAACACCGAGTTCTTCACCGGTCTGTACACCAACCCCGAAGAGATCTCGCGACTGCTGGAGATTATCACAGACTACACCGTCAAGTGGATACAACTCCAGATAGAGACTTTTCCCACGATCGACGGGGTTTTCGTGCTCGACGACATCGTCGGTTTTATCAACGACGAATGCTTCCAGGAGTTCGCCAAGCCGTATCTCGCGCGAATCTACCAGGCCGCCGACGTCTCAGTCAGGTTCTTCCACAACGACGCGCCCGGGATGGTCTGCGCGCCGCACCTGGCGGAAATAGGCGTGAATCTGTTTAACTTCGGGTTCGAGCACGGGCTGGCGAAAATGAGAGAGCTGACAGGCGACGAGGTGACTCTGCTGGGCAACATCCCGCCGCGAGACGTCCTGGCCGCCGGCACGCCCGCTGACGTGGAGGCCTCTGTCGCCGAAGCTCTGGCCTCAATCGACGACCACTCGCGAATCATCCTGTCATGCGGCGGGGGAATGCCCCCCGGCGTATCGACAGAAAACATCGAAGCATTCCAGACAGCGTCCAGGCGCTGAGACCGAAAGGGTCAATGATGAACAAGAAATTCAATATCGCATGGGTCGCCGTCTCGCTGCTGCTGATCAACTCACAAACGCTGGCCGCGGCGCCGAAACTGAAAGTGCACGGCATTTTCCGCAGCAACATGGTGCTGCAACGCGACAAACCGATCGCGATCTGGGGCTGGGCCCCAGACGGGACGGACGTGAAGGTCTCCTTCGGCAAACTGACCGCTACCGGCAAGGCGAGCGGCGACAAGGGGCGATGGGAAGTTGTCTTCAAGGCTCAAGACGCCAACGTTAAAGGCCAGAGGATCACAGTCCAGGCCGGCGATCAGACCATCAAGATGGACAACATCCTCATCGGCGACATCTGGGTCATGAACGGCCAGAGCAATATGGCGTTCGCCCTCAAGGCCGTCTACCAGGCTCCTTTCGAGGCGTCGATGGCCCATTTACCTCTGATGCGGCAGGTCCGGATCAACTCGTATGCCGAATCAGAGCATGTAGAAACGGATCTGGAGGACAAGGATCTCAACGGGAAAGATCCCGACAAGAATTGGAAAGTGATCACTCCGGAGACTGCTATGGATATGGGAGCGATCGGTTTCTTCTTCGGCTCACGAATCCAGCGCAGCCTGCAGATTCCGATCGGCATTATCGACAACTCACGCGGCGGGGCGTCCCTGGAGAGTCTTGTTCCGCGTCACAAGTTCAAGGAGCACCCCGAGGCGGCTGAGTATTTGAAGTGGGTCGAGAAGCGCCACGCCGAGTTTGACTGGGACGCAGCTCTCAAGAAGCCGCTGGAGAAATGGGCCAAGACCGTAGCCGATCAGCGCAAGAAGGGTGTCGCCGCCGATAAGCTGCCGCCGAAGCCCACACGCGCGAATCTGCGTTCCTGGAACGTGCCGGGGCGATCCCCCAGCGATGCGGCGTCGTGCTACAACGGCATGTTCGGCGTTTTCAAGGGCCTGAACATCAAGGGCGTTGCGTTTCACCAGGGGTTCAACAACGCGATGATGAACACCAGCTGCAAACCGAAGTTCTATCGTATCCTGATGAAGCTTATGGTCGATGGCTGGCGTGAGGATTTCGGCAATCCCAAACTGCCGGTGGCCGTGATCGGCTTCTGCGCCGGCGGACGGGCCCAGACTCGCCTGAACTTCGAAGAGCAGGGTCTCTCGACGGCCGCTTATATTCGCGAAGCTCAGCGACTTGGTCTGGCCGACGCCAAGAACCAGGAAAACGCCGCGTTTATTCCGTCTTACGATCAGAAGATCCCCCAACTGCACACCAAGAAGAAGAAGGAACTCGGCCTGCGGACCGCACGCTGGGCGCTCAAGATGGTCTACGGGAAGGAAGATATCTCGTGGGAATCGGCCAAGTTGCTGTCGGCCGTCGTCGAGGGCGACAAGATGCTGCTGACCTTCGACAAGGCGGTGTTCCCTGACGATATGGGTTCGGAAATCGAAGGCTTTTCGATCGCCGACAAGTCGGGCGACTACTATCTCGCCGACGCCGTGGCCAAGAAGTCGAAAGATCGAAACCAACGGAACAAGCAGATACTCGTTTCCAGCCCGCTGGTAAAAGAGCCGGTGTCGGTTCGATACGCCTGGGCCCGTTCGCCGATGGGCAACCTGAAGGTCGAAGGCAAGCCGTGGCAGCCGCTGCATAACTTCCGCACCGACAAGCTGGACTTCACCCCGGAAGTCAAGCACAGCGATCCCGAAGGCCGCACGAAAAACTCTGCGGAAATCAAGAAGTTGAAGGCTCAAGCCAAAGCCAATCTGGCCCGTCGCCTTGAAGGCGAGAAGAAATAGCCTGCGGGGAAGTAGTTTCCCGGTCGTGAGTTTTGTTTTTCAACAGGAGCATCCGATGAGAATTCGCACCGCAATAGTCCTTCTCGTACTGGGCGCAGGTTCCGCACTGCAGGCCGATGTCGCGCCGTCGTCGATGTTCGGTGACGGCATGGTGCTGCAGCGGCAGATGGATGTTCCAGTATGGGGCAGAGCGGCGGCGGGGGAGAAGGTCACTGTGCAGTTCGCCGGCCAGAGCAAATCGGCGACGGCTGACAAAGACGGCAAGTGGATGATCAAACTCGATCCGCTCAAGGCTTCCGGCAAGGGCGCCGTTCTGACTGTCAGCGGCAAGAACAAGATCGCCTTCAACGATGTGCTGGTTGGCGAGGTCTGGATATGCTCGGGGCAGTCGAATATGCAGATGGGACGCCGCAGCGTGCCGGAACTGGAGAAACTGCTGGGCGCCGCGCAGAAAAAGCCGATCCGCCACTTCGCGGTTACGACGTTCGTATCTTTCAAGCCGATGGATAACTGTCTGGGCAAGTGGTCGATCCAGCCGGCCGGCAGCGCCGTTGCGTTCGGATTCAGCTACTACCTGCACGAAATACTGCAGGTCCCGGTAGCGGTGATCCAGACGTGCTGGGGCAGTTCGAGCATCGAAGGCTGGATGCCGCTGGATATGACAAAGCAACTGCCGCACTTCGCGAAGATCATGGAAGGGTTCGAAACCAAAGACAAGGCGCGCGTGGCTAAGCTCCTGGACGACGCCAGGAAACACCCCAGGGGCGCCCCTCACTGTTGGGCCAGGCGGGACAATATCTACCTTCGCACGCGCCCGAACATACTGTACAACGCGATGATGCATCCGCTTGCCCCGACCGCGACACGAGGGCTGGTCTGGTACCAGGGCGAAGCCAACGCGTCAAAGCCCGAATTGTACGCAAAGAGCCTCCCGGCGTGGGTCAAACGCCTTCGCAAGCAGTGGTCCCGTGACGATCTGCATTTCCTGGCGGTCATGTTGCCGGGATTCGGGCGGGTCGGCGGAGCCAACAGGGACGTCGAATATCCCGACAACCTGTCCTGGGCCTGGTTCAGAGAGGCCCAGATGAAGGTGCTCGAGCTGCCGGGCGCCGGCGTGGCCAATACGATAGATCTCGGCGACGTGAAGAACATTCATCCCAGAGACAAGGCTCCGATCGGCAAACGTCTGGCGCTGCTTGCGGCGAGAGATGTTAACGGCCGGAAAGTCATCGCCGAGGGTCCTCGATTCAAGTCAATTGCGATCAGCGGTTCTGCTGTGACAGTATCGTTCGACAATGCCGAAGGATTGAAGACAAAAGACGGCAAGGCTCCCAGGCAATTCTGGCTTGCCGGCAAGGATCAGAAATGGGTCAAAGCCGTCGCCGAGATCAAAGGCCAAACTGTCGTGGTAAGCGCCGATGGCCTGGCCGATCCGATCGCCGTGCGCTATGCGTTCGCCGGCTTCCCGAAGGTCAACCTGGTGAACCGAGCCGGTCTGCCGGCCTATCCGTTCAGGACCGATACGTGGAAACGCAAGTAGGATCGAAAGGGTGTTCATTGTGCGGTACTTAGCAAAATTGGCGTTCGTAATTGTCTTTCTCTGTGTTTCGTTCTTTTCGACGTCCTTCTGCGTTGCGGCCGAACCGAGCCCCGGTGCGGCTCCTGGGATAAAGAAGGCCTTCGCTTCGTTGCAGAGGAACGGTAAGCCATATAAAACGTTCTACAACAACTACATAGCGCCTCATGCCGTCGTCGAGAACAACACCGTTTTCACCGCTCACCAGGACGGTCAAGGCCGGCCCGTCGTCGCCGCTTACGACATCAAGGCAAAGCGATGGTCCGCTCCCGTCCGGGCCTCTGAGTTTGGTCTGGGTCGGGATACGCACGGTAATCCGTCGATCTGCATCGACTCGGCGGGGTGTCTTCACGTGTTCTTCGGATGCCACGGTAAGGCGATGAAGCATGTCCGATCGCGCAAACCGTACGACATCACAAGCTGGACCGAGGCGCCTTGCCCGACTAAACGGGCCACTTATCCGCAGTCGATGCGAATGGCCGACGGGAGCATCTATCTTTTCTTTCGCGCCGGTGGGCACCCGGCTTCCTGGTCGATGGTCACCAGTAAAGATGACGGGCAAACCTGGAGCAAGGCCCAACCCATCATCGAGATGCGGCGCAACTTTCCGGACAAGAAGGCGTGCTCGTACAACGCGTTTCTGCCAGGAGCCGACGGCAAGACCGTTCACTGTTTCTGGGTCTACAAGGACGACAACCCAAGAGGCAACAAGCGGAAATACCAGGAGCTTCACGAGGCGGTTTACCGCTACAACGTGTACTACGCTCGCCGAACGGCCGAGGGCAAGTGGATCGCCGCCAGCGGTTCGCCGATGACGGATCTGCCTGTCAACAAGACGTTCTGCGACTCGCGCGCCATGGTCCATAATAGCGGCGAGGAGTTCACCGCGCCGACTCGAATCGTTATTGACACCGACGACACGCCGTACATCCGCATCCGCCAGGGCGTGACCGACTGGAAACGCGGCAAGGTCTTCGTACCGTACACGTACAAATACGCAACCCCGCGAGGCGGGAAATGGCGCGTGCATGAGAAGATGAACGCCGATTGGCCGGACCTGACAAAGCGATTGCTGATGAGCGCCGGCCCGGCCGCGTTCGGCCAAGGCTCGCCGAACAAGTGGTTCATCCACTACAAGGAAGGACCGCCTGAGGACCCTAAAGCGACTTACGTCTGGCTGGGACACATTGAAACCGGCTACGCCGTCAGGCGGGGCGGTCCGGCAAAGTCGCCAAAGGAATGAACAGTCGGAAGAAAAACTCAAAAGTAAGAGGAAAGAGAGTATACTCGCGGATCAAGCCCCTTGTATGCATCATGATTATCGCTGAATTACTAAAGGAGTCTCTCGTGAAAACAAAGTATTCTGTATTGGCGTGCGCTGTTCTGGCGATTTGCTGTTCATCATTCCCGCTGCAGGCCGAGACCAAGGCGTCGGGAAAGATTGCCGTGACCAAGGGTCAGAAAATCGCCTTCCTGGGCGACTCCATTACCGCCGCCGGACGCAGGAAGGGCGGTTACTGTCAACTCGTTCTCAGTGGGCTGAACAAGCAGGGCCTGGAGGTTACCGGTGTTTTCGCCGGCATAGGCGGCCACAAGTCCAACCAGATGCTGGCGCGTCTGGAAAGAGACGTTCTCAAGCACAAGCCCGACTGGATGACCTTGAGTTGCGGAGTGAACGATGTTTGGCATGGTAAACGGGGGGTGGCTTTGGAGCCGTACAAGAAGAGTATCACTGAGATCGTGACCCGGGCCCAGGCCGCCGGAGTAAAGGTCATGCTGCTGACCTCTACGATGATCAAAGAGGATCAGTCCAACGCCCTGAACCAGAAGCTGCTGCCTTACAACGCGTTCCTGAGGCAACTGGCCAAGGACAAGAAGTGCCTTCTGGCCGATCTCAACGCCGACATGCAGGAAGCGCTGAAGAAATTCCCGGCCGATGCGCCCAAGGGAAAGCAACTGACCAGCGACGGAGTGCACATGAACGCCCTGGGCAACGCCATGATGGCTAGAGGCGTGCTGAAGGCTTTTGGGGTCTCGGGAGCAGGCGGCGACGAGGGCGGCTTCGTCTCGTTGTTCAACGGTAAGGACCTGACCGGCTGGGACGCCAAGCCCGGCTGGTGGTACGTCGAGGACGGCGCGATCACCTCGCAAACCACGCCGGAAAAGCCCTGCAAGAAATGCAACTACATAATCTGGAAGGGCGGCAAGCCCGGCGACTTCGAGTTGCGGCTGAAGTACAAGCTTGTCGGCGGCAACTCCGGGATCCAATTCCGCAGCCAGCGCCGCCCCGACTGGGACACCTTCGGCTACCAGGCCGATATGGACGCCGCCGGCACGTGGACCGGATGCATATTCGCTCACGCTCGCGGCAAAGTGGCCGGGCGCGGCACGCGTACTGTCATCGATGAAAAGGGCAAGAAGACGATCACGAAGATCGGCGACCCGGCCAAACTGCTCAAGTGCGTCAAGCGTAACGATTGGAACGAGTATCGCATCATAGCCAAGGGTCCGAAGCTGACGCTGATGATCAACGGCGCCGTGATGTGCGAGGCTGTCGATCACCAGAAGGGCAAAGCCGCCCGCGACGGCATCATCGCCCTGCAAGTCCACCCGGGCCCGCCGATGAAAGTTCAGTTCAAGGACATCATGCTGAAGCAGTGAGCCCAGGCCCCCTTTACGCATCCACGGCACGATGCTTGGCTGCGGTATGGCCCAGTTCTGGTCTGCACGGTTTCCTTACTTGGCGCCTTCATGCTCCTTCAGCAACGCCCTGGCTTCATGCAGGCGTCGCTGGAGGTCGGCGGCTTTCAGGGCTTTCTTGAGATCGC
>CAYMSH010000295.1:0-8309 GCA_964392945.1 uncultured Planctomycetaceae bacterium | reverse complement strand
CGCCGGCACGCCGCAGTACGTCCCGACGCACGCCACGCCGGGCAGATCGTACACCACGTTGTAGAGCACCTCGCTGCCCATGTGCGATATGCCGATCGTGTATGCGTCTGGAAACGCCATTGCGACTGCGACTTCGGCGTCGTTTACGTCGGCCCGCCGCGCGTTGACCTCCAGGCCGATATACTGGCTCGGCTGGCGGATCATCGGCAGGAAGCGGGTCGACAGTATTTCTTTCAGATTTCTAATAGCCATGAACGGGCCATCCTATTGCGGATGGTTGTAGAATTCCAGTGCGACTGTATGATACTCTGGTGTACGGCAGGCGGGCACGAGGTTCGCCGCAAGCGGATAGTCAGTCATGAAATATCGTCTTCCCTCAATAAACATAATCCTCGTCGGCATGCTTGTGATGCTGCTGGGCGCCTCAACTTGCGGGTTCAAAATGAGGATGCTCGTGGCCAACAGGATGGGCCTGTTCGTGGTCGTCGGTCTGATAATCGTGCTCGGCGCCCTGGCCAGAATGGGCGGCGAGCACAAGGCCCGGCGCCTGGCCGAGGAGAAACGCCGCAAGGAGCTCGAGGCCCGAAAAAACCGAACCAAGCAGCTTGACGCCAAGAAGAAACGCGCGAAACCCGCAAGGAAGCAGAAATGAAATCGCAAACCGAATACCTCAGGTTCAACGTTCCGTCTCGCATGGGCTTTCTGAACATAACCGGCGATGTCGCACACGTTGTCAGCGAATCGGGCGTGAAGGAGGGCCTGGTGCTGATAAACGCGATGCACATAACCGCCAGCGTGTTCATAAACGATGACGAGCCGGGCCTGCACGAAGACTACAAACGCTGGCTCGAGGACCTGGCCCCGTTTGATGCGTCGCCCGATCGGTACCATCACAACCGCACCGGCGAGGACAACGGCGACGCTCACCACAAACGCCAGATAATGGGTCGGGAAGTTGTTGTCGCAATTACCGACGGGCGTCTTGATTTTGGCCCGTGGGAGCAGATATTCTACGGTGAGTTCGACGGCCGGCGTCCGAAACGAGTTTTGGTGAAGGTCATTGGAGAATAGAAATGCCGCTCACATTTGAATGCGAACATTGTCACAAAATGGTCAGTGCTCCGGAATCCGTAGGCGGTAAGCGGGGCAAGTGTCCTTACTGCAAGCAGAGCATGTACATTCCAATGCCCGTCAGCGAGGACGAGATACTGGACCTGGCGCCGCTTGACGAGGAAGATGAGCGCCACCAGCAGGAACTGGTCGATAAGTTGCGGGCCCAGGAGCACGATCTGATCGCCGAGACCGGCGGGTCGGAGTCCGTTCCGCTGTCGGAGCGCGAGGATCTGTCGTCTGAAGATCTCCATCACTTCGTGATCAACTACTGCCTGGACATGGCCGACGGGAACCTCGAGCGAGCCCGGCTCCACGTTACGGAACTAAAGAAGTTCTACAAGCTCGCTATCGAAGCGGTGAAGTATTTCCAGATAATCCAGGGCGACGAACCGGCGCTTAAGAATATTCCCCAGCCGGTCGTCCAGGGATTCCTGTCGGGATTGCTCGAAGAGATCCAGTAGTTTCGATGATTCAAAACGCGCATTAAAACGGGGCGGCCGCCGGCTGGCGACCGCCCCGTATTCTATTGTCGATCAGTCGTTCTTAGAAATCGCCGGGAGGGGGTCCGTCCGGTGCGGGTTTGGGCTGTCCGCCGCCCATGGCGCCCATCATGAGCATCATCATGGTCTGCTGGATCTTCGGTACGACTTCCTTGACCAGCGCCGTCGGTATGAACATGACTGAGTGTGCGGTGTTTTCCTTGGCCTTCAGGCCGATGGCGATCGGAGTCTTGCACTGCAGTTGCGGGATCATCGCCGTCATCTGCTGGCGCTGCTCGGGATCGTCGATCATGGCGGCCATGCCGGTTCGGATAACGTCGAGCAGGTTGGCCAGGTTAAGGAACACCAGCGCGTTGGGATCCTTGGGCAGGGCTTCCATCGCCGCTGAAGTGCCCGCTGCGGTCGGGATCGGTCCCTTGCCGGCGGCTGTTGCGATGGCTTTCGCCGTCATCGCCGTGCTGCCTGCGAAGGTGATCACTACGGTGTTCTTGTCGGCCGCTGCGATAAGGAAGCGAATCTTGTCTTCGCCGAGGACCTTGGTCATCTCGGTTCGCTCGCGAGCCGACATCTTGGCCATTTCGGGATGAGAGATTTCAATCGCGTCGACGGGAATCTGTCCGACTGTTTCCACGCCCTTGCTGTAGGTGATCTTGAGCTGCTGTACTTCGCGATCATCGATCAGGGCCTTCAGGAATGTCTGGGCCAGGTCGGCTTTGTCGGCCAGGAGGCCTTTGAGTTTGGCCGAATCCTTGCACTTGATCGACCAGGCCAGGCCGAACAGTCCGTTTCCGGCCGGGGCTCCGCCGGCTACAATCTGTACGTCGCCGACTTCGTCCATGATTCCGGCGATGGTCTTCTTGGTTTTGGCTTTAGTCGCCGCATCCAGCTTCGTCGCCAGCGGTTCTATCGCCAGGACGTCGTCAACGAGTTTTCCGATCATTTCGACATTTCCGCTGGCTCCGGGCTCTCCGGCTCCGCCTGCGGCCAGTACGTACGGCAGTGAGGGCAGCGAATCCAGGACGCTGGCGCCCTTTGTCTTCGTTGCGCCCATAACGGTCCAGGTCTTGGCCATCGCGCTCTTGGGCTTGGCGATGTCCAGCGCCTCGGCAATGATGCCTGTCTTGTCGATTCGGATTCCGCCGGATTCCGCATCGAGTTGTTCGAACAGCTGGCCGAACAGCGAGAAGTAGAGGTTGACTATTCCCGCCATTTCCGGTTCATCCTGTGCGATCTGCGCCGAGGCGGCTTTCATTATCGCCTGGATCGTCGGCGTAACGATCTTGAAGTCGACGTTGTAGGAAATGTTGTTTCGTTTGATCATCGCCGCTTGTGCTTTGGACAGTTCGGCGTCGGTCTTCTTGGCCGCGGTAAGCACGGCGTTCAGCGCGTCCTTGTTGGGGCTCAGGACTACGTAGCTTCCGGCCTGGGCTGCGAACATTTTGCCCATTCGGAGTTGAACAGTCGTCAAATCGCCGGCGGTTTCGATCTTGTAGTTTCCGAAGACGCCCTTGATGCTCTTGCCGGGCACGAAGATCGCAAACGGCACGCCGTTGGCGATGGCTTGTGCGTTTTTCTCGTCGAGTTCCTTGCCGCCTATTCCGCTTTCGATCAGCGCCGGCACGTTGAATCCGAACTGTTTGGGGTCCAGCAGCACTATTGCGGCGTCTGCGTTGGGGTTGAACCCCTCGCCGAGCTGGGCCATCTGCCGAAGCATCATCAGCATCATGCTGCCTTTGGGCGCGTCGTCGGGCTTTGCCGGCATTACGCCGATCTCCACGGCGAATTTCTCGACTTTGTCGATCGTGTCCTGGATATTGTTCACGATGACGTATCCGACCGCTCCGGCCGGGATGTGCTTCAATACGGGCTCCGCCGGTGCGGCCGCGGTCTCCTGGGCCTGTGAGATCGAGGCTGAGGTGAGTATCAGTCCGATGGTTAGGGCGACGATGACTTTTCGCATTGTAAGTCTCCTTTCAGGTATTGTTGCGATTGAGCCGTCCATGCAAGTGCATTATGTAATCTCTTTTTATATCCTTTCTGCGACCAGAGTCAAAAGCATTTTTACAGTGTATGCACAATGGCTGTGTAATGTAGTACGCATCTTAAAAGAATTGGTTACATTCCGGCGGCGTCTTGATGTTGAATTCGTCGGTTTGTGCGTGTACGATTCGATCGATGCACGATTCTAACGATACATCAAACAGCCCGCCGCAGGGCTCGGATTCCGATTCTTCAGGCCCCAGGGCGGATCTGAGGGTCGTCGTCGATCGCGACAGGATATATGCTCGCGTACTGGAAATGGCCGGCGAGATCACCGACTGCTACGGCTCGAGCGAGATAACGATTGTCGGCGTGATGACGGGCGCATTTGTGTTCCTGGCCGATCTTATGCGGAATCTGTCGATGCCGATCCGCCTGGATATCGTGTCAGTCTGTTCGTATCCCGGTGAATCCACGACGTCCCGCGGACCGCAACTGACCCTTCCGCCCAGGGGCGATCTGAAGGGAAAGCATGTCCTGATCGTAGACGATATTCTCGACAGCGGGGGGACCATGACGTTTCTGAAGGGCCTGTTTTCCGCCGCCGGGGCCAAGAGCCTGCGGACCTGCGTGCTGTTGCGCAAGGACCTGGGCCGCCCGGTCGATCGCCCGGAAGCGGATTTCGTAGGCTTTGACATCGCCGATGAATTCGTCGTCGGTTACGGGCTGGACTACGACGATCTGTATCGCGGTCTGCCGGACCTGTGCGTTTTGGATATGCTCGACGGGTCGGAGGGCGATCAATGAGCCCGACAGCCTCGCAATCGGCCCTGACGGCGCGGCAGGCTTCCCTGGCCCAACTGCTCGGAGACGGGGAACTGGTCCTGCTTACCGTAAAGCCCAGCCCCTGGTTCATACCGCTGACGTCGGTGCGAACCCTTGCGATCCTGGCCCTTGCCGCCGTTGGCGGTCACTATCTCGGCCGTGCTTTCCCCATGGGCCTCGGGCCGAGAACCATCGAGATGGTCTGCGGTTTTCTGGGACTGGCCAGATTGGCTGTCGCCTGCGCCCAGTGGGCCGGGACCGTATATGTATTGACCAGTCGCAGGGTGCTGCGAATTCGCGGGGCGCTCAAGGTGTCGATAATCGGCTGCCTGCTGACGGATATCCGCCACACCGCGCTGCTGACTATCGGGCTGATCGAGCGTTTCGGGAAGATCGGCACGCTGTTCTTCCAGACCGACAAGGGCAATCTGATCGGCGGCGAGTGGCTGCACATAGCCCGGCCGGGCGAAATTCTCGCAGCGATAGAAAAAGCCGCCAACCAGGCGTAGCCCTGATCCGGCTCCGCTTTGACATGTCGCGGCGCAACGGTTTTCGCCGTTGACGCTGACGTTCACTTGGAACTTGGGCGTTCCCTGTTGGACATTGGGCATTCCTTGTCGTTCTGCCGGATATTGATCCTGCAAAAAGTAGTCTTGCAAACTTGCCTGCTATAGGCATGATTACAGGTCTTACTTGGAAGGTTTTTATGAAAATTGCTTTGATCAACCCGATCGCACGCCGCTGCCAGGGGTATCACACGACCGGTACGTTTATGCCGCAACTTGGTCTGCAGGTGCTGGCGAATCTCGTGCCGGAACCTCACCAGGTCGACATAATCGATGAAATATTCGGAGCCGAACAGACTCCCGATCTGCTGATGCAAGGCCAGTACGATCTGGTCGGCATGACAGCCTACACCAGCGGAGCCACCCGCGCCTACGAACTGGCCGGCATCTGTCGCCAGCAGGGGATTCCCTGCATAATGGGCGGCCCGCACGCCTGGGCCGTTCCCGACGAGGCCGCGAAGTATTTCGATTCGGTGGCCGTCGGCGAATGCGACGAGATCTGGCCTTCGATTATCGAAGACGCCGCAGCCGGGAACTTAAAACCGCGCTACGACGGCTCGCTGCCGGATATGGCCGGCGGTCTGGGACGAGCCAGCCAGGGTCTCGACCCGATTAACGGCAAGTACGATATCGGCTGCATTCAGACTTCCCGCGGGTGTCCGATCGGGTGCGACTTCTGCAGCGTGACGCTGTTTAACGGGCGCGAGATTCGCCGCCGCCCGATCGACGATATTATCGAAGAGTGGAACAGCTCGGACAAGCCGTTCATATTCGTAGTCGATGACAACTTCTACGGTGTCGGCGAGAAACACGCCGAGTGGGCCAAGGAGTTGATGCGACAGATCATCAAACGCGGCAAGAAACGACACTGGTTCAGCCAAACCTCCATAAACATGGGACGCGACGTAGAAGGGCTCAAGCTGGCGAAAAAAGCCGGATGCTGCGCGATGCTCGTCGGTCTGGAAACGTTCAATCCAAAGAATCTCAAGCACTACAGCAAGGGCCTGAACACCAAGCTGCTGGAAGAGTACCGCCAGTTGATAGACGGCTTCCACACCGCCGGGCTGGCGATGTTCGGATGCTTCATCATGGGCGCCGACGAAGACACCGAAGACGTAGTGGCCGACACCGCGCTCAAGGGCGTGCAGATCGGCGTAGACATAATGCAGATCACCAACTTAACCCCGCTTCCGGGCACCAAGCTGTACAAGCGATGGATGGAAGAGGGCCGCATACACGCGACGAACTACCCCGAAGACTGGGAGCGTTACACGTTCGTCGAAACCGTTTACGATCCAGCCAAAATGACCGCCCAGCGACTCGACGAGATGATCTACGAGATGCGATTGGCCGCGGCGAAAGAGCCGTGGGTCTGGAAACGTACGCTCAAGACGCTGATGCGGACCGGTTCGCTGGCCACGGCGATTTTCGTACACCAGACCAACGCAGGCTGGAAGAAGCTGGCCCGGGCCCAGGTCCCGCTGGATCGTGAGCGTTTCGGGTACGAACCGACTGACAACGAGCGAACCAGAAAGCTGCACAAGGCGTTTTCCATGCGATGCGGGAAACCGCTTTAGATACGCGCCGTTGAGCAAGTGAAATAGCAATAGGGAGAAACGGAAATGACATCTTCGCTACCGCCTGAAATACCGAGCGAGCCGCCGGCGATTCCGCCTGTGCGGAATACTCAAGGCGCCCAGCCGCCGACCAGGAAGTCCAACTGGCCCAAGGTTGTGGGAATAATCGGCATAATCTTCGGCGCCATCGGCCTGCTCGGCGGAGCGCAGTTGATGATGATGCCCACGATGATGGAAACCCAGAAGAATATGATGGCCGACATGCAGCGCATGTCCGAGAGCTCATACGGCAATCGCCGCAATAGCGCACCGCCTCCGAAAGAACTGTTTGGAATGTTTGACAAGATGTTTGACATGCCGGAGTGGTTTCCCGTGTGGTCCAAGATCGGCGGCATCCTGGCGATGGCGATATCGGGCTTCTACATCTTCGGGGCGATCCGCTTGCTCAAGCTCAAGCCGGATGGGCCGTCGCTGTTCTGCTGGGCCGCGGGCCTGGCGATCTCGCTGGCGATTGTGAGAATCGTTGTGGGCGTTTCCGTCGGATCATTAATGAGTTTCGGTCTTGTTCTCAACGCCGTATTCGGAGGCGTCGCCGACGGAGTGTTATGCAGCATCACCGCAAGCGGCGACAAATCAATGTTCAAAGAAAAAACCTGACTGAGCCGCCGACTAGCGGGCTGATGCAGTCTTGGCCAGCGGGTGCTTCTTCTTCCATTCGGCGTACGGTTTGGTTAGCGCCGCCGGCCATGTGCCGTACCAGGCGTAGCCCGTGCGGCGTTCGTGTTCGATTTGGGCCAGGGCTTTTTTGATCACGCCGTCGCGGCCGGAGAATATCGGGCGGTTGGTCTTGATGTCGTAGAACCTGGCCCATAGCGGCGGGGCTTTGGGGTCCTTCACGACTGCCTTGTCGCCGTTACGCGACACCTGTCTGATGCCCGTGATCTTGGCCGCTTCAAACCAGGCCATTGCGCCATGCACGGCAGCCACGATCTCCTTGCGGGGTTTGTCTATGCTCATCAGCAGGCGCACGATCGCCACCGATTCGCAGCCGCTGATGGAAATGTGCTCGTACACCCTCGCTGGTCGAGGCTTGTAGTTCTTCTCGTCGTGCTGGGCGCACCATGCGGTTAACTTGCCGTTTACCCGGATCTGGCATTTCAGGATGCACGCGAGCCCGCGATTGAACGCCAGGCGGGCTTTCCTGCGCCGATCGGGCGTTACGAACTCGAAGCCTTTGGTTTCGGCCACGTCTCGCAGGAATTCCATCAGGCGGACCATGGCGTTGTCGTTGAACGTGATGTGCCTGTGGTACCCGCGTCCAGGCGGGCTGAACTGGGGCCATCCGCCGCTTGCGTACTGTGCGGCCAGGATGTGATCGAGGCCCTTTATGAACGCTGCGCGGCAGTCCCTGTTCTTGGTTGCGACGAACGCTCTTGCCAGGAACCGCAGCTCGCCGGTAGTCGCTCCGTTGTCGAACGTTCCGCGCAGCTTCTTTCGATCGCCACGGTAGGGTTTGCTCATCGTGTCGAGGTTCTTGGGCCAATCGCCCCTTGGCGTCTGCCACGAGAGAACGTTTTTCGCCACTGTCAGAGCGTCTCTGCTTGCGAACCATTCGTTGGGCTTCTTGCGGTAGTCCCGCCACGAAGCGCCCATCGCGGCGCCGTTCAGGGACGCGAGAACAAGCAGCCCGATTACCGCCTGCGACTCGAATCGTTTTAGTTTCATAATCGCCTCACTCCTCCTTGTTG
>CAYMSH010000294.1:4713-8325 GCA_964392945.1 uncultured Planctomycetaceae bacterium | reverse complement strand
CATCAACCGGCGTGCAGATCATGGAGCTTCTTGCGGACCTGAACCGCCAGGGCAAGACCATCGTCATGGTCACCCATGAAGAGAACATCGCCTCGTACGCCAGCAGGCGCCTCCACATGCTCGATGGCAAGATCGATCGAATCGAGGGCGGCCCCGAGGCTGGTGTTGTATCCGAGCCGCCGCCTGCGCCGAATCCCGCGGAGGGCCCAAGCTGATGCGCAAACTCCGCCTTCTACGCAATATAAACCTGGGCGTCAAAAACCTCCTGTTGCACAAGATGCGGTCCATGCTGACCGTTCTTGGTCTGGTGTTCGGCGTTGGAAGCGTTATCGCCATGCTCGCGGTGGGAGAGGGCGCCAGCCAGAAGGCCCTGGCCGATATCCGCAAGCTCGGCAGCAACAACATAATCATCAGCTCGATCAAACCGACCAACGAAGACGGTTCGTCCAGCTCCACCGGCAGCAGCTACGTTTTATCCTACGGGCTGAAATACGCCGACGAAATCCGCATCCGCGAGACGATGCCCGCGGTTAAACGAACCGTTCCGGTGAAGATCATCCGCAAGAAGGCCGCCTACGGGCAGATGGCCGAGCAAACCGAAATGCGAATCGTCGGGGTCTCCGAAGACTGGTTCGATCTGGTCAGGCGGGAGAAACTTGCCGGCCGAACACTTTTGCAGCACGATATTGAGGAGGTGGCCGACGTCTGCGTGCTTACCGAGCACGGGGCGCGAACTGTCCTGGCAGGCGGCCCGGCCCTAGGCCAGCCGGTGAGCTTCGGGGGAACGTCAACTTCCACTGACGGCATGATCTACGAGGTCGTCGGCATCGTACGCAGCGAACACGGCGGCGAGCACGTGCCGGATATGCGCGCCGACGCCTACATTCCGATTTCGACCTTCATAGATCGCTACGAGGATCTCGAGTATCGCCGCACCGCGGGCACTCGCAGTTTCACTCGCGTGGAGCTGCACAAAATCCTCGTCGAGGTTAAGCACCAGCACCAGGTAAAGAGCACCGCCGACGCCATCCGGGCGATGCTCAAACGCACCCACGAACTGAAGGACTACACCGTACACGTTCCCCTGGCGCTGCTGGAACAGGCCGAGAGCACCAAGAGAACGTTCAACATCGTACTCGGTTCGATCGCGGGCATCAGCCTGCTGGTCGGGGGCATTGGGATCATGAACATCATGCTCGCCTCGGTTACCGAGCGAACTCGCGAGATCGGGATTCGGCGAGCTATCGGGGCCAGGCGTTCGCAGATCGTCGGGCAATTCCTGATCGAGACAACCGTCCTGTCCACTGTAGGCGGGCTCGTGGGCATAGGGGTCGGTCTATTCCTGCCATGGCTGATCGAGAAACTCGGCAAGATGCCAACTGTCGTTCCGATGTACAGCATCCTGCTTTCGCTCGGCATATCGATGGGCGTAGGAATATTGTTCGGGATATACCCGGCGATAAGGGCGGCCAAGCTTGACCCGATCGAAGCGCTGCGGCACGAATAAGATACTGCAAACCAGAAAGGAACTGGAAAATGAAAGCTATTGAGACTCTGAAATGCTACGGACTGCGAACTGTGACTCTGGCGCTGTTGTTTGCGGCGATATGCCCGCTCAGCGCACAGGCCAAACCCCCGGCCGAAAGCAAAGCCAAAGACGCCGTAGACCTGTTCAACGGTAAGAATCTCGACGGCTGGGAGCATTATCTGGTTGACCCCAAACTGAAGATGTCCGACGTGTGGTCCGTTAGCGACGGGTTGCTGGCCTGCAAGGGCAAGCCTATGGGATATCTGGCTACGAAGAAGGAATTCACCAACTTCAAACTGGTCGTCGAATGGCGCTGGCCTCCCGGGAAGCCGGCGACCAACAGCGGCGTGCTGATGCGTATTACGGGCAAGCCCAAAGCCCTGCCCAAATGCGTGGAAGCCCAGCTCAAAGCCGGAAGTGCCGGCGACGTGTACGGATTCCACGGTTTCAACGTCAAGGGTTCGGCCCGCGTGATATCCGCCAATAACAAGTTCGTCGGGAAGCTCTCAGGCGTCAAGAAGATCAAGGCCGCCGAGAAGAAGCCCGGCCAGTGGAACAAGTACGAGATAACGTTCAATGGCGGCGACATTACCGTCATTCTTAACGGAGAAAAAGTAAACGAAGCCACCGATTGCGACGTAGTGGCGGGCAAGATCGGACTGCAGTCGGAAGGCGGTCCGGTGGAGTTTCGCACGGTTCGGCTTACCCCGCTGGACGGCCCGCCGGCTTCGACGCCAAAGGCCGCGACCCCCAAGCCCGGGGTCCAGGTCGAAGCGTCGAAAGAAGTAACGCTGAAGAACGGTTCCAAGGCGACTGTGCACTACCTCTTGGCGCTGCCTGAGTCTTACGACAAGGGCGACAAGCATCCGTTGATCATATTCCTGCACGGTATGGGCGAGCGAGGAGACAACCTCCAGCGCGTGGCGATCCACGGCCCTCCCAAGATCGTCAAGAAGGGCAACAAGACGGCGTTTATCATCGTCTCGCCGCAGTGCCCGAAAACCGAGTGGTGGAACATGACCAAGCTCAGTCAACTGCTCGACCATGTACTCTCGACCACCAAGGCCGATCCGCAGCGGGTCTACCTGACAGGCCTGAGCATGGGCGGTTTCGGTTCGTGGGCATGGGCCGCAAGGGAGCCGCAACGGTTCGCCGCTGTTGTCCCGATCTGCGGAGGCGGCGACCCCAAGACCGCCAAACAATTGGTGGACCTGCCGATCTGGGTGTTCCACGGCGACAAGGACAAAACCGTCCCGCTGTCCAGGAGCAAGGCCATGGTCGATGCGATCAAGAAACTCGGCGGAACGAAGATCCAACTGACGTCCTACCCCGGCGTCGGGCACAATTCCTGGACCAAGACATACGCCAACCCCGAACTCTACAAGTGGATGCTCAAGCACAGCAGCAAGGCTAAGAAATAACCACCCCGGCGCCGGATCCGATACGGTAGCCTCGCGAAAACCTTGGTTAAAGCCTGCCATGACGCGGCAGTTAAATGGCATTATTGCCAATATCGCTTGTGGCGCCCTCCAGGCGCGGTATAATCGCTGTATCATTGGATACGGATTGCAGCGATGAAACAGCAACTTAAGGTAGCGATTCTGCGTGTATTACGGGATGCCGGCGGTCCGATCGGCAGCAACCGCATCGCAGAGGACATCCAGCTTTACGGCTTCGATCTGGGCCCCAGATCAGTTCGCCTGCGATTGATCGAACTCGCCGCCGAAGGCCTGGTCGCCGCCTCCCGCCGTGGGCGGGGCGGGGGCAGGACCATAACGCAGCGCGGCATCGCCGAAATCGGAGATGCGCTGGTCCAGGAGCGAGTCGGGTTCGCCTCGGCCAAGATCGATACCCTGGCCTGCAAGACATCGTTCGACCCGGACACCGGCCAGGGCAACATAATCCTGAACCTGTCGACCGCCCATGCGAGCCTTATTCGGCCCATACTTCGGGCAATGTTGCCGGTTTTCACCACTGATTTCAGCATGGGCCAATACGCCTCGGTGTTCGAGCCCGGAACGCAGGTGGGGAACTTCGCTGTGCCGCCCGGCTGGAGCGTCGTCGGGTGGAATCTCGAGATCCAG
>CAYMSH010000294.1:2425-4703 GCA_964392945.1 uncultured Planctomycetaceae bacterium | reverse complement strand
AACGGTTAACGGTGTGCTGCTGTCGCGCGGGATACCGATGGTGTCGAAATTCGGCGGTATCCTGGAGATTTTCAACCACCAGCCGCTGCGATTCACCGACGTTATCTACTACGAAAGCACCTCTCTCGACCCGCTTGCGGTATTCATAAAGGGGGGACTGACCTCCCTGGAGAATATACGGGAAAGCGGCGCGGGGCGAATCGGAGCCAGCTTCCGCGAAGTGCCCACCTGCATGCTCAACGTGGTCAAGAAGACGCTCGATCAACTCCACGCCGCCGGGCTCGGAAGCGTACTCCTTATCGGGCAACCCAACCGTCCCGTATTGGGATTCCCGGTCTCAGAAGGTCGCACCGGCCTGATCCTCGCCGGAGGTCTGAACCCTCTTGCGGCGGTCGAACAATCCGGCGTGTCTGCGGGAAATCACGCAATGGCTGAAGTTTACGACTTCGCCGATCTCGAGACATACACCGATCTGGCTGAACGATTTGACGTCGATCTGTCCTGATTCGCTCCTCCCCTGAACTGTTAGTTTCCGCTTCCAAGGGCGCGATATTCCGTTTCATCGTCGGCCTCCAATGGCTTGGGAATCACAGGAGCCTGTCAATCAGTATGTAGATAGCTGCAGTCCATTCCCGTTCCTGATGCTATACACCTTACCGCACACCGGAGATTGGCGAACCGTGCAGTGAGGAAAAGGAGCCGGCAATGCGCAAGACAACGAAACAGATCGACAGTCGCCCCGTGGACCACGCCGCTTTCGAACTCCTCGAACCGCGTTTGCTGCTTAGTGCGGCGTCCGACACATCGGAGATCGTAATCGACCCATCGGTTGAGACTGCAGAGCTGGCCTCGGCGGATATCGGGACTTCCGAAATACAAACCGATGACATCACCGTTTCGGACGGAATTCTAAGCGTATCGCCAAACTCCGCCAGCCAGGGCGACGCGGGACTGCTGGTTACGGTAACGCTCGACTCGAACCGCGTGCCTCCTCTTCCGCCGTCGCAGGTCGCCCCCAGCGGGATGTGGATCGGCGGCATTGCAGGGACGTCGGTCAGTCGAAACGGGACGACGGTTTCGGCGACCTTCACGATACCCGCCGACCACCCGGCCGGCCTGGCCGACGTTTCGGTCGGGTTCGTCATTCCCACCGGCGATACTTTGCTGTACAGCAAATCCGCCGCATTTGAGATCGTAGCTGTCCAGCAGGCTCCCGACGTTTTCTACGTCGATGTCAACAATACTTCCGGCTCTTGGGACGGCGAGTCCTGGGGTACGGCGTTCCAAAGTCTCGGTGAGGCACTGGACGCCGCCCAGGCCGCCGGCGAGGGCGAAATATGGGTCGCCGACGGAACGTATAAGCCCACTGACTCGACCGACCGCACAGCGAGCTTCGAGCTTGTCGAAGGGATCGCCGTCTACGGCGGATTCGAGGGTGTAGACGAAACCGAACTGACCGACCGGGCCCCGGACACGTACGTCACCGTGCTCAGCGGCGATATCGGTGTGGTTGGCGACCTCAGCGATAATTCGTTCCACGTTGTGCTCGGGGCCGACGGGGCGGTGCTGGACGGTGTGACGGTTACCGGCGGAAACGCCGACGGGACACTGATCGACTCGGTTGGCGGAGGGATGCTGAACTACGACCCGATGTCGGTGTCGATAACCGACTGCCTGTTTACCGGAAACTACGCTAATGAAGGCGGAGGGATGTTCAACTTCAACTCGGCGATCGCGACGATAACCGATTCTGAGTTTGCAGGCAATACCGCCAATCGCGGCGGGGCGATAGTCAACCGCATCGCCGCACACGCCGAGATAAGCGACACGCTGTTCGACTCGAACCAGGCCGCCTGGCGAGGCGGGGCGGTGTTCAATGACTACGGCTCGTCGCCGACTTTCGATGCGTGCGATTTCACCGACAATCACACCGGCGGACACGGCGGGGCGATTTACACTGACGACCTGTCGTCGCAATCCGGATCGAGCCCGGTAATCACGGGCAGTACGTTTGCCGGAAACAGCGCCGACTTCCGGGGCGGGGCGATCGCCAACTACAACCGCACAACGCCCGAGATCCGCAACTCTACCTTTGCGGGCAATACCGCCGCCGGCGGAGCGGCGATAGCAAACGACTACTACGTAACAGCCGCTCTGTCCGGCAATACGTTCGGGCCCGGCGACGATGTGGATACCGACGCCACTTCTACAGTTTCCTACGAAGGGGCTGTCGCGCAGGGCATATTGCCCTTCGAAGGCAACTCGGACAACAGCATCC
>CAYMSH010000294.1:0-2415 GCA_964392945.1 uncultured Planctomycetaceae bacterium | reverse complement strand
GCCGCCGCAGCTTCGCTCACCTACAACGTGGTCGATACCGGGCAGACCGCATTCTACGATAATACCAGCCAGATCGGCGCTCCGTCTATCGGCGACGCATTCTACGGACAGGACGCCCAGTTCACCGGAAACGCACCGAGCTACACGCTCAGCGGAGACGGGCTCACCGTATACGACAACGTTACCGACCTTACCTGGACCCAGAGTCCGGACATTGACGGTGACGGCGATATCGACGCCGATGACAAGTTTTCGTACGCCGAGGCGGTTTCTTACGTCGATACGCTCAACACGGCGAATTTCGGCGGTTTCAGTGACTGGCGGCTGCCGGACATCAAGGAAATCTACTCGCTGATTGACTTCAGCGGGTTGGACCCCAGCGGGTACAACGGCACGGACACTTCCGGGCTCACTCCGTTTATCGATACCGATTACTTCGACTTCGGTTACGGCGACACGTCGTCAGGCGAGCGGATCATCGACGCGCAGATGGCCTCCAGCACGCTGTACGTGGGCAATACCGGAAACGACGGCGGTTCGACGATGTTCGGCGTTAACTTCGCCGACGGACGCATCAAGGGCTATGGGCTAACGCTTTTCGGGTCGGACAAGACGTTCTACGTTTACTACGTTCGCGGGAACACAGATTACGGCGACAACGATTTCGCCGACAACTCGGACGGTACGATCACCGACATGGCGACCGGGCTCATGTGGTCCCATGACGACAGCGGCGGGGTCATTATCTGGGAGGATGCAGTGGCGTGGGTTCAGCAGAAGAACGCCGAAAACTATCTCGGTCATAGCGACTGGCGCCTGCCCGACGTCAAGGAGCTTCAGAGCATCGTCGACTACACGCGGTCTCCACAGACCACCAGTTCGGCGGCGCTGGATGCGGTGTTCAATATCACGAGCATCACCATCGAGAACGGTTCGTCGGATTATCCCTACTTCTGGAGCGGGACTACCCACGCCAACTGGCAGGGCGGAGGGCAGAGCGGTTCGTACGTGAGCTTTGGCGAGGCGATGGGGTATATGAATAACTGGATCGACGTTCACGGGGCCGGATCCCAGCGAAGCGACCCGAAAGATGGAGACCCCGCCGACTATCCGACCGGCCACGGTCCCCAGGGCGATGCGATCCGGATCTTCAACTTCGTGCGGCTCGTCCGGGATGCCGACGCGGTGACCAACCAGGCCCCCGTCGCCGATGCGGGCGGGCCTTACGCGACGCAAACCGGCACGCCGGTGCTGCTGGACGGGTCCGGTTCGAGCGACGCCGACGGGACGATAGTCAGCTATGAATGGGACCTGGACAATGACGGGCAATACGACGATGCGGTCGGGGCCGCCCCCAGCTTCCAGTCGGCGGCTGGCGGGGCGTTCACCGTGGGATTGAAGGTTACTGACGACCGCGGCGCTGAAGACACCGCTTCGGTGACGGTCAACGTAACCCTGGCCGGATGGACCGGCGTGGCGTTTGTGGATGCGGACAACACTTCCGGGCCGCACGACGGACTGTCGTGGGAAACCGCCTTGACCACCGTGCAGGAGGGGTTGGACATGGCCTCAGCGGCAGGCGGAGGCGAGGTCTGGGTCGCAGAAGGTCTCTACACGCCGACCAGCACGACTGACCGCGGGATATCGTTTGAATTGCGGCCTGATGTGGATCTGTACGGTGGGTTCGAAGGCGATGAGGACTCCCTCCAGCAGCGCGACTGGGTTGCGTTTGAAACCGTGCTCAGCGGAGACATTGGCGTCTCGGGCGATAGCAGCAACAACAGCTATCACGTTGTCGTCGGAGCCGACGATGCAGTGCTGGACGGCTTCACGATAACCGCCGGCCAGGCTGACCAGCTCGGCGGAGGCGGGATCGCAAACTACCAGGCGTCCCCGACGATTCGCAACAGCATCGTAAAGGACAACAACGCCGAAAAGGGCGGCGGGATCTACAATAATGCGGGCAGCTCGCCGACGATTACGAACGTGCTGCTTGTCGGCAACCGCGCCGAGACCAACGGCGGGGCGATCGCCAACGAAAACGGTTCGTCCCCGGTGATAACCAACGCGACTATAACTGATAACTTCGCCGGCGATCAGGGCGGCGGGCTCTACCAGGGCGTTTACGATCCGGATTCCGGCGCTACCAGCAACCCGACGCTGGTCAACACGATTGTCTGGGGCAACGAGATCGGTTCGGTCGGTCTGGCCGAGATCAGCGGCTGGCACTTAAACAATCCTTCGATATCTTACTCGCTGGTCGGCGGCGGATACGTCGGGGCTGGTAATCTGGACGGGGATCCGTTGCCGGCGGACGCCGAGGGCGGTGATTTCAGTTTGACCTCCGGTTCGCCTGCCATCGACTCCGCCGACGGGGACCTGGCGCCGGATGCGGACATCTTCGGCTCAGCGCGA
>CAYMSH010000293.1:0-8371 GCA_964392945.1 uncultured Planctomycetaceae bacterium | reverse complement strand
TCGAATCAAGCTGAAACGGCTATACCCAAGGATTCAAAACTGACGGTACACTAGTCGGGCTAGGGTTATCGGTCCCATGGCTTGTGCGGCCTGGGCGCGGGACCCGCCGACCTTCATGATCTTCAGGATCGCGGCGATCAGCGGAGTCATCGTGATGATCACAGTAAGCTGAAAAGTGACCCTGCGGAAGATCTTTGCGTGTTTCTTGCAGACCGGCGTTTCGAGGAGTTGTGCGAGTTCGGACGGGCGGAACATCGCGATCCATGCGGTTTGCAGATAGGCTCGAATTCGCCCGATCTCTTTCCGCTTTTCCCACGGGACCTGCGTCAGCGGCGGGGCGGTTTCGCCTGGAGGGTGTTCGTTGTTTTCAGCGGCTTGTGTTTCCGGCGAGTCCATCTGTCCCCTTTTATCTGACTTTCAGGAAGAACTCCATCAGGTTGCAGCCTTTTGCTATGTGCAGGTCGGCTTCGCTGGCGGTCTGTTCGGTGAACGGCGCGTCTACTATTCCCGCGGTGTCCTTGCCGGCCAGTGCGAACGGGACCGGCTTTCGCGTGTGCGTGCGAATCGTGCACGGGGTCGGGTGGTCCGGCAGGAGCAGCAGGCGCCAGTCGTCGCCCTCGGCTTTCAATCGTTCCAGGACCGGGGCCACAATGTGGGTGTCTATCTGCTGGAGAGCTTCTATCTTGGCTTGCGCGTTGCCGCTGTGTCCGGCCTCGTCAGGGGCTTCGACGTGTACGAAGACCAAGTCGTATTTGTCCAACGCCTCTACGGCCGCGGCGCCTTTGCCTGCGTAGTTGGTGTCGAGGTAGCCTGTGGCGCCTTCGACTTCCAGTATGTCCCAGCCGATCAGCCCGGCCAGTCCGCGGACTAAGTCCACTCCGGTTATCGCCGCGCCGCTGAGTCCGAAGCGTTTCTTGAACGAAGGCAGGTGGGGCATTTTGCCTTCGCCCCAGAGCCAGATCGAATTTGCGGGATTCTCGCCCAGGTCGGTGCGCACCGTGTTCACGTCGTGCGCTTCGAGGATCCCGGCGGCTCGCTGGATTATGTTTCGCAGCTCTTTGGAGCCGCGTCCCTTGGGCAGGTATCCCGAGGTCTTCTTGCCCAGGATGTCGTGCGGCGGTGTGGTCTTTACCTTGCAGTCGCCGCTGTATGTCATCAGGTGGCGATAGCTGACGCCTTTGTAGAACTTCAGCGTTTCGTCTACGATCCCCTCGTTAAGCGCGTCGATCAGCTTGTTGGCTTCTTCGTTTCGGATGTGTCCGGCCGAGTGGTCCTCCATGATCGAATCGATCATGGTCACCAGATTGCATCTGAAGATCCACTGTTTGGGGCCGACTTTGAGATTCTGGGCGGCCGCTTCGAGAGGGGCGCGTCCGGTGTAGTGGGCCATCGGATCGTAACCCATGACCGACATTATCGCCACGTCTGAGCCGCACGGTTTTGAGTCCGGCACGTTGGAGACCGTTCCGCATCGTCCCTGTGAGACAACCGCATCCATGTTGGGCAGATCCGCCGCCGCCAGCGGAGTCCGGCCGTCCAGTTCGTCCAGGGGTTCGTCCGCCGCCCCGTCAGGAATTATGATGGCGTATTTCATGTTATGCTTCTTCTGGGTCTTCCCCTCTGATGGTTATGTTATAACCACTCTTCATGTTCATCGACAATACCAATGCATGTAGTTTTGGATTTTATGACGTCCATCGCGTCGATTCTGGCCAGCGCTTCGAGCACGTCGCCTTCGGTTGCTTCGTACGTGGTGATGATCACCGGCACTCCGGCGTCGGCGTGCGGCGATTCGTGCTGGAGGACCGAGCAGATCGAGATGCCGTATTCGGCGAGAATGTCGGCGACGTTGGCCAGCACGCCGGGCTGATCGTCGGCCATTACTCGCAGGTAATAGCGGCTCTTTACCGCTTCGATCGCCAGTTGGTTGGCTTGCGGGGCCTGGTCGGGCCAGAGGCCGAGAGTCGAGCTGATCTTCTGGGCTGTGCCGAGTGCTATCGCGGCGATGTCGGCTACCACGGCTGATGCTGTCGGCAGCCCGCCGGCGCCGCGTCCGTAGTACATGGTGTGTCCGGTGGCGTGTCCGTAAACGCTGACGGCGTTGAACGGGCCGGAGACCCATGCCAGCGGGTGCTCCTTGGAAATGTAAGCGGGCCTGACCCGCAGCGACAGCCCGTCGTCCTGCCTCTTTGCTATCGCCAGCAGCTTTACTACATAGCCGAGCTCCTGGCCGAAGCGAATGTCCATCTTGTCCAGCGAGTCGATGCCTTTGGCGGGAATCGAGTCGAAGTCAACTTGCCTTCCGAACGCCAGGGCGGCGAGGATCGCGATCTTGTGAGCCGAATCGATACCGGCTACGTCGAGCGTGGGATCGGCTTCGGCCAGACCGTCGGCCTGGGCCTGGGCCAGCGCTTCGGCGTATGACTGGCCGCGAGTGGTCATCTCTGAAAGGATGTAGTTGCACGTTCCGTTGACGATCCCGAACATCGCGTCGATCCGATTGCTCAGGAGCCCGCCGCACAGGGCTCCGACTATCGGTATCCCGCCGGCGCAACTGCCTTCGAACGAGATGCATACGTTGTTTTTGCGCGCCAGGGCCCACAGCTCGACGCCGTGATGGGCCAGAAGGGCCTTGTTGGCCGTCACCACGTGCTTGCCGGCTGTCAGGGCTTTTTCGATTATTGTCTTGGCGATAGTTGTCCCGCCGACGAGTTCGGCGACTACCTGAATCGAATCGTCGGCCAGAACTTTTTCCAGATCCGTGCAGAAAAGAGACGAGTCGATCCCGAGTTTCTCGGCGGTCGAGAAGTCCACATCCACGACATATCGCAGTTGGATTTGTGTTCCGCAACGTTTGGAAAGTAGTTGCGAGTCACGAGTTAGCAACTCTGCGGCCGCTCCGCCGACGGTTCCGCAACCGACGATGGCGACGCCTGTAATACGTTCTTCAGTCATTTATGCACCTCTATGCCTTATTCGGCATATTAGCGGGCCGAGATTATGATATCAAGAAAGAGAGGGCTGATAGGCTTGATTTGGGATTTGGGATTTGGGATTGAACGTCAAAGACCAGAACCGACTCCTCCGACACGTTCGGGCGCCAGCGGCACGCCGTTGTCTTTGCCGTGGCCGTGGCCGTTAAATTCCAAATGGCAAATCAAACAAGGATATGGTTCGACTTGATGACTTCCTTGGCTTGTTCTCTCGCGGGCGATCGGCGTTTGTTTTCGGCCAGTTCGTTGATGTCTCGCCACTGGTCGGGTCGGTCTATCATAACCAGCGAATACGCCGCTTCATCGCGAACGTGGATGTCGAAATGCCTGCGGAACATTTTGGCGATGAGCGTCAGGGCCTTCTGTTCGCCCAGAAGTCCGAGGATCATGATCGCCGCTCTTATCGCTTCCGGTTCGTACTTGCGCGGGTTCTTGTTGGTTTCGGTCAGGATTTCGATCAGCGGCTGGCCTGCAGACGGTCCGAACTTGACCAGTTCCCGCACGGCCTCGTGTACGATCGCCGCCGAGACCCAGTGTCCGCCGAGGTCTCGCACCAGCATGCCGACTCCGCGCGGGTCGCCGATCTTGCGAAGTGAATCAGTCACTTGCTCGCGAACGAACTTGTCGTGATCGCGGAAGGCCCCGACCAGTAGTTCGACCGCCTTGAGCGACTTGCAGTTGCCCAGTTGCGCCGCGGCTTTGCAGCGGATCTTCGTGTCGGGATGATGGAGTTGCTTGGACAGATCGTCCAGATCAGCTTCCGTAGGCTCGGTCCGGGCGGGGACGACCATTGATTCCATACACTCAGGGCATTCTTCTGTCTGGCCGACCAGGCTGGCCGGGACAGTCATCGGAGCACCACATTGCAGGCACTTAAACGTGATCATCTTACTTAGCCTCTTGTCCAGTATTTACGCGCGAGCTCGATTCGGGACAATCAAAACAGTAACACAAATCTCAAACCTGTATGCTTTCATTGTACAAGAAATAATCTACTGTGAGAACGTCCAAATCGTACCAGGTATTGCAGCGTCTTTGCGGGAATTGGGCGGTTTTACTCTAAATTGTTCAAATCGACGCCGAGCAGTTGCTTGCTCAGTTCGTTTAATGCGTCATGCGGACCTTCAAAATGGCATGTCCGGTGTACGTGGTTTATGCTCTGGGTCGGCTCGAGTCGGGCTGACGGGCTGGAGCTTTCAAGCTCGTAAAACGTGGCGTTTCCGTCGGCGTCGCCCGGATCGTTGTAGCTGTTGATCGGGTCTCCGCCGTGCGGATTGTCCTGGATCTCCCAGGCGCTGTTGGTGTAAGGCAACTGTGCCGCGTTGTCCGGCAGACTGAACTGCACGATCGTCAACTGCCGATTGTCGAAGTCGTAACTTCCGAAAACGTCCATCGCGCGCGCCGGCGGGATCCCGACTTTGCCCCTGGCCAGACCATCGACTTTGAACCAGGCGTAGTCTTCGCCGACAAAACCGCGATCCGGCGGGAGCTGGCCGAAGTAGTCCATCTTGGCTTTCGGGCCCAGTTGCGATTCGTCTCCGGTCTTCAGGCCGAAGATCGCCTTGCCGTTTTCAAGGCCCTTCAGCATGCCCAGGATCCATATGCAGACCATTCCGCCTTCCGGCGACCAGGTGTTCGGGCCGGTGTTGGTCAGCGTGTTGTCGGATTCGAACGCGACGGCGGCGACTTCGTCCGGCCTCTGGACGCCGAGGAAAGTGTCGATTTGCTGCGGCGTTACGATTCTTATTGTGCGCTCCACTTGACAGTGGAACTCCGTGCCGGAATAGTTGGTGACGCCGAACGCCGCGGACATCGCCACGGATTCTTCATCCTGTGCGGTAACTTCGAAGGGGCCCGTGGTGAATCCCTTCGGCGAGTTCCAGTGATCGGTGTCGAACGGGTCGCCGGCCGGGAAGAACAACGCGAATTGTCCGGCCTCGGGTCCCAGCCAGAATCGATCCTCTCCGCCATAGTTGTTGAAGAGGGGGTCGTCGGTCTTCGAGGCGATGAACTGGCGGTTCAACCAGCCGTAGCTGGCGCCTTGCGGTCCGGCGAGCGTGCTGGTCATTACCCGGCCCTGGAACTCAGGCGTGATCGCGACTCTCGCGCGGTCCGAGCAGGCCAACTCCACTACTTGGGTGTTCTGTTCGAGAAAATCCAGATCTGACGCAAAAGATATTCTAGTCATTTGTCTTTCGCCCGAGCAAATGTTCAATGTGCAATTATCGACTTGCTCATGATACCGCCATGCGAAGGCAAATGCCAGCCCCTACTTCGGATACGTCATTTTTTCTATCCGGGCCGAACGCTTTTGGCAGCTTGTGTCAACTCGCCGGTCTGAAGGTCCGATACTATAGCAGGACATCCCTCTGGCGACTGGCCCTTGATACTGGCGGTCCCGGTGCGATACAATACGACAAGGCGGTGTGCTGCGGCGTGCGGCACGGTAGACTCAAAAAACCAGTCCGACAACATCTGTTGTATGGGAAGTGTATATGTTTGAAAGATTTACAGAACGAGCTCGCAAGGTAATGGCGCTTGCCAACCAGGAAGCCCAGCGGTTCAATCACGAGTATATCGGCACCGAACACGTGCTGCTTGGCCTGATAAAGGAAGGCAGCGGCGTCGGAGCCAACGTCTTGAGGAACTTAGGCGTCGATCTCCCCAAGGTGAGAATGGAGATCGAAAAGCTCGTAAAAGCCGGGCCCGATATGGTCACCATGGGCAAGCTGCCCCAGACCCCGCGAGCAAAAAAGGTTGTCGAATACGCCATCGAAGAGGCGCGCAACTTGAACCATAACTACGTCGGCACTGAGCATCTGCTGCTCGGTCTGCTCCGCGAGCATGACGGAGTGGCCGCACAGGTGCTGCTGAACCTCGGGCTGAAGCTCGAAGAAGTTCGCGCCGAAGTGCTCAGCCTGCTCGGAGCCGGCCTGGAGCCTGAAGGTATGGAAGATGGGCCGGCGGCGCCTCCCGAAGGCAGACCCGGATCGCAACGCAAAGGCAAGAGCAAGACCCCGGCGCTGGACAGTTTCGGTCGCGACCTTACCGAGCTGGCCAGGCAGGGACATCTCGATCCGGTCATCGGGCGGGCCGACGAAATCGAACGAGTGCTGCAGGTCCTCTGCCGACGAACGAAGAACAACCCGGTCCTCCTGGGCGAAGCCGGCGTTGGCAAGACCGCTATCGTAGAGGGGCTGGCCCAGCAGATCGTCGGCAACGAAGTGCCGGAGATTCTGCACGAGCGACGGATCGTGGCCCTTGACCTTGCGATGATGGTCGCCGGCACCAAGTACCGCGGCCAGTTCGAAGAGCGCATCAAGGCGGTCATGAACGAAGTTCGCCGCGCCAAGAACGTGATCCTCTTCATCGACGAGATGCATACTCTCGTTGGAGCAGGCGGAGCCGAGGGCGCCATCGACGCGGCCAACGTGTTGAAGCCTTCGCTGTCGCGCGGCGAGATCCAGTGCATCGGCGCCACGACGATGGACGAATATCGCAAGTACATCGAGAAGGACGGAGCCCTGGAGCGGCGATTCCAGACGATCATAGTCAACCCGCCGACGAAGGCCCAGACACTCGAAATCCTCCGCGGGCTCAGAGAGCGATACGAAAAGCACCATCGCGTCAAGTTCACCGAAAGTGCGCTGGAGCAGGCCGTCGAGTTGTCCAGCCGATACATCACCGGACGCGTCCAGCCGGATAAAGCCATCGACGTGATCGACGAGGCCGGAGCCAGAGTTCGCCTGAAAACAATGGCCAAGCCCCCGGACCTTGCGACGATCGAATCTGAAGTTGAAAAACTCCAGGACGCCAAGGACCAGGCGGTCAAGAACGCCGACTACGAACTTGCGGCCGAGCTGCGCGACAAGGCCGAAGCGCTCCGCCAGGACAAGCAGACCAGGCTGGAAGCCTGGAAGCAGCAGTCCGGAGCCGCCGGCGGAGACGTTGATGAAGAGATCGTCGCCGAAGTGGTTTCCAAGATGACCGGCGTTCCGCTCACCCGCCTGGAGAAGGAAGAAGCCCAGCGACTGCTGGAACTGGAAAACGAACTCCACAAGCGCGTGGTCAGCCAGGACGAGGCGATCAAGGTTATCTCCAAGTCGATCCGCCGAGCGCGAAGCGGCTTGAAGGATCCGCGCCGACCGGTCGGCTCGTTCATATTCGCCGGTCCCAGCGGCGTCGGCAAAACGCTGCTTTCCAAGGCGCTGGCCGAGTTCATGTTCGGCGACGAAGAAGCGCTCGTGCAGCTTGATATGTCAGAGTACATGGAGAAGCACAACGTTTCGCGACTGATCGGCGCGCCTCCCGGATATGTCGGATACGAAGAGGGCGGCCAGCTTACCGAGCAGATCCGCAGGCGGCCTTACGCTGTGGTGCTGCTGGATGAAATCGAAAAGGCCCACCCCGACGTGTTCAACACGATGCTCCAGATCATGGAGGAAGGCCAGCTGACCGACTCGTTCGGGCGGCGCGTGGACTTCCGCAACACCGTGATCATAATGACCACGAACATCGGAGCCGACATGGTCCGCAACAAGGGCGGGTTCGGGTTCCACAAGTCCGACAAGACCTCGAACTACGAGAAGATGAAGGACATGCTCTCCAAGGAGATCGAGCGATACTTCCGTCCTGAGTTCCTCAACCGACTCGATGACGTGATCGTGTTCAGAACCCTCGATCGCGACGACCTGGTAGGCATCGTTCAACTCGAACTGACCAAGGTCCGCCAGCGACTCGCCGAGCACGGGCTCGAGTTGGAGTTGGACCAGGAAGCTACTGATTTCCTGATCGACAAAGGCTACAATCCGGACTTCGGAGCCCGCCCGCTGCGCAGGGCGATCGAGCATCACATTGAAGATCCGATCTCCGAGGAAATCCTCCGCGGCGGATACGGAGACAACACGAAGATATCGGTTACCGTTAAGACCGAAGAGATCGAAGGCGAGTCCGAGTCGCACCTGTATTTCGAAGGCGTGCCGATCGAGCCGACGGAGACCGAAGAAGACCCCGCCGCCGAAGTCGAAGAGACAACGACCAACTGATCGGTCTTCATACCGCCCCTCACCAGATCAACTCCGGCCGCGGCGGACCCAACCCGCTGCGGCCGCTTTATGCGCCCCGCGATCCGGTCGGCCCGGCAAACGCCGCCGCCCGGGTCGTATTCGAGGCGTCGCCAGTGCATCTCAAAGAGTCGGTGTGAGTAAGCCCGGGACGCGTGGCGGGCGCTTGGTCGGAGGCTGGTTGCTGCAGTGGCGGAGGACTGATCGTGCCCTGCCCAAGGGTCTGCGCGGGGGGGGCTGGAGGAAGGGCCGGTGGAGGGCTGGGGGCGTGGTCGGGGGAATTGGCAGCGGGTCTGTAGATGTCACATTTGGTAC
>CAYMSH010000292.1:0-8385 GCA_964392945.1 uncultured Planctomycetaceae bacterium | reverse complement strand
AGGGCCCGCTGGTCGACTACACCGAGGCCGAGTGGAACTACACCTTCCAGGTAAATGTGACAGGCGTGTTCGTGGCGACTCGCGAGTTGGTCAAGCGACTGCTGGCCGACGACAGGCCCGGCAAGATCGTGAACATCGCCTCCCAGGCTGCATTCCGAGGCTCGACCAGCGGACACCTGCCTTACGACTCGTCCAAGGGCGCCATGGTCTCCATGACCCGTTCGATCGCACTGGAAGTTTCCCACAAGGGCATCAACATCAACGCCATCGCACCCGGCATGATCATGACCGAGATGGTCGCCAAACTCTGGCACGAGCGTAAAGACCAGTACCTGTCCCGCATCCCGATGAAGCGAATCGCCCAGCCGTCGGAGATCGCCAACATCGTGGTCTTCCTGGCCTCCGATGGCGGAAGCTATATCACCGGAGCGACGATTGACGCATCCGGCGGAATGATGATGCACTAGAGTCTCTGACCTGGCCTGAAAACCGATTCGCTAACGCCGCCTCTGTAGCGGCTTAGAAAGGAGAACGTCACGATATGAATCCCATTATACTAGGTTTCCTGTTTGTCCTTGTCGGCGCTATTTGCGGGGGATCCTTCGGACTGCCCAGCAAATTCGTCAAGAAGGACACTCCATGGGAGGTCCTCTGGGGCCCGTTCTTCTTCTTTGTGGCGATCTTGATTCCAACCGTAGTCGCCCCGCTTGTGGTGAAGGACCTCGGCGGCGTGTATCGGGCCGCGGAAACCGCTTCTTCAGGGACAATCGTGACAGTGCTGATCTTCGGTTTCCTCTGGGGACTAGGTTCGATGACACTGGGCAAAGCGTTTGCGTTTATAGGTCTGTCCCTGGCCTACGCGCTGAACTACGGCGCACAGATCATCACCGGATCGATGGTTCCTATGGCGATCCATCACCCCGAGTACATGACCCAGCCGCACGGACTGGTCGTCATTGCGGGCGTCGCAGTCTGCGTAGTCGGCGTTATTATTACCGGGCGAGCGGCCATTATCAAAGAACGCGCCGCCAAGGCCGCTGACAACAATCAGGCCGAAGCGGACGCCAAGAGCTCCAAGATGCTTCTAGGGCTTATTATAGGCATCGCATCCGGCGTCTTGTGCGCCTGCTGGGCGGTTGCATCCGGTTTTGCGGGGCCCGTAGGCAAGGCCGCCGCGGCGAACAATCCCGACTGGGCCGCTTCCTGGGCGTTTACCGCTCTGATCCTCTGGGGCGGAGCCTTGTCGGCCTGCGGTTACTGCGTCTGGGAACTGACAAAGAACAAAACCTGGGGCCAACTCAAGGGCCCGGGAATCGTCAAGACACTCCTGCTGGCGCTCGCAATGGCGGTCCTCCACGACGCGGCCGTTCTGTTCTTTGGGCTGGGCTGGATTAACCTCGGACCGCTCGGCGTTTCCGTCGGTTACGCCGCCTTCATGTCGTTTGGGATAATCGTCGGCAATTTCCACGGTTTTAGAACTGGAGAATGGAAAGGCGCCAGCCCGCTAAGCGTCAAGTTGATGATAATTGGAATTGCCGTGCTGATTCTCGGCGTCTGTATCTTGGCCACAGGCAACTCAATGATTCCGGCCAGCTAGTGACCCTAACAACGAAAGTCGCATACACGAAATGCTCGTAACACTAAAAGACATACTCACTGACGCACGCAACAACCATTACGCCGTCGGCGCCTTCAATGTTGTACAAGACGTAATGCTTCGCACCGTTCTGGAAACCGCCGAGGCCAGGGAAGCTCCCGTTATCGTTATGGGACTGGCCAAGGATCTCGAGGGCGCCGGCTGGACATACATCGCCGGGCTGGCGAAACTGGCCGCCGAGTACCACAGAATCCCCATCTGCCTGCACCTGGACCACTGCTACGATCTGGACTACATCCAACAAGCCGTAGACCACGGATTCACCGGCGTAATGTACGACGGGTCGAGCCTTCCGTTCGAAAAGAACGTTGAGATGACCCGCGCCGCAGTCGAAATCGCACACCCGCACGGCGTGAGCGTCGAGGCCGAGCTCGGACACGTCGGCGGAAGCGACCTGGCCGAGACCGAGCACGTCGAATCAGTGCTGACTGAGCCGGATGAAGTGACCAGGTTCGTGGAGTTGACCGGCGTTGACGCGTTGGCGGTCTCCATTGGCACCGGACACGGCGTCTACAGATCCGAGCCCGTGCTGAACATCGAGCGACTGGTCGAACTGACCAAAGCCACTGACGTGCCGCTGGTGATGCACGGCGGCTCCGGCACGCCTGACGACCAGGTGAAAAACGCCGTGGCTAACGGGATCACAAAGGTCAACGTCTTTACCGAAGAGCGTATGGCGATGTTCCGCGGTCTGAAGGAAGCAGCGAAGCTCGAGCGTGTAGACCCCCTGCCGGAAGACCAGTTCGGACCTATCGCCAAGTCGCTGTCGGATCTTGTGGCCGAGAAGATCGAACTGCTCTCCAGCGACGGACGAGCCGCACTAACTATCGCCTGACGAATAACAACAATCGCATCACAGGAGAACTCCAAAGATGAATAAAGTTCTGATTGCACCGGGTAAATACGTACAGGGCGCCGGCGTCCTCAAAGAGATCGGAAGCCACCTGGCGGCATTGGGCTCAAAGCCGGCCCTGCTGTGGGACTCTAGCGTAAAAGGCATTGTCGGCCAGACCGTGCTCGACAGCATCGCCGAAGCGGGAATCGAACTTGTCGATATCGACTTCACCGGCGATTCGACCAAGACCGAAGCCTCGCGAGTGGCCGCAGTCATAAAAGAATCCGGAGCCGACATCGCAGTCGGAATCGGCGGCGGAAAGACGCTCGACACCGCCAAGGCGGCGGCCGCTGAAGCCGGAGTCAAGATCGTAACCGTGCCGACGATCGCATCGAATGACTCACCGACCAGTTCCTATACCGTATGGTACGATGACGACGGAAACTGCATGGGCTTCGAGTCATGGGGCGTAAACCCTAACCTGGTGCTCGTAGACTCCCAGGTCATCGCCAACGGTCCAGTCGCCGCATTTGTGGCCGGTATGGGCGACGGACTCGGTACGTGGGTCGAAGTTGACGCATGCGTAAAAGGCCAGGCCGGCAACCTCGCCGGCGGGCGATCGACAATGGTAGCCGCCGCGATCGCCAAGCTCTGCTGCGACGTGCTGATGGAACATGGCGCAGCGGCCCTGAAAGATCTCGAACAGAATACCGTAACCGAAGCAGTCGAGAAGGTCATCGAAGCTAACGTGCTGATGTCGGGGCTCGGTTTTGAGTCCGGCGGCGTAGCCACAGCACACATGATCGCAAACTGCCTGCCGTCATTCCCGGAGTGTCATCATCTCATGCACGGCCACGAAGTCGGCTTCGGCGTCATCAGCCAACTCTGCCTCGACAAGGACTTCGACGCAGACCAGCGCAATGCCATCGTTGATTTTGAAATCGCTGTCGGCCTGCCTGTTACGTTCGCCGACATCGGCCTCGAAGGCGTCGATCGAGAACGCCTGCAGCCCATCGCCGACATCTGCGGCGGCGAAGGCTCGCTGTGCCACAACCACCCGTTTGACGTAACCCCCGACGACGTCCTCGACGCGATGATCGCCGCCGACGCACTCGGGCAGGAACGCAAGAAATTGATGGGAGTCTAATGCAAAATGGCTGAACTGACTAAAGCTGAACGAGTAATGCGAGTCCTTCGCTGCGAGGAGCCCGACCGGGTGCCGCACTTTGAGTGGCTTATCTCCAAAGTCGTCCGCGACGCGCTAGTCCCGGGCAACACCGGCCACAACGACTTTGCAATCAAGATGGGACACGACGCCCTGCTGGTCGCGCCCGATTTCTCCAAGGAGCAGATCGGACCTACGGAGTACATGACCGAGTGGGGTTACTCCAAGGACTACGGTCACGAGGAGCACGGCATCGAGGTGCAGTGTCCGATCCAGACCATGGAAGATTTTCTCGCCTGGTCCCCGCCGGATCCCCACGCGCCCGGCCGCTACGACACGATCGAAAAGACCGTCGCCGAGTGGAAGGGAAAGATGGCCATCGGGGTGCACCTCAACGATGTGTTCTCGATCCCGCGATCGCTAATGTCGATGACTTCGATCCTGATGGCCGTAATGGCCGATCCGGCGCTCGTCTCGGCGCTTGTAAAGATGTCAGTTGAGGTTAACATCGAGATGGCCAAGGAAGTGGCCAAACGCGGAGCCGACTTCGTTTGGACCGGTGACGATTACGCGTTTAACGTAGGCCCGTTCATGTCGCCCGATTCGTTCAGGGAGCTGTTCTATCCGGGCCTGTGCGAAGTGTCGGCCGGCTTCAAAGCCGCCGGACTGCCCTTCATCAAGCACTGCGACGGAAACATCTGGCCGATCATAGACATGATGATCGATTCTGGAATAACCGCACTGGACCCGATCGATCAGCAAGGCGGAATGGACCTCGGTGAAGTGAAAGCCAAGTTCGGCGACCAGGTGGCGATCAAGGGCAACGTAGACTGCGCAGAAACCATGACCAACGGAAGCGTTGACGACATGATCGTGGCCACAAAAGCCGCACTGAAAGCCGGCATGCCCGGCGGCGGATACATCTGCTCGTCGAGCAACTCGATCCACTCGGCAGTCAAGCCCGAAAACTACAAGGCCATGATGGACATCATCAAAGAGTTCGGAACGTACCCGTGCACGCTGTAATGCTGGAAGTCATACGTTAGACAATCCCTATTTTCAGGAGACGACAATGGATTATTTGATGGGCGTTGATTTGGGCTCTACCAGCTTGAAAGCTATCATTTACGACCTGGACGGTAAGCTTATCTCCTCGGCCTCGCGGCCGACGCAAGTTCATCACGATGATCCGGACCATCCTGACTGGGCGGTCTGGCTGCCGGAAGAAATCTGGGGCGACACCGCCGCGGCGATCAAGGAAGCTGTCGGCAAACTCGACGACCCCGGCGACGTCAAAGGCGTCGCAGTCACCGGCATGGGCATGGACGGCGTCCCCATGGACACCGAAGGCAACTGGCTCTATCCGTTCATAAGCTGGCACTGCCCGCGAACGGTCCCCCAGCAGGAATGGTGGGTCGAAAACATCGGGGCCGAGAAGCAGTTCGCCATATCCGGCAATCCGATATGGGGCATCAACTCGGCGCTCCGCATACTCTGGATGCGAGAGCACCATCCCGAGATTCTCGAAAAGACCCACAAGTGGCTGCTGATCGAAGATTTCATAAACTTCATGCTCTCCGGAGAGATGGCCACTGACTACACCATGGCGTCAAACACGCTCCTGTTCGACCAGAAAACAAAAGACTATTCCGACGAACTCCTGGAGTTGTCCGGAATCGATCGAGCGATACTGGCTGACCCGAAACCGTCGGGAACGCCTCTGGGCGCGGTCCATGGCGCCGCAGCGGATGCAACCGGACTGGCCGAGGGAACGCCTGTCGTACTCGGCGGACATGACTTCCTCTGCGCATGCCTGCCTGTCGGGGCCTTCAAGCCCGGCGTGGTCCAGGACGTTGTCGGAACGTGGGAGATCGTTGTCGCAGCGATCGATGAGCCCGTATTGACCCCCGACGTGCTCAACATGGGCTGGTGGGTCGATTCGCACGTCGCCCGCGGCGGGACCGCAGCGATGGGCTCGGCTGTCGCAGCAGACATGCTCGAATGGTTCCGGACCCAGTTCGGACAACCCGAAACCCAGAAAGCCGAAACCGAAGGCGGAGTCGATTGGGACTACCTCATGGCGATGGCCGCCGATTCGCCCCCGGGCGCAAACGGCGTTATGTTCCTGCCGCACTTCTCCGGCAGCACGATACCCGTACCGGACGCCAACTCGCGAGGCGTGTTCGTGGGACTTCGCAACACAACCACTCGCGGCGACATGCTGCGTGCGGTAATCGAGGGCTTGAACTTCCAATTCCTCGAGATCCTCCAGGGCGTGCAGACCGCACTGAACGTCACGCCGGAGAAATTCGTCGCCGTCGGCGGCGGGGCCCAGAACGCATTCTGGATGCAGAACAAGGCCGACATGGTCGGACGCCCCATTGAAACACCCGACATCGAAGAAGCCACCCCGCTCGGCGCGGCTATTCTGGCGGGAATCGGAGTCGGACTATACGCCGACGAGGACGCCGCACTCGCCAGGACGTATCGACCCGGCAAGGTCTACGAGCCCAACGCCGAATTGACGAAGCTGTACGCCGAGCGTTTCGAAATCTACAAAGAGCTTTATCCCGCCGTAAAGGCGGTAAATCACAAGCTCGCATAACAACCCCCGGACCGCTAGAGCCCGGAAACTGTGGCCAAAACAAGCAATTAACACTTGCAACCGGCCCTGTATATGGTCATTATTGTTCAAAACCGGCTCGTGACGGGCGCGAGCCGAACCGCTTAGGATGCCTACTAAGGAGTCTCACATATGGCAGATAACCCACCCACCTCGCTAACGCCTACCTCTATCGGTATCAGGATCAAGCTTAGTGCTATGATGTTCCTGCAGTTCATGCTCTTTGCAGTATTCTGGGTTCAACTGCCGGTTTACCTTGATAAGATCGGTGTCGCCGGATTCCAGAAATCTCTGATTCTGGCGTCAATGGGCCTCGGTTGCATGATGTCACCCATCATCGGCATGATTGCCGACAGACACTTCGCCTCCCAGAAAGTGCTGTTTGCACTAAACGCACTCAGCGCCGTTCTTCTTGGCGTAGCGTCATACACGGCAACGCCTATGCTGCTGTTCCTCGTCATTCTCGTTTTCATGCTGATTTACATGCCCACATGGGGCCTGACCAATGCGATCGCGATGACGCATGCTCCGGCAGAGAAGCTGCCCCAGATTCGAGTATTCGGATCGATCGGATGGTTCGCTTCGCGTTTCTTCACTGACGGCGCCAAGTATATCTTCAAGATGGACGGTATTGACGGAACCGTCAATCCGAACATCCCGCTGGTTATAGCCGCTATCGTTTGCGCCGTGGGCGCTCTGGTGGCCCTGTCAATTCCCAATACGCCCCCGCCGGCAAAGGGCAAGCCCGCCTCGGTTATCGACGCACTTGGACTCAGGGCGATGTCTCTGATGAAGGACGCCAACTTCGCCTTCTTTATCTTCGCCTCGATTCTCGTAATGTTCCCGTTCGCCCTGTACTGGTCGTTCTTCGGCTCATTCCTCGGCGACAAGGGATTCGGCGACGTTGCAACCGCCCTGGCCAACTGGGGACAGTTCGCCGAAATGTTCCTCATGCTCCTTGTCCCAATTGCGATAGCCAAGTTCGGCATCAAATGGACAATGGCGCTTGGTATGTTCGCACTGGCGGTCCGATTCGGAGCCTTCTCGATGGCCGACGCCTTCGGCGGCGACATCTGGATCTACATCGGCATCCTCGTACACGGCCTGATCTTCGGCTTCTTCTTCGTCGGCGGACAGATATACGTTGACAAGAAAGCGCCCGAGGAAATACGCGGTCAGGCTCAGGGACTTATCTTCCTGACCACATTCGGCGTCGGCCTGGTTGCAGGCACCTTCGCATACGGAAAGATTATCGAGGTATTCGGATGGGGCGGAGCGATGCAGAGCGCCGGAATAATCTCGGTTGTCGGGCTGATCATGTTCGCCTTGATATTCAAGAATGAATTCGGCGGAAAGGAAGAAACCCAGGCCGCAGTAGCCGGAGACGCACCCGCACCGGCGATCGAAGATACTCCTGCTGAAGAGCCCGCCGAAGAAGCCAAGGCCCCCGCTGCTGATAGCGCAGCTGCTGACGAAGCGGCCGCTGCTGACGAGGCCCAAGGCGAAGACCAAGAGTAGTTTCAATCGATGAACGAAACTGACCGGCGTGACAAACGCCTGTCGGAAGACTCAATTCAGCCCGGCCTCGCTGCTTTATGCGGCTCGGCCGGGCTGTCTTTTTCACCAATAAGACACGCAAGGAGTTACTAATGGCGAAATACCTGCTTGGAATCGACAACGGCGGCACGATGGCCAAAGCCGCCCTGTTCACACCCGACGGCGCCGAAATTGCCGTCGCCTCACGCAAATCCGAAATGCTCGACGTGAACCCCGGATGGGCCGAGTTCGACATGTCCAAAGTCTGGACCAACACCTCCCAGGCGATCAAGGAAGTAATCGAAACGTCCGGAATCGACCCGGCCGACATAATCGGAATCGCCTGCAGCGGACATGGCAACGGTCTGTATCTCGTTGACGAAAACGCACAGCCCGTTTACAACGCTATAGGCTCGGCCGACGGACGCGCCCGCGAGTATATCGAACAGTGGACCGCCGACGGCACGGGCGAACGCATGCGTCCCAAGACCATGCAGGCGATCTGGCCCGCGCAACCCAACGCCCTGCTGCGTTGGTTCATGGACAACGACGCCGAGACACTCGGCAAG
>CAYMSH010000291.1:0-8393 GCA_964392945.1 uncultured Planctomycetaceae bacterium | reverse complement strand
GCATCCTCATGCTCAAAGGCTGATATCCTGATGTTGCCTCCGTCGTAGTCCCATTTGTCCTGGTTACGATGCTGCAGGAAACGACGGCCCTGGAAGTCGTGCTGGTACAGCACCGGTCCATTCTCCGAGTCCTGTTCGGGGTGGAACATCGGCATGCCATATGGCTGACCGACACGGCGCCAAGCCATGTGGAACGTGTCTTTGTCGCCCAGCAACCACCGATAGAAGAAGCTGGAGTGCTTGTTGAAGAACATGGTCAGTTGGAGCGCCCGCCAGCAGCGAGCCTTATTGATCACCATCTGGCCGGATTCGAACTCCGGTTCGTCGCGCTGGGCCACATCACAAGCCTCCCAGGCTTGCGGCCAGATCGTGCGACAGCTGTCAGGATCGCCCTGCCCCATCCAACGATCGGGCCAGAACACCGCGCCGAAGCGGCGGTATTCATCTTCTTCGAAAAGCGATGACGGATCGCGTGTCGGAACATTATCACAGTCCAGAAAGAGCACCTCCTCGAATCTGCTGTGAGCGATGGCGTAGGGCTTGACCTCCCAACCATCCAGTCGACGGCGATCGCCTTGTGCGGCGGCATTCACACAGTAGACGTCCGTAACGGATTCCAGCGTCTGACGCATGCCATCGTTCATCTCGCGGGGATTTCGATACCATACTTCGATGGGAAGCCTACAGCCCAGCCGTCGGAGCAGGTTCACCAGAACCCAGGCGCAGGTGAAATACTTCCTCCCGCCGGCGCATATGACGATGCCAACGCCAGAGAATTGATTCTCAGGATACTCGCAAGGCGATTCGGCAATACGAGCAATGTCATGATGATAACGCTTGAGATTCATCAATACGGTCCTCACAGCCGGGTTTCAGGAATCCCCAACGACTCTGGATTCGAGTCGTTTGTCTCTTTGGCGGCAATTCCGCCGCCCACAGCAGCCTTCAAAGCTGCAATTTCGTCTTGGATGGTACGCGGGTATTCCAGAAGGGCGCGTTCCATCGTGTTAACGCAGTTCGCCGGTCGCCCCGCTGCGCCTGACCTCCCCACACGGGCGTGCCCCCCTGCGTGGGGCTCCCCCCCGCAAGAGCCCCACGCGGCGGCGTTTTGTGAGCATTGCTGCGGCGTTAAGATCGCAACAGCCTTATCCGGCGCCTTCAGGTTCATCATTCTTCCGCCTTGCATAGCGTGCAGGCCGTGTCGAATAATCCGGCAAGTTCAGGTGTTATCCATCGATCGTCCATCAGCGTCTGCAGCGAATCAGCCAATTCCCGATAGGATCGTGTCGTGATCTTGCTACCGTGAGAACCCAAGGCGGCGGCAATAGCGGCATAGTAGACAGTGACGGCTACGACGTGCTCGGGACCCTCGTCCCATCGGGCCGAGAGATTCTTGCCATACTGTTTGAGCGTCTCAAGGATCGCCAGCGGCGTGGCGGGATCCAAAAGCACGTCGCCAAGCGATTTACCTGCGACTGGCAGCATCTCCGGGCAGGGCCTGTTCAGGAGATTCAGTAATGAATCGACACAGTCCTCGATGCGCAGCGGGCCGGCCAGGCGCTGCCGCATGAGCTTCGCAGCGGCCTGGTGCGCAGGTTGTTGACTGCTATTCCCGTCATCGCCCGAGCCAGCGTCCAGCAGTGTCGCAAGTCGCTCCGGCCGGAGCCCAAATGTTGATTTCATCGCCACAGTGTTACTCCAGAACGAGGAACCGGCGGACCGAACATGCCGCGAGCCGCTCATCGGCGACCTCAAACGGCGTGTCGTGCACAATCAGGTTTTGCTTGCCCGCTTTCTTGTTACATACGTATATACACGCCCCCGGCTACAATCCTGCGCCGTTGCGAGAAAGAATCTTCATCAAGTCCCCGATTTCCAGTTTGATATCAGAATCAGAACCTACGGCGAGACGAACCTGCCGGGCAAGTTCAGCCTGGAAGCGACGCTTGACGGTGACAATCATGTTAGAGGCCTTCGCCTCGTCGGAGATGTGGTGCTTTTCGCAAAGCTCCGAAAGAGATGGCGGCTTTGTGTTTTCCATCAGCGGGGTCACGGTTCGCTCGCTGAAGACCTTCCAGTGGACACGCTTGCCATTGTCGCGACATCCGGCTTCGACGGCGGCAAGTACGTCGTCGAGGAGTTGGGAGGCCCAGGCGTAGTTAAACGCCTCGTCCGGCGTCATCTCGCCGGACAACTCCGGCATGTCCATCGCGGCCAGATCGTCCAAGGCGAACATGTCCCCGGCGGGCGATCTCTTGAGAGTTGCCCCAGCACGCCGAACATTTGAAACATAGCGGCTCAGCGACGCCAGAAGCAATGTACGGAATCGCCCCTTCTTGGGGGCCGCCTGCTGTATCAGCCCGCGGTCGAGGACGACTTCCTGGCAGAAACCTTGTACGAGATCCTTTGCCTCCTCGTTGTTGCTGCCCTTACGGCGAAGATAGCAGTACATCGGTTTCCAGTACTTGCCCAGGACTACCCCAACCGCCTCCCTATGCCGGGCCTGATCAAGCGTGCGAACAGAGAGTATCTCCGTCCAGTGCGTCGTCTCGAAGCGGCGTTCCTGCCCGCCCATGCTTGTCCTGTCACCGTGCGCCACATCCCATCCTTTCGCATCAAATGTACAGAGCCTGCGTTACCCGTAAGTCTAGTAATGATAGGCGCGTGGCGGCTTACTGCAAGGCTAATTCTGAAACTCTGAAATGCCGGCGGCGTCTGTTCTTTGGGTTCGACGCCAGCATGCGTGAATAAGGGAAATCAAGTAAAACTCACGCATTCCGGTATACACATCCAAGTACTGTTGGAAAACAATCACCGACACATCGAAGAAAGGCCCTGGCTAAACTGCGCGGAGCCTTCTGCAACGAACACTTGACGATCTGACACACACCGCAACGGACGCCACGCTGGTCTTGTGTACTGACCTCCGAAACAGATCCGATTTGAGCGTATAAAGAAAGCGGCGCCGCCATTTATTGGCGACGCCGCTTGAACTGGAGCTGCAGGGATTCGAACCCTGGACCTTCTGCATGCCATGCAGACGCGCTCCCAACTGCGCCACAGCCCCGAATTTTAAACGGCCGCCGGACCACTCGGGCCGACTGCCGTTGTTGGACATATATTTACCATCTAATCATCAAAAGGTCAAGCCTGAATCTCGTTTTTGCACACTAACGCGCCGGCTACCACGGATTGAGGCCCACAATTGCGCACATATCCTGCAGATCCGCGTCGAGGCCGGCGGCGGCGGTTGCCGCCTGGTCGGAATCGTCAAAGAGCATGAACAGAGCACTTCCGCTTCCGGTTACGCCCACGGGTGCGTCAACCGACGACTGAACGCGGTTTCGAAGCGCCGACAATTCCCGGCAGACCTCCATCGCCGCGGCCGCGAGGTCATTGTCCAGCATATCTCGCCACGCCGAAGGCGGTCCGGCCGCCAGCAATGACGTGTCGATCTGCTCCGACGCCGCAGCGCCGAGGCGATCGTAGGCGCCGTAGACTTCGACAGTCGAACACACAAGCCCGGATAGCACGAGAACGGCCGTGAGGTCGCATATCCCCAGCGGTTCGATACGCTCGCCTCGCCCGGTCATTCGCGCCGCCGGTGGGCCCAGGAACAGCGACACGTCGCTGCCGAGTTGAGCGGCCAGTTCAGACAGAGCGGGCCGGTCGTATCCAAGCGACCATAATTCGTTCAGGCCGCGTAATGCTGCTGCGGCGTCTGATGATCCGCCGCCAAGTCCGGCGCCGGGAGGAATGGCTTTGTTCAGTTTGATATCGACCCCGCATACGTCACGACCCTCGGCCAGCAGTTTCGCCGCGCAGGTCACGAGATTTTTTTCGGGCGGTCCGCAGTCGGCCCCGGCGCAATCCAGTACGATCCGGCCGTCGGATCGTTTGCGAAGCTCCAAACGGTCATATAACGTAACTTTTGCAACGAGTGAATCGACGGGATGAAAACCATCGCAGCCGAGAGGTCCCACCACGAGATTCAGGTTGATCTTCGCCGGCGCCCAGAGGCCCAGCCCTGCGTCATCCAATGGACGCATATCCGGCGCAGCGGGCAGTTTTGCGATGCAACGGTCCTGTCTGCAGTCATGATTCATTTATGCGATGTCCCGATATCTCCGAGTCGCAGCAAATCCGTCAATCGGATCGTGGAAACTGCTCTAGCGCAGCACACCGGTAAGTATGCACGCCCCGTAGGTTATACACAATTGGAAAAATCGGACAGAGCGCACAACACCGAGAATTTGATATTGATACACCCCAAGCCCGCGTATCAGAATCGCACTGCAACAGATCAGCCAAAGACTCGCGTAGAACCATCCGTTAGAAATTGGAAGGGCAAACTACATCGCTATTGAACCCAAGTCATCCTGCGAGTCAGTCGGGGCATTGCCGAAAATCGACAGCCCGGCCGATACTCTCGCAGCATAGCGAAGCACGTTAGCTCTCCTGGTCTTCTCAATCTCATGGTCCAACTCGTCAGTCTCGCTGTGAGTTGCGCAGTGGCTCGGTCGATATGCCCGGACGCTGTAACCTCCGTTAAACATCTCGTTACCTCTACGATGTGAAAAATGAATAAATCCAATATGCCAAGGCCAGCCCTCCATAGCTAACCTTACAACTCCAGTTGACAATCTATTATGTACCTAATCCGAGAAGTGTGGCAAGAAAAAATTCAATTTTTTTTGCACGTTTTTTTGGGACTCATTCCCGCCCGCGGCGCGGCGAGGCCATCGGCATGTCGCACTCGGCGGCGACATCCATTAGCTCTTGCTGTTCAAGGTCTTCTATGCGCTTGCCTTTCGAGCCCAAAATCTCATTAAACTTGATACATTTATCCTGCATGCACTCGTGCGTATCGTGCGAGCCGCCGACAAGAAGAAAATTCTCGGCGTTGGTTACGCGGACCTGGCCGTCATCGCCGTCGAGTCCCATACCGATCATCTTCGCGTTGCCTTTGGGTTTTCTGCTCACGTCTTGACTCCTGTTCGCTGCGCCACTGCGACATTGTACCATCCCGCCGAGCGACTGAAAGCAAAAAAGCGAGCTCGACGAATTGCCAATGATAGTCAAAATGCTTGACAGGCGAGCGTCAGGGCATATCCTAGTGCGGTCGTACCTAGTTCGAATATCCAAACGAATGGAGTAATCCTATGTCTGGCCGGAATGTTACCGTAGTTGGTTTGCAGTGGGGAGACGAAGGCAAAGGCAAGATCGTAGACGCCTTAGCCGGGCACATGAAATACGTCGTGCGATTCTGCGGAGGCGCCAATGCAGGACACACAGTCCTGGTCGGCGACGAGAAGTTCGCCCTGCACCTGATCCCCTGCGGGGTGCTGCGCAAAGGCGTGTGCAACATCGTGGGCAACGGCGTGGCGTTCGATCCGGCCACTGCCTGGGGCGAGTTGTCGGCGCTTCGCGATCGCGGTGTAGTTGTCACCAGCGAGAACTTCCGCGTATCGACCGCCGCCAGCGTAGTCATGCCGTGGCACAAGCTCCAGGACACCCTGAGCGAAGCGAGCCTGGCCAAGGGCAAGAAGATCGGGACGACCGCTCGCGGCATAGGACCGTGCTACAGCGACAAGGCCAACAGAACCACGGCGATCCGAGCCGCGGACCTCAAGGACCCGACGGTTCTGGCAGAGAAGATCCGCAGCATCGTGGAAATAAAGAACAAGACTTTCTCGGCGCTGTACGACGCCGAGCCCATGGACGCCGAAGCGATCGTCACCGAGTACATTCAACTCGGCGAGAACCTTGGCGACATGATCTGCAACACCGGCGGACTGCTTCGCCAAGCCGTAGCCGACGACACGCCGATCCTGTTCGAAGGCGGACAGGGAAGCATGCTCGACGTGGACCACGGGACCTATCCGTTCGTGACCAGCTCCAACGTAACGGCTTGCGGAGTTCCCAGCGGCGCGGGTATCCCGCCGTCTGCTGTCGGACAGGTCGTCGGCCTGATAAAGGCTTACTCGACACGCGTGGGAGAAGGCCCGTTCCCCACTGAGCAGGACAACGACAAGGGTGACGCCATCCGCGAAGCCGGAAACGAATACGGAACAACCACCGGGCGCCCCAGGCGCTGCGGCTGGTTCGATGCGTTCGCCGTCAAGTTCGCTGTCGATTTGTCTGGTGCAAACGAACTGGCTCTCAGCCTGCTGGACGTGCTTACCGGCATGGGCGATCTGAAAATATGCACCGGTTATCGCGTAAACGGCCAGGACCAGGAGATGTTCGACCCGGCCGCGATGAGCGGAGTCGAATGCGTTTACGAAACTCTGCCGGGATGGGACTGCGACATCACGGGATGCAAGACGTTCGACGAGTTGCCGGACGAGGCGAAGAACTACGTCAATCGCGTTGAGGAACTGCTGCAGACACCCGTCGGCTTCGTTTCCGTCGGACCCGAACGATCGCAGACCATCGTTCACAATTCCAAGACCCAAGGCCTGGACAAATGAAGGTCCTGACGCCGGAAATCGTCGCCGCGGCGCGAGCCGAATTGGGAATACCGGACGATCATATCCCCAACTCGATCGCCATCATCATGGACGGAAACGGCAGGTGGGCCCAGCAGCGCGGGATGCCCCGAGTGGCCGGCCACGCCACCGGCGCCCTGGCGGTGCGGAAGATCGTCAAGGAATCGGCCAGGCTCGGGCTCGGAGCCCTGACACTGTTCGGATTCTCGGTGCAGAACTGGAATCGACCGGCGAAGGAAATCGAAGCCCTCATGGTCCTGTACGCCAAATATCTGGCCTCTGAGCGCGAGATGGTTATGGCGTGCAACATTCGCATGCGGCACATCGGCAACAGGGACGGCCTGCCCCAGAGCGTTCTGGACGAAGTAGATCGCACCGAAGAAATCTCCAGCACCAACACGGGAATGCACATGTGCCTGGCGCTGAATTACGGAAGCCGAGCCGAAATAACCCACGCAGTTCGCAACATCGCACAGAAAGCCGTCGACGGCGAAATGAACGTCGATGACATCAGCGATGAAACAATCTCCCAGTCGCTCTACACCAATGGCGTACCGGACCCGGATCTCGTGGTGCGAACGTCGGGTGAATTGCGGGTCAGCAACTTCCTGCTCTGGCAGATTTCATACGCCGAACTGTACGCCACTGAAACCCTCTGGCCCGATTTCGATGAAGCCGAGTTCCACAAAGCCCTGAAGGCTTATGGAGCCCGCAACAGACGCTTCGGCCGGATCGAAGAGCCAAAGTCCTAATGAAGACCAGAATTATATTCGGGGCGATCATGATTGCGGTCCTGGCCGGCGTTCTGGCGTTGGACTGGTACCTTGAACACGCAAAAATAATAATCGGATTGCCTATCGCCGTCGTGCTGATGCTCATAGCGGCCCAAGCGGTGTACGAGATGGCCAGGCTCTGCGGATCGACCGGCGTGCTGATACTGGGGCTCTCGGCGGTTATCGGAGCGGCCGGGATCGGAACGTTTCCGCTCTGGCAGCAGTTCATCGGCCGGGAACTGACGGGCTTTGACACCCTGCTGCTCCTGGCGGCGGTAGTATGGATCATCTTCCTGGAGCAGATGATCACCAGACGAACAGCAGACGCCATACGCACGATAGCCTGCACGATGCTGACGGTCATGTACCTCGGGGTCGGCGGAGCGATGATACTCCAGATCCGAGTCTCGGATGCAAACGGGTTCATGAAGCTGATAATGTTCCTGGCCGTGGTCAAATCGACGGATATCGGGGCGTATTTCACCGGTTCTGCAATAGGTCGACACAAGCTGATCCCGTGGCTCTCGCCCGGCAAGTCGTGGGAGGGCCTGATAGGAGGCCTGGCGGCGGCGGCCGGCGTGAGCATCCTGATCGCTTATCTCGGATCAGTTGGGCTGGCGATCTGGCAGGCGGCGATCTTCGGAGTCTGCATAGGCCTGGCCGGACAGTTCGGCGATCTGTGCGAAAGCCTTCTCAAACGCTCGGCGAAGATCAAAGACAGTTCCTCGATGGTCCCGGAGTTCGGCGGGGTTCTGGACATAATCGATTCGCCCCTGATAGCGGCTCCGGCGGCTTACGCACTGTTCGCGATCATGTAGCGTCAGCTGCTTTTCGGCGTTTTCGACCCCGACGCAGACAGATCAGCACCCCGGCGCACAGAACGCCCAACGTTCCCGGCTCCGGCGTCACCGCCAGTTCGAAGCTCTGCAACGCCGAATGATTGCCCACGCTGTTGGTTACTCGGATGTCTATCGTGTGAAGCCCGGGCGCCAGACCCGTCAACTCAAGTTCCAACGTTTCTTCGTGGCCGCCGAATGAACCGTCGGCCGGAAGGAATTCGATCCACCCCTGCCCGTCAAGATTGTACTGGCCCGACTCGAGCGTGTTTATGGTCATGTCGGCGCCCGAT
>CAYMSH010000290.1:6900-8475 GCA_964392945.1 uncultured Planctomycetaceae bacterium | reverse complement strand
GCGGCAAGCTGATGAATTTCGAATACCGCTGCCACAGTCTGGCCCAATACTACTTCTGGCCGGACCGGCGCGCCGAGAGGCTCGCCAATCTAAAGAGCGCCGGAAAGACCAAGTGGGACTACGTCGTGATCATCGGCGATCCGTACATCCTGGCCAATATGCCGGGAGTTTACGCAGAAGGCGCCAATCTTGTCGCCAGCGCGGCAAAAGAAGGCGGCGCCAAACCGATCCTGCTGGCGCCGCCGCTGGACGGCGCTTCGGCGGCGGTAACCGCTCGAGTCGCGCAAGTCGTATATCGCGTGGGCAAAGACGCCGGGATTCCCGTGGCCCCCGCCGCTCTGGCCCGGCCCGCTCCGGTCCGCAGAACCCGGGCTCCGTCCCGCCCGACCGCCGGAGGGGAGTTTCTCGCCGCGGCGTGCGTTTACAGCGAACTGTTCGACCGGGCGGCGTACAGTTCCAAGCCCTCCAACCGGATTCTCGGCTCACTGGCGCTTAAGACCGTCAAAGTCAACAGGACGAAGAAACAGTTCACCGGACCGTTCGAGTTCGCCAATCCCTTCGCGATGAAATACGTCGCCAAGACCAGCATAACCTACAACCACACCGGCACGAGTTCTGAACGCGGCATCCAGGGCGCACTGACCGCGGCGATGAGGCGATGCAAAGTAAGTTGCAAAAAGGTATCGCCCGGAAAGGCCGGCGACGCCAAAATCGATTTCAATTACGGGCGAGCCAATTCGATGTTCGAGCCGCACAAGAGATACAAAGTCGACGCCAAGAAGTTCGGCCGGTCCTACGGCTTCCCGATGCAGGAGCACAGCAAGACCGCCGCCGAGACGATGCTGTACGGCATAGACAAGCGCTACATCTCGGCCCGGCGTTACGACGACGGAACGGACCTCGGTGTGGCGTATGACATGATCCGCCAGGGCGAAGTCGCATCGGACATTCGCGCCGTACCGATCCGCCTGATGTGGGCCAAACTCCACGACGCCAACCCAAAACTCAAACCGCTCCGCGACAGATGGCACATGAGCCGATGCCTCGACGAGGCCACGGGCACATTCATGTACACGCTCCTGTCGGGCAAGCGTCCCGTATCAAACGAGCCGCCGGAAAAAGGCACAGACGCACACAACCGATGGCTCGGCCAAAAGATCGGATACGAAACGGCGATAAGAATGGCCCACCTGCAATCAACCCTGCCGGCCCAAACGCCCCGCCGCTGACAGACAGACACGGCGAATATCCAACAGAACAACAAGGAATATCCAATACCCAAGTTAACGGCCACGACAAACGGCCACGGCTTGACGTCCTTGCCGCTGACGTCAACGGAGACGCCGTCTCCGGCCGATTCATCTAGAGCACCGAAGGCATCCCTCCGCTCACATCGTCGTTGACATTGCCGTTCACCTGGATATTGGATATTCCTTCTCTTGAGACGACGAAGCCGACGGCGAAGACGCTTGTCCAGTTCAGCCATTTTACCGTGCCGTTCGGTTCAGGCCTGAAAGGCCGCCCCCGGCCGCCCCCCCCCCCCCCAAGCCCCGCCCGGGGGCCGGCCCGGGGGCC
>CAYMSH010000290.1:5812-6890 GCA_964392945.1 uncultured Planctomycetaceae bacterium | reverse complement strand
CCTACGGGCCGACAGGGCCTGCCGCCACCCGGCTAAGGCCTGCCTGGCGGCAGGCCCTGTCGGCCCTTCGGGCCTGAAAGAAGGCTCTTGACTAATCATCGTAGTCCCAAGCCCCTACACATACGGCATGCTACACGGCGAAAAATGGCTAGACTGGACCCTGTTGTTCTGCATGCCGGCAGGCAGGTTGGATATTGATCCGCACCGCCAACTTCCCCGGTAATGCGGGATGAACCATGAAAAAGGGCCAGGCGGTTTGCCTGGCCCTTTTTGTGTGCTCAAATATGCTGCGGGGTTTACTTCTTGGGAGCTTCCAGCAGTTTTTTGGTTCTGGCCAGGAGTTCTTTGTTCTTGGCGGTCTTGGCTACTTTCTGCAGGACGGCCTTGACCAGGTCAGGGTCTTTGTCGCCGAGCTTCTCAGCGATCACGACTGACGCCAGGCACGCCGGTTGCGACAGCGCCGGATCGTCCAGCGATGCTGCGGCCAGAGCCAGCGACTCGCTGGTCGGTATTTCGCCGAGAGCGGCCAGGATCATGGTCCGTTCTTCATTGCGCGTGGTCAGCTTCATCGCGGTGGTCATCGCGGCCATGTCGGCCGGTTGGTCTTTGCTGCGTCCGGCCAGGCGGACCATCCCGCGAAGGGCCAGAACATGATTCCTGAGATTCTTGGGGTCTTCGGCGAGTTTCTTCAGGTACGGCGTGGCGGTCCGATCGGGCCAGTCGACCAGCGATCGCAAAGCGACTTTGCAGACGGCCTTGTCGGCGTCCTTGAGGCGGACGACTATTTCGGCCAGCGATTTCGGTCCGCCGGCTTCTGTCAGGGCTCGCAAGAGGAAGATGCGTGCGGTGACCTCGGCTCCTTTGAAACCGGCGATCACGTCGTCTGCGCACTTTGCCCGTCCCCGCCTGCAGGTGAACATCAGGGCCAATGCGGCGTTCCTGACTTCGGTCCTGTCGTCAGCGGCATTGAGTCGTTTAACGATCAGGGCTGTGTAGCTCTCGTCGCCCATGGCTAGCAGAGCCGCCAGGACCCCGATCCTCACCCGGGAGGAGGAGGTCGAGCTGGCCCGTCGCTGGA
>CAYMSH010000290.1:2710-5802 GCA_964392945.1 uncultured Planctomycetaceae bacterium | reverse complement strand
GTATCGCGGTTTGGTGCGATCCAGGCCAGTCACGGGTCCGAATCGGTCGCGTTCTTCACGATCTCCGGGACGGCGGTCGTCACGTGGCGGTCTATCAGCGCCATGATCAGTTCGACTTTGACCTTGGCGTCGGCGGGTTTCAGCGCCGCGATCATCGCCGCGTCCATCTTGTCGCCCTTGAGCGTTCGCAGCGTGTTCCTCGCGGCGGTCTTCTCGGCGTCGGAACCGGTGGCGGCCTGTTTGGCCAGCACGGGAATGTCATCGGGGCTCGCCAGGGCCGACAGCGCGCCGGCCGCTGCGATGCGCACGGTTTCGTTCTTGCTGTCGCGCATCTTGAGTATCGCCGGACGGGCGGCCGCATCGCCGCGAGCGCCGAGCGCGTCGATCAGCTTGGCCTGCGCTTCCGGGGCGAGTTTCTCCAGCAGCCCGGCGAAACGTACGGTAGCGGCCTTTCCGAGCGCCTGTTTGCGAATCTGATCGATCGCCATGTTCTGCATGTCTTTGTCCGAGCCTGTAATCAGCTCGGCGATCATCCCGACAGCTTCATCTTCGGCGGCGCGGGCCTGGGGGGCTGCAAATCCGCCGACGACGATTGCCATAAGGATCGCGGCCGCGAGGATGCGGGGTGAATATCGTGTCTGTATTGTCTTCATAATCTTGTCTTTTATTGAGGCGCCCGCACCGGCGTCGGGCCGGTGCGGGCTCCCTTATTAACTCGTCGGTTTGTTCGTCGCGTCGGAGAGTTACTTCTTCAACGCTGCGGCGAGCATACCCTTTGTGGCGGCCACTTGCACGTGCTTGGGCTGGGTGTCGGCCTTGAGGGCCTTGTACAGTCCGATCGCGGCGGCTTTTTCGCCGTCGGCCAGGAGCTGCTCGGCACAGAGCAGGCCAGCGTCGGCTACTGCGATTTTGATCGCGGCCGGAGCCTTGCCTGCGCATCCGCAGAGAGCCTTGCCGGCCTCGGGAGTGCCGATCAGGGCCAGGGCCTTGGCGGCGGCCTTGGCGGTGTCGGTGTCCTTGTCGCCGAGGAACTTGGCTATAGTCGCCACGCTCTTCTTGCAGCGGCGTATGCCCAGCGAACCGATGATGCCGGGTTTCAGCTTGGCGCCGGCTTTAGGCAGCGCGGCGGCGAGGGCTGCAACGGCGCTGTCGCAGCAGATGCGTTCCAGTGCGTAGCGAGCCATGTGCGAGATCTTCTCGTCGCACAGCAGTGCGGCCAGGGGCTTGACCGAAGCGGTCGTGCCGATGACTCTGAGTCTGCGGCAGACGAATTCCTGTGTCGAATACGTGGCTCCCGGCAGTGCGGCCAGGAGTGCTGTTTCGAGTTTCTTGCGGGCCGCGGCGTCGCCGTGGCTGGCGTTGATCGCGTCTACGATCGGGTCGAGGGTCTTGCGGGGAACGCCCCAGTCGTATGTCTTGAGGGACTTGATGGCCTCATCGACCTTGGCTGCGTCGGGAGCGGCGGAAGCTTTGTTTGCGGCCAGGCCGACAGCTCCGGCGGCCAGCGCGATTCCGGTAAGTGTCTTGTTCGTCATTATAAAATCTCCTTGATAAGGCTATAGCTTTATTAAAGTACCCAGGGCTCTCTTCGCGACACGTCGACCAGACGGTTGGCTTCGGCATCGTCAACGAACTGCTGCTTGGCGGGATCCCACTTCAGCGAACGGTCCAGTTGATATGCGATGATGAACAGGTGGCATACCGTTGTGGTGTGAACGGCGAATTCGATATCGCGGAACGGACGCTTGCGCGTCTTTACGCAATCGATGAAATCGCCGTAGATTCCGCCGGTCCCGGCGTACTTCGGCACGGGCTTGGCCGCGACTTTTTCGTTCGAGCCGATAACGTGCATGTTGCCCTGGCCCGGATGATTGTGGTGGATCATCTTGCCGTTGGCGTATTTGCAGGTTGCGTATCTCTTGGCCTTGTCCTTGTTGACGATGACTTCCACCGGCTCGTACTCTCGCACGTCGATGGCAAACGTGGCTCCGCCGAAGTGGTGAGCGCCCCAGTCGGTCATCCCGCCGCCGGAGTAGTCCTTGAAAGAACGCCAGCAGGTTCCATTGATGCGGTAGCTTCCGCTGCAGCGATGCGGGTGGTACGGCGCCCACGGCGCCGGTCCGAGCCACATGTCCCAGTCGAAACCGGCCGGGATCGGTTCGGCCTTCTTGTTGCATTCCATCGGCATCGGGCCGACGTTAACGTTGATCGACTTGATCTTGCCCTTCTGTCCGCCCCAGCAGGGGTTGACCACGCCGCGGTAGTCCTGCAGGACTCGCTGCGATCCGCCGGAGACAACGCGATTGTAGCGGCGAGCGGCCTCGAGCATCAGCTTGCCTTCGCGGAGAGTTTTCGTCTCGGGCTTCTGGCAGTAGATGTCCTTGCCGTTGCGGCAGGCTTCGATGACGACCAGCGCGTGCCAGTGGTCAGGCGTGGCGCAGTGGACCGCGTCAATATCGGTTCGCGCGATCAGCTCGCGGAAGTCGTTGTAAGTCTTGCAGTCTTTGTTGCCGTATTTCTTGTCGATGCCGGCCTTGGAGCGATCGCGAGTGCTCTTCTTCACGTCGCACATCGCCACGTACTGGACATCGTTGCGCCGCAGGAAATTGCCCTGGTCGCCGCGGCCCATGTTGCCGATGCCGATTCCGCCCATGACGATGCGATCGCTGGCGGGCGTTGCGCCGTCTTTACCCAGTACTGAACCCGGAATAAAGAGCGGCAGCGCCGCGGCGCCGGCGGTAGCCTTCAAGAATGTTCTTCGACCCAGAGACGTACTCCGGTCCTGCGTAGGTTTGCTCTCCTGATTTGCCACTGTATGATCCTTTCCTGAGGTTAGTATGGATAATATCTAAGAATCGTCTCTATTATTAATCCCGTTTCCATGCTGAATATTGCATGTATTATCGAGTTTTACCCGAACCGGCGCGGCAAGTAACCCTTCTTCGGCAAAATCCCAACCGCAGCAACAGTTTACCCGATTTTCGAGCGGGCCGATATCCTATTCCAAAGCGTCGCCGATCCCGTTTGCATTCTTGTCTGTCACGTCTGAAAGCGGGTTGCCGATTACTGCTTGCCAGGCGATCTTGCGGAAT
>CAYMSH010000290.1:0-2700 GCA_964392945.1 uncultured Planctomycetaceae bacterium | reverse complement strand
CCAGTTCGTCGTTGTGGAACTTGAGTTTGGTCTTGATCAACTCCGGCGACTTCTGGTAGAGCGTCGCGTAGAACACGTAGCCCTCGAGGCGATCCATGCCCACGCCGAGATGCCCGCCGTCGGACCAGATCGCCGGGCTCTTCTTCTCGGCCCGGCGATTCAGCGCCTTGACCCCGGGCAACTTACCTTTGAAGTACAGCTCCAGCGCCGCCATCATCGCATCGCACGTAGCCATGACATGGACCTTGTCGGGATACCGCTTGTCGATGTCGGCGATCAGCTCCTTGAACGTCTTGTCGATCTTCGCGGCCCGTGCGCGGTAGCCTTCGATCCGCGGAGTCCGGTCCTTGTCACCAAATCCGTCGGCCCATTGCGGCCAGGCGTTGAAGACGTAGAATTCCATCTTCGGGTTGAACTTCAGGCAGAATTCGATCCATGCGAAATAGTATTCCGGGCGATCGTTGGTGTAGCAGCCCCAGACCATCACGTCCCACTTGCCGGTGGTTATCGCCGACATGCAGATGGCCTTTCGCTTACCTTTGTAGGACAGGATTCCGTTTTCGCGTTCCCACATCATGCGGATCCCGCCGGTCTCGCCGCCGCTGTAGTGCGTTCGCAGATATTGCTCAAGACCGGCAGCTTTGGCGATCTTCGGAAGCGTTCTGTAGCCCGGCGCCATCCAACTGTGACCGGTGCCTACGATCCGCAGCCCGGAGCCCTTGGGATAGCTCAGCGGCCCGCGGGCCATGGCGCGGATGTCCTTCGGCGACTTGAGATACGTAGCGTTGCGGACCTCCGGCGAATCGTCATTCTTGTACCCCAGCCACGGTGTGGGCACGTGTCGGCTGGTGCGATGCGCAGGCTTAGGCCGCTTGAATCCCGACCGCGGCGACGATTCGGTCTCCGGCGGAGCCTTTCGCCGACGCTTCGTTCTGGCGATCGCTTCGCTGAGTTCCTTCGGCGTCACCCGGCCGTTGGAATCGGCGTCGATCCGATTGAAGTATTTTCCAACCACCCCACCGGCTTCACTGCGGGTGATCGCCCCGTCGGCGTTCTTGTCCATGCCTTTGAATATGCGACCGCCCGGTGTCGCAGCGGCGGTCTTGCTCGGTTCGGCTTCAACTGCGTGCAGACCGATCACCGCCGACAGAACCGCCAGCGAGAGGATTCCCAATACGTACTTCATACGAATGCTCCTTGGATTAAGCGATATAGTCTGACCCGCCCGGGCTGCAATGTCAATCGCCGTAGGCGATTGCTTCAGACACATCCTCCCTGCGACGATTGTCATCTCCGCATCCCCCGTATTAGGAATTCTACTATTTTCGTTTGCGACGCAGCACCATGGCCCCGATCAACAGGATGGCCATCGCGCCCGGTTCAGGGGTCACCTCGAAACTATCGAACCCGAGCGTTCCGCCGCCGGGGGCATTTCCCAGCGGTACGCCGTGAATGCAGAACCCCCACTGCTGCGGCCCGTCGTAGAGGTCTGTCGGCTGGGTCAGTACGCCGTCTTCATCCTGTTCGATTATGTCCCAATCTGCGTCGCCGCCGAGGGTCACGATCGTCTGGTCCCAGAGATTGTTGCCGACGTCGAAGGAATCCTTCGTGCAGAAGAACGCCTGTTCGTCGTCGTCAGTAGTCACAGTATCCTTGCCGTCGTAGTAGCCGATGAAGAATCGCAGTTCTCCGCCGGCAAGATCGACCGGCGGCGCCGTAGGCGCATGGCCGCCTTTGACATACACGCTGATCGCCGCACCAGCGATCGACAGGTCTACGTACGGGAACGGTGAATCGGGGTACAACTCCCCTGGATACGCCGGCCAGTACGTAGATACGCTGTGGAACAGCGCCGGCTCCATGTCGGCTAGCGTACCGTAAACGTATCCGCTTCCACCCACCCCGCCTCCGGCGACATAGGTCATCGGTTTGTTGTGGTCAGTGGGTTCGCCGCTGAGCCCGTCGTAGTGCTCGTCCCAGTAGGTCCAGTCGTTGTTTCCATCAGGTACGCTGTCCCAGTACTCCTGATCGTAACTGGCCATCGACGCCGACGCGATGCTGCAAATAACCATCGCCGTAATAGCAGTTCTCATAATCCGCCTCCTCTCGACAGATATCACCCGGACATGCCCGTGTCCTCTTGTTAATGACTTATCAGGCTCTCTGAGGTAATTCTAACGCCGCGTCGTAAGCCCGGAAAACTCGGCCGCGTTCTGACACTTTACAAGACCCTGCCATGGCTGAAGTTGCGCCTGTGTGTGATGTGAGTCAAGTGGACACGTCAGATGATCACCTGAATTTTGAACACCCGCCGAATTGATCCGCCGCGGACCTCACGGCGCCTCCATCAGCACCATGTAGCCCGGTCCGCCCCAGAGCAGGACGTCGGCTTTTCCATTGCCGTCGATGTCGGGCCGCCGCCGGCCGGCGGCTTCTATGTCCAGCGGGATTCCGGTGATTCCGCTTATCGCGTACGCGCGTTTACCGGCGCCGGTCCATACCTGCCAGCCGCCGTGCATTGTCACCATCATTTCGTCGGCCCCGTCGCCGTCCCAGTCGCCGCACGTTATCCATCCTGCGGCGATGTCCTTGCTCCAGATCGGCTTGCCAGCGCCGCCCCAGACAATCAGCCCGCCCAGCCCCTTCTTCTTGCCGACAGCCGCCAACTCCAGCCCCTTTCGCGAGGGAATGAAGTCGCCC
>CAYMSH010000289.1:0-8480 GCA_964392945.1 uncultured Planctomycetaceae bacterium | reverse complement strand
CGACTCTCAGAAGATCGTCACGAATGTCGGATCATACGGCGCCAACGCATGGGGCCTGAAGGACATGCACGGCAACGTGTCCGAGTGGACCAGTTCAGCGTTCAAGACCGACGCCAAAGTCGTTCGCGGCGGTTCGTGGCACGATCGGGCCAAACGCGGCACGTCGGCGTTCCGTCTGGGCTACAAGGCCCACCAGAAGGTTTACAGTGTCGGTTTCCGAGTAATCTGCGAGGCCAAATAGGAAGACACATGAACACACCAGCAGCAGTCCCAAGCGTTCGATCTATTCCTGCGTTCCGGTTTTTGCTGCTGGCGACAGTGTTGCTGCTCGGTGCGTCCCGGGCCGCGGCGACTACGCTATACGTCAGTCCGAACGGTAATGATAAATGGTCCGGACGCCTGCCAAAGGCAAACGATCAGAAGACCGACGGACCCCTGGCGTCACTAGTCGCGGCCCGGGCCGCGGTACGTAAAATGAAGCAGACCAGCCCCGCCGGGCTCCTTGCGTCCCCAGCGACGATTATCGTAGCAGCGGGGCGGTACGAGATGAAAGAAACGCTCGTGCTGAAGCCTCTGGACACAGGGACCGCCAAACATCCGATAGTCTACCGCGCCGCAGACGGCGCCAAGCCGGTGTTCTCCGGCGGACGGAAGATCACAGGTTTTAAACACGGCGATGACGGGATATGGCGAACTAAGGTTCCGGCCGGGATGCGGTTCGATCAACTCTTCGTTGCCGGGAAGAGGGCCACGCGAGCCAAGACGCCGAATAACGGCTGGCTGGCGTTTCTTGACGTCAAGGAGCAGACGCTCGCCAAGAGCAAATCAGGTCCCACGCACCGCCAGACGGTGAAGCTCCGTCCCGGAGATATCAAACCGCTTGTCGGCATGAAGCCAGCGGATCTGCGAAATGTGAACATGATGGTCTTCCACAAGTGGGACAACACCCGCAGGTTCATCGGATCGATCGACGGCAAGTCGGCCTCCATCGTCACAGACGGCAAGCGTATGAAGCCCTGGAACAAATGGCGGAAGGGCACTCGCTTCCATCTGGAGAACTTCATCGGAGCTCTGGACGCACCCGGCGAGTGGTTCCTGGCGCCAGCCGGCGTGCTGTCGTACAAACCTCTGACCGATCAGGACATGACACGAGCCGAAGTCGTAGCTCCCGTGCTTGAGAAGTTCATTGTAATCGCAGGCGACCCGGCCGCGGGTAAGCTGGTCAAGCACGTAACGATCAAGGGCCTGACTTTCCATCATGCACAGTACCTCACGCCAGATGGCGGTTTCGAGGCCTCCCAGGCCGCATCGCCGATCGATGCGGTCGTGCTCGCAGACGGCGCTGAACACGTAAGCATAGAAGACTGCGAAATCGCACACATCGGCACGTACGCCGTCTGGTTCCGCAAGGGCTGTAAGAACTCGTCGATCAAGCGAACGTTCATTCACGACCTGGGCGCCGGCGGCATTCGAATCGGCGAAACGAGAATCGCAAAGAACCCCGCCGAACGCACGAGTCACATCACTGCCGATAACAATATCATCCATTCGACGGGACACATCTTCCCGTGCGCCGTCGGCGTGTGGATCGGCCAGAGCGGCGACAACATCGTCACGCATAACGATATCGGCCGCCTTTATTACACAGGCATCTCGGTAGGGTGGCGATGGGGCTACGCCGAGTCGCTGGCCAAACGCAACAAGATAGACTTCAACCACATTCATCACATCGGATACGGCGTGCTGAGCGATATGGGCGCCGTCTACACCCTCGGCCCCAGCCAGGGCACCACCGTCAACAACAACCGCATACACGACGTCTGGTCCTATTCCTACGGCGGGTGGGGGCTCTACACCGACGAAGGCAGCACCGGCATCGAGATGGCCAACAATCTGGTCTACAACGTCAAGGACGGCTCGTTCCACCAGCACTATGGACGGGAAAACGTAATCCGGAACAACATCCTGGCGTTTTCAGAACTCTGTCAGATCCGCGCCACGCGAGTGGAGAAGCATCTGTCGTTCACGCTGAAGAATAACATTATCTTCTACCGAACGCCGAAGCTGCTGCACGGACCGTGGACGAAACTGCATGTGAAGATGTCGAGCAATCTCTACTTCAACTGCGCCGCCAAGCCGGTAACCTTCGCCGGGATGGACCTGAAGACCTGGCAAGCCAAGGGGCGAGACGGCGGTTCGATAATCGCCGATCCGCAGTTCGCGGATCCCGACAAATTCGACTTTACATTCCGCAAAGGGGCTACCGCCGCTGCGAGAATCGGGTTCAAGCCGTTTGACTATGCAAAGGCGGGCGTATACGGCTCCGCCGATTGGGTGAAGCTCGCCAAGGAGCTTCCAACACCGCCTGTTGTGCCGGTAAGGAAATAGGCGTTCACACTAGACCTGGGATTAAGGTGACAATATGAATGGGGCGTTTGTTTCGGGACTGACTGTTGCTATGGCGATCGCTATGCTTTCATCCGGCGCCTGCGGCGGCGTTGCTGACGACTACGAGAATCTATACGGCCAAGAGGCCAGGAGAGTTTCAGCTTCCGCCAGCAAGACCGACGACGTTGCGTTCGCCAAGACACTGTTCGAACTAATCGACGGCATGAAAGACGCGCCGGACGCACAGGCGTACATATTGCTCAAGGTCGTCGAGTTCGGCTATGCGAGTCCCGCGGGACACGAAATAACGCTCCAGGCCATTGAAATGCTCGAAAGATCCCGGCCGGGGAAGAACCCTCAACTTCTGGACAAGAAACTGGCAATCCTCAAGAGCATGTACGCCAGGTCCCCGCGCAGCAAGAAGAAGCAAGCTGCGACGAACTATATGGAAACGCTGGTGAGAGTCGCAGATTCCAAACTCGCAGCCGGGAAGACCTCGGAAGCCAAATCTCTCTACACCAGAGCGATCGCGTTGGCCAAGTACACCGGACAACGCGACAAGGCCGCCGCCATTGACGCAAAGAGAAAGCGCCTGGAAGCAGAGTCAGCGCGAAACACGAAATTGAAGTCGCTGCAGGCGAAGCTCTCAAAAGACCCGAAAGACTCAGAGACCCGCCTGCTGCTCATTATGCTTTATGTTGTCGATCGTGACGCGCCGGACCAGGCGGCCAAGCTGCTTAACGACGAGCTTGACGAATCTCTTCGAATGTGCGTAACCCTTGCGTGCAAGGATGTAGACAAGCTGCAGGACGTGGCCTCTATGGACATGGGCCAGTGGTATTACAAGACGCTGCACCCCAAAGCGATTGGCCGCGGGAAGATCGTCACTCTGGAACGAGCCAGAGCCTATTACCGGCGTTTCCTGGCGGTCCACAACAAGAGCGACATGCAGTCGGCCCGGGTCAAAATGGTTCTGCGAAGTATCGACAAGGCCCTTTCCGAGCAACCCGATCCTGCCGGCAAGACGCCGAGCGAGCCGGCCCGGGTAGCCAGGCCGGCCGCCAAACTCGTAGGCAGAGTCGGCATGGGAGCAGCTCGCGGAACGGCGGTGAACTACGCCGATATCACCGTGACCCAGGGCGACAAGATGCTGTTTGAGGGAACCGCAAAGAACCTTGCCAAACTGACGAAGATTCAGAACCCGCGAAGCACGGTAGTGATATTCCTGATCGGATCCACAAGCTGGTCGGACTATACGTTCAACCTCGGTGCAACGAGAAGAAGCGGCAAGGATGGGATATTCATCAGGTTCGCCGACAACGGCAAGGGGAACTATTACGTATGGAATCTAGCGTGCATGGGAAGCCGCCGGTTTACGCTTGAGCGATTCACAAACCATCGCTCGCGACGCATACTCAAAGGCGTGCCCGGGGTCATTCGAACTGGCAAGAAGTACTCTGTGAAGATCGAACTGAAAGGCTCAACAGTGAACTGCTACCTCGACTCGAAACTGATTTACTCCGTCGAGACCGCCCGAGCCGGCTGAAAAATCGACCCGCATGAGCTGGTTGCACCCATTGTATCGCATTGATATTGTCATAAAGACGGTAATATCTATATCCGGCAGTGTTTATACTTCATTACGCCCGAAATGAGCAATCGATTCCTTAACAGTGGGGCGGTTCATCTGGGGTAATTTCGGAGAATTTGGGGTAAATTGCCCGTTTTTCGGGCATTACCCTTGACATATTCGCGAGATTGGATAGAATACTAGTGACTGCTTAAGGTTACGTCTTGCCTTATCAGTCGAAGCTCATCGCTCTTTGCCGTATAGGCTGCGTCGGCTGAGGGGCTGGCGCAGAAGTCTCCTCGCTTTTGGAGGAGCGAATGACTTGGCCGCCAGGCGGCTTGTTCTGGTCATTTTGCATCAGTGCAGCGTGAGCAGAACAGCCGCTAGGCGGCGCCATTTTTTGGCTACCTGGCCTTCTGATCCAAAACACACAGCGCTTAGCGGTAATCGTACAAACGGACCTTCCTGTCGCATATTGCGGTAACTTTCCAATGTAATGCCGCGACGCTTTGGGGTATTATCTTGCCCAGCCCGACGGCGGCATCGCTGATCGCCGCGGCATCCCAAAGGAAACTTTCATGAGCGATTTGAAAATATATCCTTATAAGTTCACGCCGATATATATCGAGAAGATATGGGGCGGCCGCAATCTCGAACGCTTGTTCGGCCGCCAACTGCCGACAGACGCGCCGATAGGCGAAAGCTGGGAACTGGCGGATCTCGAAGTCGGGACCAGCGTGGTTTCCAACGGTCCGCTGGCCGGGACGAACCTTACCGATCTGACAGCCAGGCTGGGAGCCGAACTGCTTGGCTTGGCGAAACCGCTGGACAACGGGCGATTTCCTCTGCTGCTGAAACTGCTGGACGCCAACGACATCCTGTCGCTCCAGGTGCACCCCGACGCCAAGGCGTCACGGGAGATTCCCGGGGCGGCGTTGAAGACCGAATGCTGGTACGTTGTCGATAGTCGCGACGGATACATATACAAGGGCCTGGCCGATGGAGTCGGACCCGAGCAGTTCCGACGGGGCGTTGAAAGCGACGATGTCGAAAAACTCGTCAAGAGATATGACCTGGCGGCGGGGGACTTCCATTATCTTCCCGCCGGCACGGTTCACGCCGTAGGACCCGGTCTGCTGGTCGCCGAGGTCCAGACGCCGTCGGACACCACGTATCGAGTCACTGACTGGGGACGAGGGCGGGAAATCCATGTTGAACGCTCCATGCAGTGCATTCACTTCGAACCGTCGGACGATCTCTCCCCGGGCGCCGAAGGCGACACGCTGCTGGTCACGGAGTTCTTTACTGTCGCGCGGCGAAACGTCCAAGCCGATCAGGCGTACTGTCCGCCGCCCAATCAGTGCGTCGCGATCATGCTTCTCAGCGGCGGCGATGATATCAAGTTGGGGCACTCCGGACCCGTCGAATCTCTCACCCGGGCCGTCGCCGGAGATACCGTCGTGCTTCCCGCCGCGTTGTCAGGCGCGACTATCGCCAGCGCCTCCCCGTTCAGCTTCCTTGAAATAACGCTGCCCGGCAGCGAGTGAACAACACTATCGATCCTGCAAGAATAGAGAAATGAGCAAAGCGAAAAAGATACGCATACAAAAGCTTCTGAGCGAACTTGGCGTGGCGTCAAGGAGAGCCGTCGAGGAGATGGTCACCGAGGGACGCGTCTCGGTCAACGGGCGAACCCGCACCAAACTGCCGGTCCTGGTATTCGCCGCAACTGATGAGATACGCGTAGACGGACTCGCCGTCGACACCAGAGCGCCGGACAAGGTCTACTACCTTCTCAACAAGCCCCAGGGCACGGTCTGCACCCAGCAGGACCCGGCCGGGCGCCGCAGGGCCATTGACCATATCAAAGACGCCCCGCGCGGGGTCCACTGCGTCGGTCGCCTCGACATGGACTCAACCGGGCTGATCGTAATGACTAACGACGGCGAACTGACCCAACATCTGACTCATCCCAGACACGGGATCCCCAAGACATACATCGTGGAGATCGACGGGCGCCTCGCGGCCAAACAAATAGACCAGCTGAAGGCCCCAGCGTATCTCGACGGCAGGAAAACAAGAGGACTGAAGGTCAAGTCGCTGCGTAGAAGCTACGATCGCAGCCTCCTTGAGATCACCCTCAGAGAAGGGCGCAATCGAGAGATCAGACGCCTCCTGGCTCGACTCGGTCACAAGGTCCTGAAACTTAAACGAACGGCCATCGCAGCGATAACCGATCGCGGCGTGAAAGTCGGCAACTTCCGCAAACTGACTGGCAAGGAGGTGGCGATACTCTTCAAGACCCCGTCGTCATGGGAGCCCGATCAGGAGCCGGAAGGCAAATCGGCGACACGAAGAGGCCCAAAGCCCACGAGGAAGCCGGCCAGGCGGGCTCCGCGAAGGAAGCCGCAAAGCAGCGAGTCAAAACGACCTGCGGGGCGGAAAGGTCCAGGCCCCGCTCGGGGCCGAAGCCGAGGGCCGGCGGCAAAGAACACGCGGCAGAGCTCCAGGCGCAGACGCGGCTCGAAATGAGCCCTCAATCGCAGTTCAAATCACCTGCGGCGACATCAGCGCAAAAAAAGAACGGCAAGCTGGCGGGGGGAGACCAGCTCACCGTTTGCTCGGCATTTGACTGCCAAGCACTTTTATCTTAGCGCATTGCCGCCATAAGTCAACCCACAAAATCGATATTTTTTCGCCAAGCTGATACAAGAAACCCGCGAGGCGGTTTATCGATCCAGCGCCACTGAACAAAAAAGGGTGCGACAGCGGAACATGACTGTCGCACCCATACTCTTAGATTCAAGAGTAGCTCTGTTTTCACGTAGCTTTCGTCTGTTATTTCCTTACTTCCGGGCCCGTCTCCGCCTGGCGAGGATCGCCGAACCGCCGAAGAACAGCATAGCCATCGTCGCAGGTTCGGGAATGATCGGCATTTCGACCTGTGCGATGTATATTCTGTTGTCGGGGAAGTAGATGTCGTCGTCAGACGGTCCGGGGGTCAGGCCTGTCTCGTAGTAGAGATTCTGATCGTCGTCGACGTTGATTATGATCGCAACGGGACTGGTCTGCTGACCGGTCACCGGATCGGGGAATCCCCAGTCGTAGAAGATAATCTCGGAGATGCCTTCCAGTGCGTCCTTATCGAAAGAGGCCTTGTCGAAGTCGATGCGGATAACCTGCTGTTCGGCCCAACGCTTGTACAGCGGGTCATTGGGATCCGGGATCGCCGGGGCATTAGCCGTTGTTCCGGGGGATTCGTCGGGATAGAACTCGCTGTATCCGTCGTAGCCGCTCAAGCCGGCGATAACGCCGCCGTCTGTGGTGCCTTCGACCCACTGGGCGCCCTTGGTCATATCGCCGCCCAGACCGTCTCGCTGGAGGAACGCGTCCTCGTAGAAGTACAGGTTGGTTCCCAGTCCGTCGGTGACACCGGCCTCGAGCAGGGCCTGCGGAGTCTTGTCGGAGTGGATCGGAGCGATCCCGCCGAGATCGTTGTTTCCGCCGGCCGTCAGGTCGTAAGAATTGACTTCGCGAACGTCCATCGATGCGACAACCGTATCGAACTCCGGCTCAGTGGCCTCGTCAGACGACGTGCCCGCATTCAGGTCGTCATCGACTCTGTACTTGCCGTCATTGAAACCCGCAAATGTGTATCCGTCAGTAGCGCCGTAGGTATAACCGGTCGCTGAGGTCCGATCGGTGATTACAAAGTTATCGAGGTAATCCGGAGCGAGCATGAGATTGTTATCCTGCCTGGCCAGCAGATCCATATCGTTGCTCTGTGCGACCTGGGGCTCGGATTGACTGATCGTGGAATAATCGCCGCCGGCGGTAATCGCCGGTGCGCCCGGTCCGTCCCATGGGGTGCTGTCGTACCATCTGTCAGGACCGTTGGTGACGACTCCGCTGTCGTCAACACGCGTGTTCTTCCCAAAATCGACATTGTCGTCACGACCCGTTCCGGCCTGGTTGTTGTCGCTCTTGCCTTCGTGGATGAAAATATCCATCTTGACATTACCGCCAACATTTTCATTGGTGACGACCTGGCCGCCCTGGACAACTGTCTCGCCTGTCAACCAGCCCATCGCAAAGCCATTTCGCTCACGCTCACGCTGATTGATCGGACCGTGATCGGCTCCTGTGCCGAAAGGACCGGCCTCGTAAAACTCGCGATCGTAGTCGGCGTTGTCCAGATGGCTGTAGGTCATATAGAAACCGATCGTGCCGGCCTTCTGGGGCAGCCCGAGAACAGTGTTCATCGAGTTGTTGGCCTGGTGATCGATCGGGGTCGAAGGATAATCAGGACCACTGGAAGGGGGGGCGCCAATCTCATAGGCATGCTGAGTGGCCGCCGACACCGGCGTCCACCAGTTCTCGAAATCGGCAATACGAATGTCGCCTGGATCGAGAATACCGTTAGTCTCTTCGTCGCTGAAGATATGCCATGTTCGAACAAAATCCGGCCGCAAATCGCGAAGCGATGGATTCTCACCGAACGCCGGACCGTCATTTACAGGTC
>CAYMSH010000288.1:0-8487 GCA_964392945.1 uncultured Planctomycetaceae bacterium | reverse complement strand
CCCGGCCGGCCGATCGAATCGGCGTGCGGCTATTGCGAGGCCTGCGTCATGGTGTGTCCGACAGGGGCCTTGGGCCCCGACGGGCTGGTCGATTCGCGAAAGTGCCTCAGCTACCTGACGATAGAGCATCGCGCTGAGGCCGGCGAGGAGATGCTCAAGCACAATCGCGGTCTGTACGGCTGCGATCTGTGCCAGGAGGTCTGTCCTCACAATCGCCAGTTGCCGGCGGGGGACCCGGAACTGATATCCTGGAACGGACCGGAGATTAAACTCGCCGACGTGCCGTCATGGACCGCCCAGGACTGGGACCTGGCCACGCGAGGCCGGGCGATCAGGCGGGCGAAATACGAGATGTTCATTCGCAACGCCGCGACGGCCGCGATGCGACTGGACGAATGATTCTGATTTGACTGAGCCCGCATCGGCGGGTATAAGGACCGCCATGAGCGACAACGCAAAACCGGATAGAAAGATCGATACTGACGCAATCGCCCAGGCGGTTCGTCAGATACTCGTCGCCGTGGGCGAAGACCCCGATCGCCAGGGCCTGAAGGATACGCCCGGACGGGTCGCCAGGATGTACGGCGAACTGTTTGACGGAATGGGTCAGGACGCCAGCGGGCACCTGAAGGTTCACTTCGACGAGCAGTACGACGAGATGGTCATCCTTCGCGACATCCCGTTCCACTCGGTCTGCGAGCATCATCTGCTTCCGTTTATCGGCAAAGCGCACGTGGCGTATCTTCCGGACGGGAAGGTTGTCGGCATATCGAAACTCGCCCGAACCGTAGACACCTTCGCGCACCGCCCGCAGGTTCAGGAGCGCCTGACCTGCCAGATCGCCGATGCGCTGATGGATCAGCTCGGCGCTCGCGGAGTCGGCGTGATTCTCGAAGCCACTCACACCTGCATGACGATACGAGGGGTCAAGAAACCCGGCGCTGAAATGGTTACTTCCGTCATGCGCGGTCTGTTCAAATCAAACCTCGCCACCCGCACCGAAGCGATGAAACTGCTGACCAACAAGTAGGGCCTCATCGAGGCGAGCCCAGCGGGTCGGCAGGGCGGTTATCGGCCGATCGGTCCGTTTGTCGGGACCGGGAATGTGGTTCCGCCGGCGGGGAAGACCGTGACTTTCTGCGGACCGTCGCCCAGGAGCTTTTCAGCGGCGGCGAATGCGTCTTCGGCAGTGGCGAATACTTCAAGCCCCGGGAAGTTGGCTCCGGTGTCGTGCAGCGGTTTGGCCACGAGGAATATCGGGTTGCGGTGAATGGTGCGCAGGCCCATTCGCACGAAGAACCCCGCATCGCCGGCCAGGCTCGGCACGAGTCGCATCAGCAGCGAACAGAGCGCCTCTGGACCGAGCCATCGTACGATCCGCTTGGTCCATGCGGCGCTGACGGGCCATTTCGGCGGGTCCATCCCGTTGAGTCCGGCTCCGCAGCGGGACAGGCATATGATCACGCCGCCGGGTCTTGCCGCCCAGCGGGTGTTGGCTACGGCTTTGAACGATTGCCACAAGTCGAAGTCACGCGGATAGGCGTTTGTTATCAGCACGTCGGCCAGCGGCGCCGGGGTGATTATCCCGCACGCGATCGAGCACTGCTTGGCCAGCATTCGTTGGGTCGATATCGGATCACCGGCTCCGATGTACACGGGCCGATCGTCATCGTCGAGCATGTAATGGACCGCGAACGTTACGCCGTGGTAGGCGTCAAGCAGCTTTCCGCCAGTGTCTATCGCGGTTCGCATGGCGTTCTTTTCGGCTTCGGTTCCGACCATCTGCCTGGGGCGCCTGGTCAGGCCCAAAAGGTGCAGCGGTCGGATCGTGTCCAAGTGGCTGCAGCCGGGGAATATCATCTTGAACCCGCCGCCGAATCCGGCCTGCAGGTGCGGGCAAACCGCCGAGATGACGATTCGCAGATCCGCTTCGGCGACCTGTTTGTCGACGAGGTATTCGATCTTTCCGGCCTGGCCGACTGAGACGTACTGCGTTTTGTCGTGCCACGGGTTGTTTCGCCATTTGAGCTTCTCGATTTCCGGGCCGAGCTTTTCGGCGGCTTCTTCGTCGGTCATCGGCGGGTGCATTCCGTTGGCGAACACGACGCTCACCTGCTCGTCGTCTATACGGGCGTGTCGGATCTCGCGCATTACGGTTTCGAGTATCTTCGGGACCGGCGAGTGGCGGGTGATGTCTTCGATCACCAGGACGACCCGTCCGTTTGGTCTGGCGGCCAGCAGTTTGTGCAGCGGAAGTGCGGTGTCGGGCTTGTTCAGCGCCGCGGCCAGGCGATCGGGCCAGGCGTCCTGGCCCGGCTGCAACTTGCTGTCAGCGGTCTGCTGCACCGACCAGTTGTCGGGCATATCAATCGACAGCTCATTATCGCTCCATGGTACGGAGATCGAGGGCATTGGCGTTGGGTTCCTGTTTGTCCCCGGCTCAGGCGCCGGAGAGACGAGTGACAATTACATGGTAAACGTTCAGGGGCTCGGGGATCGATACGAAATCCGCAAAGCCGGCTTGGGCGAAAAGCGCCGACAACTCCTCGTCGCTTCGATGGATCATATGCAGGCCCATCACGCGGCGGAAGAATCTGTCGGTTCCGTGGGCCGTGGAGATACTGTTGAACACCACAGCGCCTCCCGGAGCCATTACTTGCGACAGAGACTTGACGATATCGACGATCTGTTCGTCAGTCAGGTACTCGCAGATCCCGATCATCTTGACGACGACCGGCGGGGGGTCCAGCACTTCCTGGACGTCGCGAACGTCGCCCTTGACGTACTTTACGCGATCGGCCACGCCGCAGCTTTCAGCAAGCTCGCGGCCGTAGTCGAAGGCGTCGGAGCTAATATCGACCAGCGTGGCGTGCGAGCTTTCCGGAGCTTCGAGCAGGGCGTCAATTATAATCCTGCCGGGACCGGCTCCGAGGCACAAGGCGTGGACCGGGACATCCGACTGGCCGTCAGCCTGTTCGATGAGCCTGGCCAGCAGCCTGCCGGCAAGGATGCGCCTGTTGCGCAACGCCATGCTCATCGCGCCGCCGTTTACGAGGAACTTGTCGGCGATCTGTTTGGGTTTTCCGTGATAGCTTATGACCATCGACTTCCAGCCGCCCGGATCGTTCCAGTTGCACTGCGCCAGTTCGCTCTTGCCGAACCGCAGCGCAGCCTTCATGGCTCCGGCCGGTATGTAGTTCACCAGCGGATTGAGCAGAGCGCGTTTCAGCACGCGCTTGATCGGACCGATCCGTTCAAACTCCAGATCGCTTGTCCATGAGCGTATTTTTTCATCATGACCCTGATCCATTGGCGAGAGTATACGCACATTCGTTCCGCATAGACAACGGGATTCTCAACTTGTCGGTTGCCGGGTCCGGACCGATGTCACATTTGGTTCACACTTCGGGGCTGTTACATATCGGTAAAGTCGGATGAAGATTCTTTGCTGTGTGATCTTGGCGTCGGATGTAACTGTTTGCTGGTGAAGTGATTGCAGCTGCTGCGGCCTGTGCCTGTGCCGGGCATGTCGATGGGCCTCGGCAGGTTCACAGGTTTGCGGGTTGTGACACGCCTGGCCGGGTCGATTTGGAGCGGGAACTCAGGCGGTCTTTCGTGCGTCATATTATCTGTAGGGTTCGCGCGGTGTTCTGAGAAAGGGTTGCGTTATGATCAGATGCAGATTGGCTGTCGGGTTTCTCACGTTGGCGCTGGTCTCGGCCGCTGCGAGCGGCAAGGTCAGATCGACAGGTCCGTCTCACGGGCCCGATCGGCGAAGCTTCAAGGTTACTTCGATAGTCTTCAGCCCCGACGGCAAGTGGATCGCCGCGAGCCTCTGGAAGTATGCCATGAACCGTGTCGGAGACGATTGGGAGGCTTGTGTCGCCCAGTGGGAGATTGGCGGTAAGACCCGAGCGATCGTTCCCGACGCCTACATGCCGATCGCCTTCAGCCCCGACAGCAAATCCCTGGCGATGGGCATCTACAAGCGATCGCACAAAAAGGGCCTGCGGCTGAGACCTCTCCTTCGCCTGGCGGTCTGGGACGTCGGCAAGCCGAGCCTTCGCTGTATCCTTCCGGGCCAGAACGAGCCTGTAGATCCCAAAATCGGCGCCGTCTGGAGCCCGGACGGTAAGCACATGGCAGGAGGCCTCGGCCCGGACAGTGCGACGATCTGGACCAGCGATTACAAACTCCTCGGCCCCGATGCAGCGGCCGGGATGACGAAGAAGCCATGGTTGAACGGTCTGACCGCCAAGATCCCCGCCGCGGAGCTCATAGAGAATTTCCGACGAAAGAAGCAGCTTGGCTACGAGCCCCACGTGCGCCTCAGTCCCGACGGCAAACTGATCGCCATCGGCCAACTCGGCGGGACTTTCCTGTTCGACACCAAAGGCAAACTCATCAAGACGTTCGTCGCCGGCGGGGGGGCTGTCGCCTTCAGCGACGATTCCAAACGCCTCGCGGCCGCCGACTCGCGCGGAATTATCCGCATATGGGACATCGCCAAATCGAAGCTCGTCCGCACACTTCGCCTCGACGATCACAAGGAGAACACAGTCCTGGCCGCCGCGGTCCAGATCGCAAGCAAGTTCGGCGATCCGAAGGGAAACCGCAAGAAGATCAAAAACGCGGTGTCCCTGGCCGCCCGGTACGGAGCCAAGATCGTAGTCCTTCCCGAGACCGCGGTCACCGGCTACATGACATACGACATCAAGACCGCCTGGCAAGTCCCCGGAAGAAAGGCAAGCGCCGGTTTAAAGGGCGTCGATCCCAAGGATGCCGCCGAGACCGTGCCTGGCGAATCGACGAAATACTTCGCACCGCTGGCCAGAGCACAGGGGATATACTTAACCGTCCCGCTCCTGGAAGTCGATCGCAAGACCGGCAAGTATTACAACACATCGGTTCTCCTGGGCCCCGACGGGAAGATCCTGATCCACTACCGCAAGCGGAACCCGTGGATATGGGCCGAGAAGGGCTGGGCCGCCGACGGCGATCTCGGCAATCCCGTAACCGACACGCCGTACGGGCGCCTCGGCCTTTTGATCTGCTTCGACGTTCACAAGCAGTTCGAAGTGATGAGCAAAAAGAAGATCGACACGCTGCTGTACTCCATAGCCTGGGTCGAACCCGAGGACAGCGACTGGTTCATCGTGCAGCTCCCGACCAGGGCCAAAGACAGCGGATTCAACGTAATCGGCGCCAACTGGACCGTTCCGAAGAAGCCGAAACCCGACTGGCACGGTTACGGCAATAGCCTGATCATCTCATCTGACGGAAAGGTCCTCAGCAAAGCCAAAAACGACCTGGCCGAAGAAACAGTCTACGCCGAAATCCCGATTCCACAGCCCAAGTGACCCCAACGCCTGGCAAACCCCTCAGCCCCGGACCTCCGACGCACGGTCACGCGGAATCAAAATACCTATCAGTAAGATGATTACCGCTGCAACAACATTCCTTGCCTCGTCGCGGTCCGTATATCAGCACTATACTTCGAAAGATTCGTCCCCTTTCCCAGGTTGTTGTGCAATCAGGGTCTGATTTGGGTCATGCCTCCAGCCTTGTGTGTGACTTATTTCGGGTAACAAATAATAACTTTAATGTTGTGTATTGTTACGTTAGACGATACTATTCAATAGGTTTCAGCATGAGCCCGGTATTGGAGGGTATTGGAGCAATAGTTAAATGAGTGATCCGAAACAGGAAGTTACTGAAGCTATTCAGCGGATGGCGGTCAGGTTGCTGGCCACTAGCGGCGCGGGGTTCGAACTGGCCCTGATTGGCGGGTTCCGATACCGCCTCCTCGATCAGAGTCCGCGCGTTTCACGAGATATCGATTATCATTGGGCCGGCGATCTGGCCGCAAAGCGGGATGAACTTATCGACACTTTCAGGCGGAGGCTGCTGCCCGATGTGCGACGAAAATTCGGATATTCCGGCAGCGCCGCCCCGCGCTGCGGACCCGAAGGCGACTCACCAGCCCTCAGTGCGCTTATGCTGGCGTTCTGGCGCGATGGCGAGGCGTCAAGCCGGATAGAGCTTCCCGTCGGAATTACGCGAGTTCGATGCGCCGACGATCTGGTGGTCAAACCCGCCGATGGCGTTGTATATCCGACGGCATCGGATCAGGACATGATAGAGAACAAAATTATCGCCGTCTTCGTTCGCAGTTTCCTGCAGCATCGCGATCTGGTCGATCTCTTCATGTTCGCAAGCCACCTGGAGCCTTCCTCGCCGGAGCGGATAGAGCGGAAACTTACTGACATTGGGATCGATCGCGCTAGGGCGGAAAAACGCCTGGACGATCTTGACGCCGGGCGGGTTCGTCACATTGGCGTTATCGACAATACAATCGACACTCAGGTTGAAGCTGAAGTTGCGGCGAATCTAACCCGCGGCGGCGGGGGGGCGATGGTGTTTGATCGCGTGATTGAGATACTCCGCCGGCAGACGGCCCGCTTCATGGGAGGCGTGCGATGAGAGCCTGGCAGTGGCGAGATTATCTGGAGCAGGCATGGCGGCGGGACCGCAAGGCCGTGTTCACTCTTACCGAACTTGCGAACATCGCCGGCGTGGCGCCGCGTAGTCTTAACGTGCAGTTGGGGCGTCTGGTGCGCCAGGGAGTGATAACGCGATACGCAAGCGGGCGGTACGGCCTGGCCGGGCGGGTCACGCCGGCCGAACTCGTAGGGTTTCTGGATTCCGGAGCTTATATAACCGGTTTGCACGCGCTGGCGGGCTACAATCTGGTAACCCAGCAGCCCACTGCGATCACGTGCTTCACCAATCGTCGCCACAATCGTTCTCGAATAAGGAAAACTCCGATCGGGACATTCTCGTTTGTCTGCGTAAGCCCGCGAATTTACAATCCTCCCGCCAGCGGGAACACCGCGCGTGCCGAGCAGGCGTTTTGCGATTGGCTTTACCTTTGCCTGCGCAAGGGCCTCCCGCCTGAATCACTGGCAACCTTCAGCGATCTGTCGAGACTCAGCGAAGAACTCCTGGGCGAGTTGCTTCCCCGTTACCCCAAAACAGTAACCAAAGAAATCGACAGGATGTTGAACCTGCACGCCTTGCGGAGTTGATTTGACAGAAGTTCACGCCGCTTCACGCAACATGCGAACGCTTATGCCCGGGTCCCGAGATGCCCGACGCGACTCTGCGTTTGCCCTGATTACGATCCCAAATCAATTGACTTTGTTTTCCCAGTACGTCAGAATAAATCGTCGAATCAGGCTAGGTCTCCAGCAAAAGGGATTATGACTTCTGGGCGAAAGGAATGACATGGCTTCGGAACCAGCGCCAACTCCGCTAATTGCACATACACTCGACACTCTATGTGATGAACTGGTCAGCGGGCGTGCGGTGCTTCTCCCCGACGATGGAGGAATATTCAAATTCTCGTCCAAAGACGTGCGAGCTGTCTTCGGCTGGTATCGAGACAACCGGGACAAATGGGCCGGGACGAATAGGCAGCAGGACGTAGATGCTATCGTGGACAGCTTGAGAATAGAGCCCCCGGACCTCCCCGTAACTAGTGTTGCGGCCGCTGGTACAGGCGGCAAAGTCATCCATTTGGATCAGGTCAAGATCCACCGCTTTGCTGGCATCCAAGATTACTGCACATGTGACACTGATCCGCCGCCCGTCTTTGAGCATGCGTTCACCAAACCGCTTACGGTAATCGAAGGGGCCAATGGTGCGGGTAAGACCTCGCTGCTCAGTGCGATTTGCTGGTGTTTAACTGGGCACATCTACCGGTCGCAACGCCCCCCTGAAACGGCTGAAACGGCTGTGCAACTGGGATTCGCAGAGGCCAGCGATGCCGACGATGCAGATAGTGCTGTACACAATGTTTCACCGATCACTCCCGTACCATCCGCGAAAGTGCGACTAGGTATTGGAGATACATCAATACCGCTAGACACGTGGGTCGAACTCAGTTTTGTTGACGCCGATGGATTGCCAGTTGCCACCGTCCGACGGTCTCTCTCGCGTGGGCGGCGAGGGAAGGTACTGCAAGAGGTAACTGGACTCTCGGAGCTTAATCTCGATCCTATCGCACTGGAGATTGGCACACGCATGCCTGGGTTGCTTCCGTACATTCGACCAGACGAGGCGTCGGATATTGGAACGGCCGTTGCGACAATGACAGGGGTCAGACCCCTACGGGATCTGGTAAAAGACGCCAAAAAGTCGAGCCAGAAACTTCGCGGGAACATGCGGAAACTTCTAGAGCGAAAGATGGCTGATATTGGAGAGAGTTACAGAGAGGTAAGCACGGCTCTTGTTGCCCGGATCGAACAGCGATCAGAGATCAAACCAAAAACACCAGTGCCTAAGATTGCTGACAAGAAAGTCCTCGTGTCTCTGAACTCGTTGTCGGACCACTTTGAGACCTTACGCACCGGAGCCTATGGGGCCGCCAAGAGAATCCTCGGAGGAGCATTCGACGAAAGTAACGCCAAAGCCATAGAGACACTC
>CAYMSH010000287.1:0-8516 GCA_964392945.1 uncultured Planctomycetaceae bacterium | reverse complement strand
CCGCAGGCTGGCCAGGGCGAATGAGTACTCGTACATCCTGCTCGACATCGAGTTCGCCCGCTTACGAAAGAACCTACCTGTAATCAGGGTGGGTTTTTTCTTGCGCCCACCGTTAGTATAGCAACAGGGATTCAAACACGCGTGGCTTGCCGCAGGCAATACGCTCTGAGGGCTTTGACGCCGTAGGCGCATGTACGTGCCGAATCGCATCTTAGCCAGCTATTCCACGATGATTCGGAACCCCACGTTATAGACTTTTTGCCAGGCTTCATACGGCCGTCGTACGGAAGATCCCGAGTTGGCGGGCCGATCAGCCCAGGACCCGCCGCGGGCGACTTTGCGTTTCGAACTCTTTGCATCGTTTCGGGCATCGTTGTCGGCATATGGATACGGATCGTAGTTGGAGCGTGTCCACTCATTGACATTGCCGACGATATCCTTCAGGCCCCAGGCGTTGGGCTTGGTCTGGCCAACATAATCCACGACGTGCCACTTGTCGCCGAACCGCTCATCATGCAGGGGGAAGTTCATCTTGGCCGGATACGGTAACCGCGGCTGCAGACGACTTGCGCCTGGAAAGCCCATTTTAAACCAGCGGAGCGACTTGTCGGCCAGATTGGCGTAGCTTGAGAAGTCGGTGGCGAGCGTTCCATAGAAGAACTGCGTGTCGGTTCCCGCTCGAGCGGCCCATTCCCATTGCGCCTCGGTTGGGAGAGTAACTTTCAGCCCCGTTTCTTTGCTCATCCATCGGCAGAACGCCATAGCTTCGAGCCAGGAAACCCGTGCCGCCGGCTGATCGGCGTGATTGGCGATATAGCCCGGCGTCACACGGTCCATGTAATGCATGTCAATGTAGCGAGTGTCGTGTTTCGGATCGAACAGCGCGTACTGGGTGTTAGTAACCTCGACCTCCGCCATCCAGAAAGGTTTGTCGATTGTGACCTTGGCGCGCGGGCGTTCGTCCGGTGCGCCATCCAGACTGCCGATAACGAAATCACCGGCGGGAATCCGCCTCAACCTCATCACGACGCCTTTCGGCAGTTTCAGCGTTTTGACGCTGCTGTCGCAGTCGGCCTGCTGCAGCCTTGCGGCCCTTTCTGCGCTCATCGGGAAACCATTGGCCTTGATATTGTCCGGCTTTACAGGCTGCTCTTTTTCAGGGACCAGGAATGTAACGGGTTTACGTCTTTTCAAAGCATTGGCCGCAATCCTGTATTCTCCTTCGGGGTCCGTATCGATAGAAGCGAATATCCGTGCAAGCTCAAGACGTCGCTTTACCTGATTATGACCCTTTCTAACGGGCGGAGTCCAGTGTCCGTTCCTGGGTACGTTCAAGTCGATCCAGCAGTAGAGTCTTTCCCGGCTTTCTCTGTCCATAGCGGGAAGCGTGACGCGGTGATGGCCTTTGGCCAGCATATGAATCAGCGGGCTGGTTGACGCGTGATACTCCATGGGGTTTAGGAGAGCCATGTCGCTCTCCTGGCCCGGGCGATGAATGTAGGGGTGTAACGTGTTGTATGCAGAATCGGCGGTCTTGAACGACGGCTTGCTTCGTCGGCCGACCTTGGCCTCGCCGTCGTGACAACCTATGCAGTACTTCTCCAGGACCGGATAAACTTCATGCGCGAAGTGGAACCCTCGGGGTCGTCCGAACCAGGGCTTGAGTTGTTCGACCGCCCGGCGACTGGCCGTGGTTCGCCGGTTGGCCAGGGCGTCATTGCGGTTCTCGTGGCAGCCGACACATGAAACATGCTCGCCCGGCATTCCCACCAACCAGCTGCGCATCAACTGAACGGCGCGTCCTTCGGAGTCCAGAGGTTGGATCGACACCGGCGTATTGGCGGGGATTCGAAAGTGAGCCGAGCCGTCGGCTTCAACTGTCGCGGTTCCCAGAACTCTCTTGATATCCCATCCGGATTGAATGCCGACGAAGTTGAATCCCGCCTTTCCCTGGTACCCGAAATGATAGGCGAAGATGCGCAGGGTCTTGATCGTTCCGCGTGGTACGCCCTTGAGCCCGGGTCCGGAATAGATGTCGCCGATACTCACGTCGGCTGTCTTGCTCTTCAGATCGACTCGATCGGGAATGACCGGCGGTTTCGCTCGTGTCATCAGCGGCACGGGCTCGAACAGGGCCGCCCCTTCATGTTCGACAATTAGCGTGGCGTTATCAAAGATATCCACGAGGTATATTCCCCATAACGCGCGGTCCGTGGGTTTCATCGACACCAGGAAGTACTTGCTGCTGAGCGGATGAGGATGGGTGGTTAATGACGGATGCTGCTTCTTGTAGACGTCGCCGACGATCGCGTCGCACACAGTTCCTGCCACCGGCTTGCCCCAGCCGGGAATCAGTTGAAGAAACCCCGTTTGCTCGGCCGGCAGAATATCCGGCGTAGGCGCTATTTTTTGCCCCGGGACACCCCATTTCTTTGATGTGGGCCGGTAACGGAACGGATATGCCCCGGCCAGGCCCGGATCGAGGAGCGCCATGCGCCCGCAGTCGCCGTAGTCATGGTGACCGCTGATGATTCCGACCAGCAGGGACCGATGCCCCCGCACGGGCCTGGCGAATCGGAAGGCCGTCGGGAACCAGGAGGTGCTTCCGTAGAATGCTAGCTGACCTGTGCCGTCGGGATTCATCGTAAATCGCCTGCGCGAGAAGTAGTGGGGGATGTCGCTGTATTCCCATCGCTGGTAGAGGACCCGCCCGTCGTTGAGCACTATCGGATCATTGTCGCTGTCCTGGTCGAAGGTCAACTGCCGCAGTTTCTTCGTGGCCGGGTCGAGCAGATAAAGGCTGGCGACCTCGCCGTTGCCGTCAAGGCAGGGCAATCCGTAGTAGTTGCCCGTAGAACAGACGATGATCTTGCCGTTGGGCAGGTAACACGGATCGAAGAAGTCCAGGTCGGGGTAATTCGTCGGTGTCAATTGCCGCAGACCGCCGCCGTCGCGTTTAATCTCGTAGACGGCCCACCTGTCTCTGGCGTCCGGTTGTGAGAACATGATGCGATCGGCGGCGAAACTGAGGCGAACGTCGCGAACGATTCGCTTGCCGTCGGGCTTGTAGAGTCGCTGGAGCTTCGCCTCTTTCCGCAATCCGGACAGGACCATGATCTCGTTGTCCCAATTGCCCCTTCGAACGGACGTATGATTCTGGAAGTTGTGAGGCACGAAACCGGCGTCTCCCGATACGGCGCGCCTGGCCGCGGAGCCCGGGAGGTTTCGCTTGACCAGGAGCATCTTGTCGAAATCCAGAAGGGGATTGGCCAGCAACGCGGTCCTGACTCCTGCTGACAGTTTGTCTATTGTGCTGGAGTTCACGTGTCGCCCGCTCTTGAGAGATTTCAGCATCGCCTTGCGTTCGCTTTCGAATCGGCCGAGGGCTTTAAGGTGCGATGCGCCGTCATATGCTTTGGGAAACTCCCTGGTCATGTCCTCTATCGCCCGCCGTACGGCTTTGATGTTGAAGTGTTCCAACGCCGCTATCTTGAGCCTGAGCTGGATTCGCCTGGCTCGCTGGTTCGGGCTGAGCCGCTTGAGTTTCCATCCCTTTGGGAATGCGACTGATGACTTGAACTTCAGTGCGCAGATATGTGGCATCGGGCCGTTCCGCAGGAGGACAATCCTGTGCGCACCGGCCGAGAGGCGAATTTTGAACTGCTGTTCCCACTTGGCGGACTTGGTGTTCCAGCTGCCGGTTGCTCCCTTGAAACCCGTGTGCGCCTTCTTGCCGTCGATATGGATATCAACCGGCCTGGCCTGTGCCGCGGCGTACAACGCCGACAGCGTGTAGTCAGCCGTAATCGGCAACTCTATGATATATTCGGCCTTGTTGGGGAGAGCCCCAGCGTTCCAGATGCAGGAGTGAGAATCGGCGTACGCCTGGCCTTTCAGGCTAATCCTGGTGTTCCCGTCATCGAAGTCTCTGGCCTCGATCATGAACTCATCTGCGCCAAGACCGAATTGGGGTGAGAGTGCAAACAGCGATACGGTTATAACCAGTTGAATCTTTTTCATCATGGCGATGTCTTTCCTGGCTTGCTGGTGAAGTTGATAACCGCTATTTTCCGGGACATGCCTGTCGGCAGGCCGGCAGCCCGTCAGCGTTGCTCACCCGGCAGAACAATTGTATCCCATGCGGCGTCTTTGGCAAGCTGAATCAAAGGGGTTCAGGCTGGCTCAGGGCATTGTCGCTGGACTGTTTCGATTGACGGGGCTATAGTATCGCTGGCGATCGTTTTGAATAATCTGCTTACCGATAATCCAGGCCGGTCGATTCGTCCGGCCGGTGAATGAAAGGGCCGACGATGAACTGTCCCAAATGCGATCATTCAATGGAGCCCGTTGAATTCGGGGAAATCGAGGTTGATCGATGCACCAACTGCAAGGGCATCTGGTTTGACATGCTTGAGGCCGAGCACCTCAAAGACCTCGATAAGGCCGAATCAATAGATACCGGCGACCCGTCAGTCGGCAAGCAGTACGATGCGATCGAAGATGTCAACTGCCCCGAATGTTCTGCCCCGATGATTCGCATGGTTGACGCCGGCCAGCCGCACATCTGGTATGAAGGGTGCGGAATATGCCACGGTCTGTTCTTCGACGCCGGGGAATTCACCGACTACAAGGAAGAGACCTTGATGGACTTCGTACGCGACATGCTCTCAAAAGAACGTAAATAACCGTATTTAAACATCTTAATATCGCTAGTGTGATCCGATCGTCGCCATCGGCTCACTATGCGCCACCAGCGAATTTATGCCGGGTTTATGCCGGGAATTAGGGCATGGCGCAACGGGTTAGTTTCTAAGGGGTTACACAACGCATCAGTCCGGGGCGCTTACTTTTGCCGAAGTTTATGCGCCGAAAACGAGAAAAGCACTTGCGATTCTTCGTGAATCGTGGAAAATGCTCTTTCTTGTCACTGTGAATTAATTCACAGCCAGGGGGCGAGCAGTCGAGCTTAACAAGACTGAAACTGCAGACAGGAGTGTAACAGACCGAATTAATCGGGTTCGAAGCGGAATACCGGCTGAGTAGAGCCGAGAAGATCTTGTAAATTAAATCCATGGACGCCTCGTGAGGGCGCCCGAAAGGAGAAGCCGATGGCCAAGATTCTAATCGTTGACGATGATCCGGATGTAGTGGACGCCACTGAAATGTTTCTGAACAAAGAAGGCCACCAGGTCGCAACCGCCTCCAGCCGCAACGAAGGCATGCAGAAGATCCAGGAGTTCGATCCTGAACTGCTGATCCTCGACTGCATGATGGAAGAGGTTGACGACGGCATGGTCATGGCTCGCGAACTGAGGAGCCAGGGCTTCGCCGCTCCGATCCTTATGCTCAGCAGCATTGGAAAAGTGCTCGGCCAGGACTTTGACAGGGACGACGAGATTCTTCCGGTCAACGAGTTCATCGAGAAGCCCGTAGACCCGCGCATCCTGATGGAGAAGGTCAGCGCAGTGCTGGGCCAGAGCAACTAACACCCCTGAACAGGAGATGTGTCGATGTTGGTAACCAACAGAAATAGACTGGATCAGGAGTTGCAGATCCTGATCGACAAGTGCGGAACCGACAGGACCGCGCTGATGCCGATCCTGCAGGCCGTTCAGAGGAAGTACGGTTTCGTCACGGACTTCGCGATGCAGAAAGTCGCCGACGCCCTGGACATCCACCCCGTTGAAGTTCACGGCGTGGTCAGCTTCTACAGCTTCCTGAGTCAAAAGCCCCTCGGGCGGTTCGTCATCCGTTTGTGTCAGACGATCAGTTGCGACATGGCCGGTAAGGACCGCATAGCCGCCCAGCTCGAAAACGAGTTGGGAATAAAGTTCGGCGAAACTACGACAGACGGAACGTTTTCTCTGGAATGGGCCAATTGCATTGGCCTGTGCGATCAGGGACCGGCGCTGCTGGTTAACGATATCCTCTGGACGAAGGTCACGCCGCAAAGCGTTCTTGAAATCCTCGAAGAGTGCCGCTCTCGCCTGTCACCGCACGCGCTTCAGGGCGAGGAGGAGTACCTGGTATGAGTACTGAACTGACATTTGGCCAAGTAGAAGCCTACGCGGGATTGAAAGCCGCCGCCGCAGGCGGGCGAGCCGACATCCTTGCTACAATGAAAACAGCAGGCATGCGAGGACGAGGCGGAGCCGGTTTCCCGGCCTCCGTCAAGTGGAACCTGGCGGCGGCCGCTGTCGGAGCAGACAAGTTTATCGTCTGCAACGCCGACGAAGGCGAGCCCGGCACGTTCAAGGATCGTCTGGTCCTCAGCGAGTACGTTGACCTGGTGTTTGACGGAATGACGATCGCCGCGATCGCAGTGGGCGCCGCCAAGGGCATCCTCTACCTGCGAGGCGAGTACGTCTATCTCCTGAAGGATCTGGAAGGTACGCTGGCAAGGCGTCGCGACGACCGAATGCTCGGCGAAAACGCCGCCGGTCGCGAAGGATTCAATTTTGACATTGAAATCCGACTCGGCAGCGGAGCATACGTATGCGGCGAGGAGACGGCGCTTATCGAGTCTCTCGAAGGCAATCGCGGCGAGCCGCGCAACAGGCCTCCTTTCCCCGTCGACACCGGATACCTCGGAAGACCCACAGTCGTCAACAACGTTGAGACCCTCGCCTGGGCCGCATGCATCTTCGCAAAGGGCGCCGAATGGTTCAACGGCATCGGCACGGAAAACTCCGTCGGTCCGAAGCTCATGAGCATCTCCGGCGACTGCGCAAACCCCGGCGTTTACGAGTTCCCCCTCGGCGTCAGCATCGCAGATATGCTGCAGGCCGTAGGAGCCGAGAACACCAAGGCCGTCCAGATCGGCGGAGCCTCGGGCCAGTGCATCCCGGCCAGCCAGTTCGATCGCAAGATCGCTTTTGAAGACGTCGCCACCGGCGGATCGATCATCGTCTTCGGAGCTGATCGCGACATGCTGGACGTCGTGGACAACTTCATGGAGTTCTTCGTAGAGGAATCCTGCGGACAGTGCACCCCTTGCCGCGAGGGCAACGAGAAGCTGCTCGAGGGCGTCAAGATGCTCGCCGCGGGCAAATGCTCGATGAAGTACCTCAACGAACTCTGCTCGCTGGGCAGGACTATGCAAGTGGCCTCCAAGTGCGGATTGGGCCAGTCCAGCCCGAACGCTTTTCTGTCGGTAGTCGAGCATTTCTCTGAAGAAATCCTCGGACGCACCGGTGAGTCAGTCGCCTGAATACGGACAAGGAACGAACAATGACAGATAACATACAAGAAAGTGACCGAGCCCCAAAGGCCCAGCGAGGACAGGTCGTCGATACGCCCGCCAACGTTGACGCCATCGGCGCCACGATCACCATTAACATCGACGGGAACGAAATAAAAGTGCCCATGGGCACGACGATTCTGGAAGCGGCCGGCATGGCCGGCGTCCACATTCCCACGCTTTGCCACCATGAAGACCTCTGTGTCGCCGGTGTCTGCCGAATTTGCGTTGTCGAGATCGAAGGACAGAGAGCCCTCCAGGCTTCCTGCGCCTACCCGATCACTTCGCCGCTGACGATCAAGACCCATACCCCCGAGGTCAGGCGTGCTCGAAGGCACATTATCGATCTGCTGCTGAGCAAGCACTACGGCGAGTGCTACGCATGCTTCCGCAACAACAACTGCGAACTGCAGTCGCTGGCCAAGGAATACGGCGTTGACTTCTTCCGATTCGGGCATCCCGAAAAGCCCTTGTACGAAAAAGACAACTCCAGCCATTCGGTGGCGCGCGACATGAACAAGTGCGTGCTCTGCCGCCGATGCGTTCGAACCTGCATCGATCTGCAGGAAGTCGGAGTTCTCGAAGCGGCCAATCGCAGCAACGAGACGACGATCGAAACCTTCCAGGACCGACCCCTGGGCGAAGTGGTCTGCATCAACTGCGGACAGTGCATCAACCGCTGCCCGACTGGCGCGTTGACGGCCAATGACCCGACTGACGAAGTCTGGGCCGCTATCGACGATCCGACGAAGCACGTAACACTGCAGACCGCCCCGAGTCCGCGTGCGGGCATCGGCGAGTGCTTCGGGCTCGAGCCCGGTACGCCGATGACGTTCGAGATGAACACGGCGATGCGGCGATGCGGGTTCGACAAGGTGTTCGACACCAACTTCACCGCTGACCTCACGATCATCGAAGAAGGAACCGAACTGCTGATCCGCCTGTACAAGGCCCTGGTCGAGAAGGACGAAACCGTCGCTCTTCCGCAGTTTACCTCCTGCAGCCCCGGCTGGGTCAAGTTCATCGAGCATTTCTATCCCGAAATGCTTCCGAACATGTCGTCGGCCAAGAGTCCCCAGCAGATGTTCGGGGCGCTTATCAAGACGTTCTACGCACAGGAACATGGGATCGACCCGAAGGACATCGTATCGGTCGCCCTCATGCCGTGCTCGGCCAAGAAGTTCGAGTGCAATCGCCCGGAAATGACCGACAGCGGTTACAAGGACGTCGACTACGGTCTGACGACCCGCGAACTGGCCAAGATGATCTCCGAGGC
>CAYMSH010000286.1:0-8523 GCA_964392945.1 uncultured Planctomycetaceae bacterium | reverse complement strand
AGTGCTACACTTTTACGCCGCCCGCCATCGCTATATTTTTCCGGCGCCATTTACATATCAAGGGCTCACATAGTTCAGCTGAATCCTAAGCAATCAAGGGCGCATACGATTTCCAGGATTCTTGACGGCAGGGCCTGTGGAACTAGCAAGGGGTGGGAACTCCCTTTCACTAATGCCTAGATCGGAAATGGGCAAAAAACTGTGCGAGTGTAGCGCAGATGTAGCGCAGAGAAACAACAGTCCAAATCATCGCATGAAAAAGCCCTTGTAAGTACCTGTCTCACAAGGGCTTCTCACTACGCCGCGCAGGGCTCGAACCTGCGACCCGCTGATTAAGAGTCAGCTGCTCTACCAACTGAGCTAGCGGCGCGTTGGGCAAAACCATCTTTATCAGATGGGCGAGGCATTCTACTGTGAACCGCCGCGTGCGTCAATACCTTCTTTGGACTTGATAAAATATCTTGTGCTTGTTTGAATCTACAGGCTCCGGCGGCGTTAAACTGTCGGCGGACAGGTATTCTATAACACAATCTATCAGGACACTTTACTCATGAAACGATACGGAAAGATCAGCGGACTGTTGGCGGCGATTATCCTCTCGGCCGGTCTGGCCCATGCAGGCGATTGGGCGCAATGGCGCGGACCGGAACTCAACGGTTCTACAGATGAGACCAATCTGCCGACGGACATCACCAAGCCGGAAAACCTCGCATGGAAAATCGCTATGCCCGGGCCGGGCGGCTCTACGCCGATCGTTATCGGCGATCGGATATTCACCACTTCCAGGAAGACTGGCGGCGAGGACCTGCTGGGAATGTGCATAAGCCTGAAAGACGGCAAGACGATCTGGAGCAAAGTGATGTCCAGCGGCAAGCCCTCTCCTCGCGCGATCGCCTCGTGCAGCCCGGCCAGCGACGGCAAAACCGTATATTTCCTGTTCGGCACCGGCGATCTGTGCGCCACGGACCTGGACGGCAAGATCCTCTGGTCGCGAAAACTCGCCAAAGACTACGGTCCGTTCGCCGTGCGTTTCGGCTACAGCGCCAGCCCGCTGCTTCGCAAAGGGCGGTTGTACATTCCGCTGTTGCGTACGGTCGAGGGATGGGCTTACACCAAGGGGATGAAAGAGTGGGGCAAGAAACCGCTCAAGTCGCTGATCCTTTGCCTCGACGCCGAGAAAGGTAAGACGCTCTGGACCCAGGAACGCCACACCGATGCTAAACTCGACTGCAAAGACACCTACATCACCCCGATGATCGTCGAGGTCAAACGCGGCCCGGAACTTATCATGTGCGGCGGCGAGTACGTCACCGGTCACAACATCGACACCGGCAAGGAGCTTTGGCGCTGGGAGTACACCAAGACACGCGAGGTTTATCAGCGGATCGTCTCATGTCCGGTGATCGTCGACGGTCTTGTGATCACCAACCAGGCGCTGGGACGCGGCACGTTCGCCCTGAAACCGGGCGGCACCGGACGGATCAAGCACGCAGACTACGCCTGGAAATGGACCGAAGGCGCATCGGCGGACGTTTGCTCACCGCTGATCTATAAAGGATTGCTGTACATCCTGCCCGATCGCGGCAAGAAGAAGGTGATAAGCTGCCTCGATCCGAAAACGGGCAAAATGATATGGCAGCATGAATTCAAAGGAAAGGGTCCCTGGCGGGCCTCGCCTACCGGAGCCGACGGCAAGATATACTGCGTTTCCAAAGGCGGCACGTACGTTGTCCTGAAAGCCGGCAGGGAATTCAAGGAACTGCACCGGTCCTCGCTGGACGCCAAGGTCTGCTTCAGCACAATCGTGGCCGCTCACGGCAAGCTGCTGATCCGCACGGACAAAGAGATGATCTGCCTGCAGAAGCCCAAGTAGAACTATTCTCCGCACGAAAGGCCGCAATATGAAATCGGGAACTCTCGCCGCCGTCTTCCTATGCGCTTTGTGCGTGCCGGCCGGCGCCGGACTCACTGTCGCCGAATCGCTGGATATCTCTCGCGTGGAGGCCGGATTCCCCGTGGGCTTTTGCCTGCTGACTCACGGCGAGGTTCAGTACGTAGCCTACTACGACGCCCAGCACCGCATGACGGTGGCCTCCCGCACGCTCGACTCGAAGACTTGGAAATACCAGATTCTGCCCTCGAGAGTCGGCTGGGATTCTCATAACGGCGTAACGATGGCGATCGACGATGACGGTCACATCCACCTGAGCGGGAATATGCATTGCGTGCCCCTGATCTACTTCCGTACGTCAAAGCCGGGCGACATCGCCAGCTTCGAGCGGATCAAGGCGATGACGGGCAAGAACGAGAGACGATGCACGTATCCGAAGTTCATGCGGGGCCGGAGCGGTGAGTTCATTTTCCACTATCGCGACGGCGGCAGCGGAAACGGCAACGAGATATACAACGTTTACGATTGCAAAACCAAGACCTGGCGGAAGCTGCTGGACAAGCCGCTGACTGACGGGCGTGGCAAGATGAACGCCTACATGCACGGTCCGAAACTCGGGCCGGACGGTTTTTTTCATATGACCTGGATGTGGCGCGACACGCCGGACTGCAGGACGAATCACGATATCTCATACGCGCGGACCAAAGACCTGATCAACTGGGAGACCGCCGCCGGCAAGCCGATCAAGCTGCCGATGAGTCTCAAGGAGACCAAAGGCGTGATCGTGGACCCGGTTCCCTCAGGCGGGGGGATAATAAATGTCACCGGCTGGGCGGGCTTCGACTCGAAGAATCGCGTAGTGGTTTCGTATCACAAGTTTGACGCGAATGGAAATATCCAGGCGTATGTCGCGCGATTCGAAAGCGGCAAGTGGAAGATCAGTTGCGTGACTAAATGGGATTATCGATGGAATTTCCACGGCAACGGTTCGATCAACGTTGAGATCCGGGTCGGGACTATCGTCTCTGCCGGCGACGGGAAACTCCATTTGCCATTCAGGCATGTAAAACGCGGCAGCGGTATGATCGTTATCGACGAGGAAACGCTGAAACCGCTGGGACGCGTGGCCAGGCGGGCCAAGAGCTCGATACCCGCGGCGATAAGGAAACGTGAATCCAAGTTCAAGGGTATTGGAGTCAGGATTGCCGGCGATGTTGGTTCCTCCGGCCGGCCGGGCGTGCGATATATTCTCCGCTGGGAGACGCTGGGTAACCATCGCGATCGCAAACCCAAAGGCCCGTTGCCCGAGCCGAGCATGCTGCGACTGATCAAGATCGTCGAAGAATAAACCGCTGATGAAGGAAAGCAAAACTGATGCGTAACATCTCCCTGATAGCGTTCGTGACAATGATATGCGCCGCCGCACAGGCCGGTCTGCCGGAAACCGCCGGCGTTAGCGGCGGGGTGGCGGTTGTTGTCGGAGATTTCGACGCCAAGACTCTGGTCAGCTTGCGAGGCCAGGGTCGTTTCACCGTACAGGGCCTGGCGCGAGACCAGAAACGCATCGACAGCATTCGGGCTGAACTGAAGGCCCAGGGGCTGTACGGCAAGATCGCGGTCGATGTCTGGGACGGTAAGAGTCTTCCGTTCGTCGATAACTTCGCGAACCTGATTGTCAGCGACAAGTCGGCGGAGATGTCGGCCGCCGAGGCGCTGCGGGCTCTTTGTCCGCTCGGCGTGCATTGCGCCAAGAACCCCGACGGTTGGAAGCTTACGAAAAAGCCCCGTCCCAAGAACATTGACGACTGGACGCATTTCCTTCACAGCTCCACTAACAACGCCGTGGCCAACGACACGGTTGTCGGCCCGCCGCAGCGAATGCAGTGGGTCGCCGGCCCGCGGTACTCGCGTCATCACGATCGTATGTCGAGTTTCACGGCGCTGGTTTCCGAGGGCGGGCGAGTGTTCTACGTTATGGATGAAGCCTCGCCTGTTTCGATTCTCTTCGCCGCCAAACGAAGCCTGATCGCTCGCGACGCGTTCAACGGCGCCGAACTATGGCGCCGGCCGATCGGCAGGTGGTACAACCACATGCACCGTCTCAAGAGCGGGCCGGCCCAACTGGCCAGGAAGCTTGTCGCTGTTGACGGAAAGGTTTTTGTCACATTGAGCGTTGGCGACGCCGTAGTGGCCCTAGATGGAGCCACGGGCAAAACCGTCAAGACATACAAGGGGACCGAAGGTGCTGAAGAAATCCTCTGCTCCGGCGGGAAGCTCTTTCTGCAGGTCAAGCCGGGCGAGTCGGCAGAGCGGAAGCTGATGGTTGTTGACGTCGCATCGGGCAAAACGATCTGGTCCTGGGTCGGTCCGATAGAAAACGGAACGCTGGCCGTCGACGGCAAGCGTGCGGCGCTGCTGAGCAAGGATGTTATCGTATGCCTCGACAAGAACAGCGGAAAGGTCCTTTGGAAGACCGATCCGATCAAAGTGGCGAAGAAATACAAGGTGAACATCACTCCCACGCTCGTGCTTTACGATGGCGTTGCGCTGTTCGCCGACAGCAGCCTGGCGGTGGTCAATCGCGTCTGGAGTGTCGACAAGAACGACGTCCTGACGGCGTTTTCCGCCGAGACGGGAAAGAAACTGTGGAATGTTCCGCATCCGCTTTCGGGGTATATGTCGGCCGAGGATGTGCTCGTTCTCAATGGCGTTGTCTGGGTCGGCGAGACGCTCAGCGGATACGCCAAGGGGCATTTTCGCGGGTACGAAGCCAAGACCGGCAAGCTGGTCGATGAATTCGATCCGGATGTCGAGAACTACTGGTTCCACCATCGCTGTCATCGCGGCAAGGCCACTGTCAACTACGTGATCTCGTCGCGCACGGGCATCGAATACATCAATCCGAAGAAGAAATCGTGGAACATTAACAACTGGGTGCGAGGCGCGTGCGCTTACGGGATAATGCCCGCCAACGGATTGACCTACGCGCCGCAGCATCCGTGCGCGTGTTATCTCGAATCGAAGCTGTCGGGTTTCAGTGCACTGGCGGCCGACGGACGCAAACTGAAGGCCCGTTCGGCTGGCGATGGGTTGGAGAAAGGTCCTGCGTACGATAAGTTTTCGAATCTCGAATCCCAACTCCCAAAGCACAAATCAGACGACTGGCCGACGTTCCGTGGCGACAACCAGCGCAGCGGCAGGTCGATCACCAAACTGCCCAAGAGCATCAAGCCGGCGTGGGCCGCCAGGATCGGCGGGAAACTCAGCACGTCTACAGTCGCCGCCGGGCGGGTGTATCTGGCGTCTATAGACAACCACACCGTCCACGCGATCGACGCGAAAGACGGTAAGAAGCTGTGGGAGTTTATCGCCGGCGGGCGCGTTGATTCGCCGCCGACATATTGGAAAGGGCGCCTGTTGTTCGGCTCGGCCGACGGATACGTTTACTGTCTGACCGCTGCCGGCGGGCAGTTGATATGGAAATTCCGCGCCGCGCCCGTTGACCAGCGTGTGATGTCGTACGATCAGATCGAATCGGTCTGGCCCGTGCATGGCAGTGTCATGATCGAAAAGAACGTCGCTTACTTTGTGGCCGGGCGGTCGATGTTCCTCGACGGCGGACTGCACTTGTACCGACTTGACCCTGCGACAGGGGAAATGCTGTCGGACACCGTGCTGGGCGAGAAAGAACAGTCTACCGGTAAGGATCTCCATGAATTCGGCGGGCAGTTGAACATGCCCGTAGCGCTGCCGGACATCCTTTCGTGTGATAACAAACACGTCTACATGCACTCTCAGCCGTTCGGTTTCGACGGCGTTCGCAAACCGCTGAAACCCTGGAAATACGACAAGAAGAAGGTCGATCGCTTCACGACGCCCTGGGGCCAGGACAAGGAGTTAGCGCACCTGTTCACCCCGTCGGGCTTCCTTGACGACACCTGGTGGCATCGCACTTATTGGGTGTACGGCAGCCGGTACATCGGCGGTTGGGCGGGCTATTCGCACGCCGGCAAGTCGGCTCCGGCCGGGCGTATCCTCGCCCTGGACGACCAAAACGTCTACGGGTTCGGGCGGAAGATGAAATACTACCGATGGACCACGCCTATAGAGCATCAGTTGTTCTCTGCGGCCAGGGATTCTTCGAACGTGAAACTCACCGGCGGCAAGAAGACCCCCGCCAGGCATCATTTCTGGACGAAGGATATTCCGTTCTTTGCACGGGCGATGCTGGTTTCAGGCGGGCGGATCGTAATAGCCGGACCGGAAGACAAAGTTGACGAGGATAAGGTATTCCGCAAGCTGAAAGCCCCCGAGGTAGCGGCGAAACTGGCCGCCCAGGCCGAGAGACTCCGCGGCAAACACGGCGGAGTTCTCTGGATCGTTGACTGTCAGACCGGTGAGAAGGTCTCGGAACTGAAACTCGATACGATCCCAGTGTTCGACGGATTCTCCGCGGCGCAGCAGCGTCTGTACATGAGTACAGTCGACGGGCGATTGATCTGTTTCGAGGGCAAGTAGGTGCCGCGGAGAGCTCGTACTAGAGTGACTATGTACGCATCGCCTACTCTACGAGAGAAGTGCTTGTGAAGCGTTGGGGAGTCGTAAACAACGCATGCGCCCGCAGGCGCTGTGTCATTCTCAAGAGGCGTCGGTGGGGATTGAGAACCCGTGCTGTAGGGGATTGAGGATTCGCACCTTCTTGTAAGTGGTCTTTCGCTGCCCGTTGTACCACACCAGCGGGGCAACAGGCGTGTTGTCGCCGATACTCTGACGAAAGACCTCAATTCCTTTGATGAACTCCGGTTGGAATGTCGCCGCCGACTTGATTTCGATGGCTCTGAAGGATCGGCCCGCCGAGGAAATAAGCAGATCGACTTCATTTCCGTGACTGTCCCGAAAGAAATAAAGCTGCGGTCGCCGCCCGCAATTGAGCAGACCCTTGACTACTTCCATAATCAGCAGGTTCTCGTAGAGATGGCCACGCAACGGGTCCCGCTCGATTTGTGCGGGCGTTTGGAGCCCCAGAAGCCACGCCGCAAGCCCAACATCGGCGAAGTACAGTTTGGGGGATTTGACCAGACGCTTTCTGATGTTTGCAAACCAGGGAGGAAGTTCAAACAAGATGTAGGAGGCTTTAAGAATCGAAATCCAGTTCCTGATTGTCGTCGCCGATACGCCCACATCGCCGGCCAGAGACGCATAGTTGACCAGTTGTCCGACTCTCCCGGCAAGCAAACGCAGAAACGTCTCAAATTGAGAAAGGTCTTTCAGGTGAATCAGCATGCGCAAATCACGCTCGATATACGTGGCCATATAGGAACGGAAAAACCGAGAAGACTGCAGCTTGTTCTCATGCAGGCCCGGATAAAACCCTCTGTGTATCCACTCGAACGGATCTTGAGGATGTTGTTTATAGCGACGAACTTCAGCGATAGTGAAAGGAAGCAGTTCCAGCACGGCCGTGCGTCCGGCCAGTGACTGGGAAATCGCTTGATGAACTTGCGGTTGGTGGCTGCCGGTGAGAACAAACCGTCCCGGTCGGCGATCGGCGTCGATCATCCCCTGCAGGTAGCTTAGCAATTGCGGGACGCGCTGAACTTCATCCAGTATCGCGCCGTGCTCGACCGACTCGAGAAGTCCCCGCGGGTCTTCGGAAGCTTGCTTGCGGACATCAGGGTCCTCCAACGACAAATAGGAATGTCCGGGGAAAGTCATTTTCGCCAGGGTCGTCTTGCCTGATTGTCGCGGTCCAAGGATCGTTACAGCGGGATACTCAGCGGCGCATTGAGTCAATTCGCTTTTCATCTTCCGTGTAATCATAGGATTACTATAATATCGTCCGTGTAAATCGCAAGTGGAACTTTGGATTTGCACGGGTGTATTCACCCGGGGTTAAATACATGCGCGGGAGCGGGGTGCTACTTGTCCAGGCGATTGCGGAACTTTCGCCAGGCGGTGATCGAGCGGGCCAGATGATCCTTGGCGTCGCCGCGGAGGCCGTAGCATTGGAGTCCGATCGGGCCGGTGTAGTTCATTTCCTTGAGTGTCTTCAGCAGGGCTGCGATGTCGAACGAGCCGCTGTCGAGGGGTTGGATCCATTTGCCTTTGCCTGCGGCGATTTCGGCGGCGGTGTCGGCGCCGTGGATGCTTACGCCTTTGAGATAGGGCAGGGCGGATTTTAGCGTTTTCTCGAGGTCTTTTCCCTTTTCGGCTTTGAGCCAGTGACAGAGGTTGAACATTACGCCCACGTTCTTGCGGCCGACTTTCTTGGCGATGCGCACCGCGTCGCCCACGTTCTGGAGCCAGTCGCCGGTGTGCGGGTAGAGTATCACGTCCAGCGACGACTTGGCTGCGATGTCGGCGATTTGCCCCACGAGTTCCACTGCACGCGGGTCGGCTTTGGTGTCTGAGGGCTTCATTCCGCCGACCAGCAGCACCAGCGCCGTCTTGCGTCCCTTCAGTAGTTTGACAACGCTTTCCAGCTTCGGGTCGTACGGGCGTTTATTACCGGGTTTGACGCTTACGCGCATGTAAATGTGGAACAGTTTCAGCCCGGCCGCGTCGAGCGTTTTGAGTCGCGCGGGGATGTTGTTTAGCCAGACGTGCCCCAACCCGGCGTAGCCGAGTTTCTT
>CAYMSH010000285.1:1588-8613 GCA_964392945.1 uncultured Planctomycetaceae bacterium | reverse complement strand
TCAGGGAACCGATCTGCAGACCGATGTGTATTACGACACGCCGGGGCGCGATCTGCTGAGCGAAGATAAAGGGCTGCGGATCCGCCACACGAAGCGACTCCGCAGCCCGTCCGGCGCGGATCAGAAACCCGACACTAGAGCCCAACTGACCTACAAAGGCCCGGCCGGCAAACACAAACGGGCCAAAATCCGCCGCGAGATCCAGACACGCATTGATTCGGACCAGGCGATGGACGAAGTCCTTACCGCTCTTGGGCTGACCCCGACGTTGACGATACAGAAGAAACGCGCCAGCTACCGCCTGGGCTCATGCCTGGTGGAACTGGACGAACTGCCGTTAATCGGACGATTTGTCGAGATAGAGGCCCCGAGCCCCGAGAAGATTGAATCCATTCGCGCACAGTTGGCAATCCCATCTGAACCGTGCACCAGCCACTACATCAAGCTGCTGACAGACGCCTGCGATCGCAAATCGGGGCGATGTCTGGAAATCACGTTCGACAACTGCGGCGACTGCAATTTCGCCTGATATCTCGCTCCGATTTGCTCCAAGCCCTGACCCTGCGTATAATTAAGTAGGAGCAAGAACATGTCAGAAAATATACTCGCACCAATCGATTTCTCCGACGTAACCGACAAGGTGGTCGCCGCAGCATCAAAACTGGCCAAAGCCCTTGACGCCAAAGTCTGGTTGATACACGCCGCGGTTCCCGAGCCGGATTTCGTAAGCTACGAGGTGGGACCGGAATACGTACGCGACAGCGCCGCCAGACATCTGCGAGAGGAACACAGGACACTGGGACAGTACCAGGAAAGCATGCGCGCCGACGGCGTTGAAGTAACTGCGATGCTCGTTCCGGGGGAGGCGATCGACAAGATCCTCATGGAGGCCGAAAGTCTCAATGCCGGATGGATCGTCCTGGGTTCACACGGCCACGGAGCGATATACAACCTGCTGGCCGGTAGCGTCTGCCAAGGCGTAGTCAAGAAGGCGAAGTGTCCGGTAGTGGTAGTTCCCAGTCGCGCAGATTAGTCCAGAAACGCTAGGAACTCGGCGGGATCAGCATTCAATGCGATCGCCAGGGCCTTGGCGATTTCGGGGGTGGGTTTCTTGAAGCCGGCCTCGATGTAAGCGATCATGCCGCTTGAACAACTCGGCACGAGCTGCGCTATTTCCTGCGGGCTCAGCCCCGACTTGATCCTGGCTTCCTTGACGGCCTGACCGATATTGGCCGCCCCGCCGGATGCCGCTGCGGAACTACTCGGCGGCGGCGATGAAATCAACGGATTGTCCTCGACAGGGGCTTCGATCAGCGGCATGTCGTCGCTTTCCTCGGCGGCCTGGTCCTGGTCGGCATCCTGTTCCTCGGCGGCGTCATCTTCGCTCGGTTCGTCATTGCCGAAGAGATCTCGCAGGAGATTCTTGCCAGAGGTGAATATGTGGCTGGTGTCGCCGCGATGGGCCTTGGGTTCGGGTTTGGACAGATCCGACTCGACAGCTTCCCAGATCGCTTCTTCGAGTTCCGGCGTAGGCCGTTCTTTCCCGCGTTCGATCCAGGCGATGGTGTACGGATAGGCTCCGATGATCTCGGCCAGTTGCTCCTGGGTCATTCCCTTGGCTTCGCGAGCACGCTTGATCTTCTCGCCAATATGCGCCGGAGGAGCCAGCTTGGCCTTCTTCTTGCTCTTTCCTTTGCCCTTTGCGGCCTTTGCCTTGGCGTCGGCGACTTTGCCCGGCGCCACTTCCGCCAGATACTCTCCCAGGACCTTGACTATTGCGTTGAGAACCCTCTTCTGGGGTCGATTCTTTCCAAGTTCAAATGACGAGACGGTTCTTCCGCAGCACTCGGCAAGCGCCGCTAACTGCTGCTGGGTCAGTCCCATAGCCTTGCGAGCCCGGCGAACGTCGTCGCCTGAGTAGACTTTCGGGTCGGTTTTGGGCTTAGTCAGCAGCAAGGTGAAGAGTTCCGATGCGTCCAGTTCCAATGCTCCGGCGAGTTTCTGGAGGTTTTCTCTATCGGCCATGAGCTCGCCAAGCTCGATTTTCTCGATCGTGGTCGCAAAACAGCCCGATTGCTCGGACAGCTGCTCATAGGTAAGCCCCTTGGCCTCGCGGGCCTGGGCTATGATCTGTCCAACATCAGCTGGAGTGGAGTTCTCTTTAGATTTATTGGTCATTGTTATCTCTTCAGTCGAGAAGACATGCAGCTTCAGTTTGTCTCACTGTCCCGGGGCGCTGGTCTGTCGCTTTGGGTTTCGGAAACACTTGTTAACGGGCCGTGACGCTCATATGGCGCCGCGCGGTGCGGCGTCCCTAGGGATTCGGTCGAATCCGCATCGGATTATATTACCCCGGATCACGCCTTATGGCAAGTGAGATTATGCTGGAATAACTCCTCTTTCCAGCGGCGCGGACCGCCCAAAGACCCCGATTGCGAGCGATCGAAACGCTCGCAGAAACGCCGGATCGGTTTTTTATGAAAAACGCAGGCTGTTATTTCGCTTTTTTCATGAACCGCACGTATGATCGGTACGTAGAACCTTCACGAAGAACATAGTTTACATCCAGGCGCCCGATCGAGAGTCCATTATCGATACGGAACGCCGCCATCAGCCGACAGCGCAATTACGCGCCGCCGGCCGGAGTTGCATATGGGTAACGACACAATAACCGAATCAGTAGCGGTCCAGACCGGCAGAGCCAGCCTGTTTATCCTGGCGATCCTCTTCGGAGGAGTACTGGTAATCAATGCTTACATCGCCGACTGGGTTTTCCAGGACGAGTTCTACGGTTCGACCCTGGCGCTTATCGGCGCTGTCCTGTTGGGCCTTCCGATCGTGATCCACGCCATCAGGCGCCTGCTCAAAGGTCAGATGCACATGGACGAACTGGTCGCCCTGGCGATAGTCGCCGCGATTGCGGGAGGGAATTACAAGTCAGCCGGCGTAGTGGCGTTCTTCCTGCTGCTGGCCAACCTCATAGAAACCCGAACGGCCCTGGGCGCAAAAGCCAGTATCGAATCGCTGGTCCGCCTGGCTCCGACAAAGGCCCACCGGCTTACCGACGCCGGAGCCGAAGAACTCGTCGAGCCCAAGAGCCTCAGGACCGGGGACATCATAAGAATCCGCCCGGGCGACAATATTCCCGCCGACGGTGAGATTGTCGCTGGCCAATCGTCGATCAACCAGGCCAACGTAACCGGCGAATCGGTGCCGATTGACAAATCCGAAGGCGACGAGGTCTTTTCCGGTACGGTGAATGTCTCCGGCTCGATCGACGTGCGAGTCACGCGCGCCGGGTCCGACACGACGCTCGGCAAGGTCCGCAAGCTGATCATGGAGGCCCAGAAGACCCGCATACCGATGATGCGGATGATCGACTGCTACGCCGGATGGTACACGCCGACTATCCTGATGCTGGCCGGGGCGGTGCTGTTTTTCACCAAGGACACCGAACGGGCCATCGCCATGCTCGTGGTCGCATGCCCCTGTGCGATCGTGCTTGCCGTGCCTACGGCGATAGTCGCCGCCCTGTCGTGCGCCGCACGGCTGGGAATACTCGTAAAGGACGTCTCGAACATAGAAGCCGCCAAAGACATCAGCGCTTTCGTCTTCGACAAGACCGGAACGCTTACCACAGGGCGCCTCAGCGTAACGCGAATGATGCCAGCTCCCGGCATTGACGGCGCGGTTCTGCTCGCCGCGGCCGCCAGCGCCGAACACCGCTCAAAGCATCCCGTGGCCAAGGCGATTGTCGAAGTGGCGAAGAAAGCGAACATCACGCCTGTCGAGCCGACGGAATTCTCCGAATCGGCCGGGCTCGGCGTGAAAGCAATAATCGACGGTCAGCAGGTCCTCGTCGGGCGAAAAGCCTGGCTCACGGACCAGGGAATCGATCTTTCGGCCCTTTCGGGAGACAAATACGCCGAACCGGAAGGACTCAGCACACTGTTCGCCGCCTCGGGCCAAAAAGTGCTCGGCTGGATCGGACTTGAAGACAGGACCAGGAAAGAAGCACGCGACGCGGTCGATGATCTGCAGACCCTCGGGGTTAAGGAACTCGTTATGGTCACCGGCGATCGCTGGTCGGTCGCAAGAAGAGTCGCCGCCGAGATGGGATGCACCGAAGTTCAGGCCGAAGCCATGCCGGCGGACAAACTGAAGCTCGTAGACGCGTTGAAAAGCCAGGGACGACGAGTAGCTGTCGCCGGAGACGGGGTAAACGACGCACCGGCTCTGGCCGCCGGCGACCTGTCGATCGCCATGGGCGCCGCCGGAAGCGACGTGGCGATCAACTCGGCGAGCATCGTTCTTATGAACAACAATCTCAACCGGTTGGGATTCCTCATCCGCCTGAGCCGCAAGACCACGGCGGTAATACACCAGTCGCTGATCTTCGGCGTCGGGTTCGTAGTTGTCTTCATGATCCTGGCGGGGATGGGATTCCTCAACGCGATAGCCGGCGCTCTTCTGCACCTGCTGGCCGCTGCGTTCGTGATACTCAACTCCGCACGCCTGGTCAGGCTCGGCGAAGAACTACAGGAAGCCGAGCCCGAGGAAACCGAGCCGCAGCAAGACCAGGTCAAGCTGGAACCGGTGCCGGCGAGATGATCGACTATTCCAAACTTTCGGAACTGAAATGACGACGCGTACGAGGCAAAATCAGAACGCAGAACACGCAGACCAGGAAACCGCTGGCCACTGCTGCGCGCACCTGCGGATCGCCGGAGACCCCGACAGACGCCAGGTCCCACAGGCCCATAAGCGAACTGATCAACGCGCCCAGGGCTGCGATATCGCCGGCCAGTACGAGCCAGTAAGTCCATTTGGCGCCGCGGCCGAAATAGCCCCAGAGCACCCAACCGAGGATCGCGACCAGGGCCAGCGAGCCGACCAGCGCGAATCCGTCGAGCGTGTGATAGCTCGACAGGGACCCGAGCACCGCCGCGGCGATCCCGCATGCCGCTGCGCCGGCCCGACCCAACCAGGCCAGCACGCCGACGAGAGCCGGCATCGAGCCCGATCCGCCCTGGGTCTCCAGCGGACGCGTCTGGAACATGGCGACGCCGAGGGCCAGAACCGCTCCGCTGTACAACACGCAGTAACCCAACGCCGTCATGAAATAACTGGCCGGGACGGCCTTGTCGAGCATCATCGCGTCGAGCATGTAGAACGCCGTGAGATTCGGAACGAGAGCCCCGAGCACTCGAGCGATAAGGATGTCCTGCGTTTCGGGCCCGAACATGGAGCGATAAGCCGAGCCGATAAAGAACACCCCAAAACAGATCAGCAGCGTCACGACCTGGCCGAACCTTGTGCTGGCGGCTACTGCTATCGCAGAAAACACCACGACGGCCATCAGCATCAGCATCATCGCCGTCAGCAGTTGGGGCGAAATCCCGTGACCGAACTCCACGATCACCCATCCCTTTCCGACAAACGCCACGATGCCCATGGCGATCGACCCGAGCCCCGTCAGGGCCCAAATGCTGGCCGAGGTGAAGGTCCAATCGAACATCAGGTTACCCATCACGGCCACGACGATCGTGAGCTTCAGAGCCGACAGGCCCAACACGATAACCGGCCAGTCAAACGGATCTCGCACAGTCGGCATAACGCCGTGCCGAACGGTCATCAGAAACGCCAGCGAGCAGAGGTAGTACGCCAGAAGCACCGCGACGAGCACGCCAAAGAATTTCCCCAGGACAAACGTCGATCGCGTAACGGGCTTTGCCGCCACGGTAAGCGCAGTTTTGTCTTCGATCTCGCGTCCCAGCGCAGAAGCGGCGCTGAAGGCCGATATCAGCAGCCCGCTGACCATGAGCGTGCTCAGGCCGATAGTCTCCATCATCTTCTGGTCGGACTTGCCCGAGTCGCTGCTGACTGTCCAGCCCGACAGCGGAAGCGTCATCGCAAGCAGCGCGAAGGTCACAAGAATCATCACGCCGTATATGGGCTGACGAATCGTTTGCAGGAATGTTGTTCGGCCGATGGCCCAAAGTCTGATCATGTTGAATCTTTCTCCGCAAGCGGACCGGTCCGCTTAACGTGTAATACGCCTCGGGACGAAAATTGTTTCGTCCACGAGTCGAGAATTGTAGACCCATGCGCCTCTCGGAGCAAGCATCCGACGAAGGTGCGGGAGTAAAGCAACCAATGATAGCTCAAAGACGCGGTAAAAACGTGGCGATCGCGGGACTATTCCTGCAGATCGCCTTCACGGCGGTTATGCTGGCGATCTGGCTGGCCACAGGCTCCCTGGCGGCGATGTCCGCCCTCTGGCTGCTGACTGGCGGAGCAGCTCTCTGGCTGGCGGTCCTGCTGCTGTTCTACACCAGGCAGATGGAGCGAAGAGAGGCCCTCGAACTGGCCGAAATCGCCTCAGACTCCAGCATCTTTCAGGGCGACGACGACTCGCAAACCCAACCGATGGCCGCAAGGCTCGCGTTCATCGAGCGATGGGTAATACCCGCATTTACGCTGATCTGGGCGATCTGGCACGGATGCATGGCGATCGTTGTCTGGAATGTGATCGGGACCGAAACAAAGAGCGAAATCCAGTACGCCAGCCAGGGAACGCTCTTTGCGCTGCTGATCGGATTCCTGGCGTTCCTCTTCAGTCGGTACTCAACTGGAATGGGGTCCAGGGTCCAGTGGCGACCGCTGCGGGCCACTGGCGGATACATGCTCGCCGGAGCCGCGGCTATCGGAGCATCGGCTCTGGCTATGCTGGCCGCATGGCAGGGATACCAGCAACTGGACTACTGGGTCGCAACAGCCGCGGCAACCCTGATGATGGTCCTGTCGATCGAACTGCTGATAAACTTCGTGCTGGACAAGTTCAGACCGAGACTGCCGGGACAGGAGCCGCGACTCTGCTTCGATTCGAGACTGCTTAATCTGCTGGCCGAACCCGATCGCGTGGGACATTCGCTGGCCGACGCCGTCAATTACCAGTTCGGATTCGAAGTGTCCAGAACGTGGTTCTATCGCCTGCTGGTCAAATCGTTTGTCCCCCTGGCGTT
>CAYMSH010000285.1:0-1558 GCA_964392945.1 uncultured Planctomycetaceae bacterium | reverse complement strand
CGGCGAGGCGATCCTGATCGCCATCAGCTCGATCGTGATCGTGCATGACGGTCAGCAACACGTCATAAGCCGATTCGGGCGCGTCATGCCGGAACGCACGCTGGGCGAACCGGGCATGTACTTCAAGCTGCCATGGCCCGTAGAAACCTCACGCGCGTTCGACACCGGAAGGCTTTACGAATTGCACCTCGGAGCCGGACATGAACAACATCCCGACATAGTCGAGGCCGGAACGTTCAAGGGCCGGGAGATGGCCCTCTGGACCGAAGAACACGGACATCACGACGATCAGGACTTCCTCCTGGCCGTCCCGCCGCGCAAGGACCGCACCTCCGAAGCCGCAGACGTGAGCATAATCAAACTAGGGGCCATGGTGCAGTACCGAATTACCGAACCGCTCAAGTTCGGCTACAAATACGCAGACGCCGGCGAGATGCTGGAATCGCTGGCCAACCGCGAAATGGTGCAATACTGCTCCTCGGCGACTCTCGACACGCCGATACCCGGAGACCGCAAGGACCGACCCGAAGCGATCATGACTTACGGGCGCCGAGCGGCCGCGGACCGACTCAAAACGCTTATCGAAACAGCCGTGGCCAAAATGGATCTCGGCGTCGAAATCGTAAGCGTCTCGTTCCTGATCGTGCACCCGCCGGCCGAAGCGGCGATAAGCTTCGAGAAAGTGCTCGAAGCTCGACTCAGGCAACGCCAGCAGCGATATCTCGCCCAGGCCAAAGCGGTGACAACACTGTCGCGAGTCGCCGGGAACCAGGCCAGCGCAATGCGGTTGGCGTTGGCGATTTCCCTGTACCAGAAACTCGATTCGACGCCGTCGCCGCTCGAACAACCCGGGAAGTTCGCCGACAACATCAAAGAACATATACGCATCGCTGAACTCGACACCAAGGATCTCGTCGAGTACATCAAGCGGGACGCGGCCAGGGGCAAGGCCTCCCAATCGATCACCGAAGGCGGCGATTCGCTGAAGGCCCTCCATCAGGACTACCTGGACAATATCAAGCGACTCAAGCGACTCCTGGCGACACAGGACAAGTCGAAAGCCGCCGGAATGCTGAAGACTTTCGCCGCCGAATCCAGAAAGCAGGCCGACGATCGCCTGTTGAATCTGCGAACCGGAAGCGCCTCGGCAATGATCGCCAAGGCCACGGCCGACAGATGGCGACACGAACTGAGCGAACGCGGAAAGGCCGAATCCTTCGCACGGCAGACGGCGCTCCATGAAGCCGGCCCGCAGATATTCAAACTGGACCAGTGGCTGGATGCATGGGACAAGGTCCTCAAGGGCAAACACAAATACGTAATCGGACTGGATCCAAATAGAATCGAGCACTGGCTCAAATGGGAAGGCCGCTCCGGCGTAATGCCGGGACTCTTCGGCGGCGGGTCATCAAATACCGGACAATAGTCGCTCGACTGCAACAGTAACGACAAGATCACGCTGAATAGCGAAAAGACAGCAAGGAACGTTAAAATGAAAAGCAAGACAACCCTGATACTCCTGACCGCGGCGATACTGGCGATGTTGACCGCCGCTACG
>CAYMSH010000284.1:0-8615 GCA_964392945.1 uncultured Planctomycetaceae bacterium | reverse complement strand
GGTGCCGCTTCTCTTCATGTTTCATGGCGCAGGCGGCAATATCAGCGAAGCAAGCGGAGGATCTGCGGAAAATGGCTATTACGCATGGCAGACCTCTGCTCACGAAAATGGATTTATTGTCCTGTTCCCTCAAGGGGTAGGTTTTTGGAATCTTTGGAGTTTAAGCAGCAATTCGTCGGATCTGGATTTCGTGGATGACATGATTGACTGGGCAGCTGCGAACTACAACATCAGCAGGTCACATATATTCACGACCGGTCATTCGTGGGGCGCGTATTTCAGCTACTACGTAGCACGATACCGCGCCGACAAGATAGCGGCTTTTGGCGAGCATTCCGGCGGACTTGGCGGCTTTCCTTTGCTGGGTTATACCCCGCCTGTGCCCAGCGGTCCCGACCCGGAGCCCAAGCTCAATGGGATCCTGCTGCACGCTGTCGATGACGGGCTTGTCAGCTACTCGAACAGCCAGAGTCTATACGATGATCTCAACGACAACGGACACAACACGTATCCGGGCATCATTCAAGTTGACGGTTGGGGGCCTGATAATCATCGCTACCGTTTGGCCCATAACCAGACGCAGTGGGATTTCTTCCTCAGCGTGACCCCAACCCCGGGCGACACAAACGGCGATGATGTCGTCGATACTGATGACTACGACAATCTGGTCGCCCAGTTCGGAGGCCCGCCGGGGGCCGACACCGCGGACTTCAACCGTGACGGCGTAGTTGATCTGGTTGACTTCAGCATAATGCGGAACAACTTCGGGTTTGGACTCGCATCGGCTCCGAACGCCGAGTTGGCCTCGCCGATACCGGAGCCGGCGACACTGGCGCTGCTGGCCGCAGGCGGTATGGCGTTGATACGCAGACGCCGGCGGAAATAGACTCGCTGCGAAGCAGGCGGTTGATGAACAACTTGATTTCCAGTTTGATCGCGTGTAATGAACACTGATAAGGAGATACACCACCATGCGCATTGCCCGTCAAATTAACGTTCTTCTCGCATTGGCGCTGTTGTTCGCCCTGGCGACGGTCTCCTACGGAGCCGATCCGAAACCTGCGCCCCGGACCGGCACATTCAGCGACACGCTCAAGGGCTCTGGCGGCGGCGAGCTCATCATGAAATACAAGGCGCGTGTGCCGGAGAAGCTGCCGGAAGCCAAGACCCTTGGTCTGATCGTCGCCTTTCATGGACGAACCCTGAACGAAAACTCCATGTTCGGACCCACAGTAAACCCTCTGAAACAACTGGGCGTTCTCGATCAGTATGTCGTGTTGTGCGGCAAGTCGCGCGGCGTAGGCTGGACCAGGGCCGATCGTGATCCGACAATGGCTTTCATCCAGTGGGCGATCAAGACCTATCCCATCGATCCGCGCCGCGTACACCTGATCGGCTTTTCCAGCGGGGCGTTCATGGTCACGGGGTTCGGATGGCCCAACCAGCAGCACTTCGCCACGATCACCGCCTGGTGCGGCGCGTCGAGCACGCGCTGGGGCAAGAGGTCGCCCATCCGGCGCAAGGGCTCCGGGGCTGAGGCGATGACGGAGTTCTACTTCGTTCACGGCGACAGCGATCGGATCGTCCCAGTCGCCATGACCCGTGGCCTCTGCAAGGAATTGAAAGGTTACGGTTGCCGATACATCTATCGCGAAATGGACGGTCATCATCACACCAGCATATTCCGCGAGAAGTTCCTGTATCGGGACATTTTCCAGTGGATCCACGCCACGCGCAACAAGGTGTATCCGCTTGGCAAAGCCGACAAGAAGACGCTGCTGACGATGAAGTTCAAGATCCGCACGATGAAGGGCCCCCAGGCCCTGACGCTGGTTGCTGAAGCCGCTCGCATCGGCGGACCTGTTGCCGGAGCGTCGCTGATCTATGCGATCAGATCCGCCGACGCCGAGGTGCGCCTCGCGGCGATCAAGAGCGCCGCGAGCACCAGTTACGGGTCGGCTCTGAACAAAGAGCTCGCTCGCCGGATCACCGACAAGGACCCGGCGATTCGCGCCGCAGCGATCACGGCCCTCGGCAATTCGGCTCGCTGGCGGCATCTTGACGCCCAGGCGATCCTGGCCAAAGCGGTTGTCAGTCGAGCCGCCGCCGACGCCGACAGGCTGGCGATCATAGCTGAACTGGGAAAGATATTTGACCTGATGGTCCTGGGCAACATGGAAGACGGCCTGATCCCGGCAACGCTGGTGAAGCTGCTGGCTGATCCCAAAGAGCCCATCCGCGCCGCGGCGTTTGAGCATCTCAAGAAGGCGGTTCCCGACGGGCTGTCGTATTCGCCCGACGGCGAGCCCAGACAGCGGCGGTTGAGTATCGTCAAATGGAAGGCGTGGGTCACCAGCGCGACACAAAAACCGCTCGACGGCGGATACAAGCACAAGCCGGCCAAGTGACCCCGCCGGTAAGGCCTGCTGGAAGCTGAAGACACAGGCGCCGCAAAGCGACGGATCGCGTCTGCGGATCCCAAATCAGCGCCAATTCACCATTCGCTGTTGTCCGCGGCCGCTCGGGGCCTACAATTAAACGTAGTTGGAGTCACCCGTCAGCGGATGCAGGAACGTCACGGATACTATTAGAGGTGTCAGACATGTCTCAGAAAATGATAATTCCATTCGTTCTCGTCGGTTGCATGTTTCCGGGCTCTTGCATGAAGAAGCAGGAGCCTATAGAGAAACCCGTAAAGTCCTTCAACTACATGGTGCAAGGTCCCTGGAATATAGGGGACCCGGTCCACGAGACTCTGACTCTGCTGTCGATACGCACCGCGATCGAGCAGCACAAGTCCAGGGGCAATCTCTTTGCCGACGTCGCCTTGAGCAATCTGCCGAGTTGGGATTCCAAGACGGACCATACCAGGACCGCCGGCGCGTCCGACAAATCCCTGCACCAGTTTCTCCGAGGCGTTATCTGGCCCGATGATCCCGAAGGCCTGTTCTTCAATAACAAGAAAGACGTGTACAACTTTTCCACCGGCTTGGGCTGGGGGGCGGCCCTCAAGAAAGACCCTTCAAAGTCCGAGAACATCACAGCGAGAAGTCACCACGGGGATTTGCAGTACTTTCATTCGATGTCGCCTGACACTTCCATGTCCAGGCGGGATGTCCGGAAGAAAATGCTCAAATGGGCTGGATTTCTGGTCGATGTGTCCGCCGGCAAGATCAAGCCGGGTGAGTCTATCAGTACGATTGGGCCTATCGCCGGGCTTTTCCCAACTCGATCCACCGTCAGCGATCTGTTCGTGGCCGATTCTTCGGCGGCTGATATCTATGTCCGGCAGCGCGCCGTCGGGGCGTTGCTCCATATGGTTCAGGATTCCCATTCTCACGGTCACACCAAGCGTTCCAGCGACGGCGGGATTGTTTCTTTCCACTGCTACAGCGACCCGGACCATGACCACAACAAGCACGCGCTCAAGGACGTCTGGGCCCCCGGAGCCACGTTGAAGCAGCGAGTCGCGAATACCGACGGCGCGGCCGATGCCGTTCGCAAGGGCGCCGGCCTGTTGGCCTTGATTAATAACGGCAGACCGAAATCAGAGATCATGCAATTCCTCACGACTGAAGTGTTTAACCTTGCGTCCCGATAGTCGTCCTACTTTGCCCGCAGCCCTACGCTCTTTGCCCATTGCTTCCAGGCCTGGGTCATCGCTTCGAGTCTTTCGGGATGTTCTTCAGACAGGTCGGTCGATTCGGTTCGGTCTTTGGCCAGATTGAACAACTGGAACTCTTTGCCGCGCAATGCGCTGATCTTCCAGTCGCCGGTTCGCACGGCCCGCCCGCCGACGTGCTCGAAGAATATGCTCTCGTGTCCGGTGCGTTTCTTGCCCTGCAGGATCGGCAGCAGGCTCTTGCCGTCCATCGGCACAATCTTCTTGCCCTTGTACTGGCCCGGATACTCGGCGCCCGCCAACTCCAGACAAGTCGGCATTACGTCCATCACGTGGCCGACCTGGTGAGTGATCGAGCCGGCTTCGGTCTTCAGCCCTTTGGGCCAGTGCGCGATCATCGGCGTGTGGCAGCCGCCTTCGTACGATTCGGCTTTCCAGTATCTAAACGGGCTGTTGACGGCGTTTGACCAGGGCCGGCCCAGATACGGATAGGTGTCTTCAGAGCCCAGGTTCGTGCGGGCTTTGTAGTTAACCGGCGTGCCGTCGCGCTTGTGACCGTTGCGGTCGAAGCCCGGCGGGTATCCGCGCTCGGGACTCGCGCCGTTATCGGCGCAGAACAGGATGAGCGTGTTGTCGAACTGGCCGGTCTCCTTGAGCTTCTTGATGATCCGCCCGAGGCCCTGGTCCATGCAGTCGACCATTGCGGCGTGGACCGACATGATCTCGGCCTCGTAGGCCTTGTCGGCTTTCTTGAGTTTATCCCAGGAGCGATTCGAACTGTTGGGAGGCAGGGGGGTGTTGTGCTTGTCGAACAGGCCGCTTTTCAGCAGGCGTTTGTAGCGATCTTCGCGCAGCTTGTCCCATCCGCCATGGTAGCGGTCCTTGTACTTGGCGATATCCGCCGGTTTGGCGTGCAGGGGCCAGTGCGGGGCGGTGTGGGCCACGTACATGAAGAACGGGGCGTCGGTTTTCGAGTAGTCGCCGATGAGATCGACGGCCTTGTCGTTGATGAAGTCGGTTATATAGAAATCCTTCGGCACTTCCATGATCTGCTTTTCGTTGTGCACTAGCGTGAACGGGTCGAAGTAGTTGACCACTCCCCAGATCACGCCGTAATGCTCGTCGAACCCGCGGTTGCAGGGGTACGTGTCCAGCGGGGCGAACGGTCCGAAGTTCTCGCGATGGCTCAGTCACTTGAGTTGCTCGTCTTTCTTGCGGCCTTTGGTTCGCGACAGGTGCCATTTGCCCGTCATCCCGGTCTGGTAGCCGGCGCCTTTCAGGACCTCGGCGATGGTGACTGCGTTCTTGCTCAGATTGGCGCCGTTGCGGGTCAGGCCGACTCTGTGCTGGTAGCAGCCGGTAAGCATTGACGCCCGCGTGGGGCAGCATCGCGCCGAATTATAGAACTGGCTGAAGCGCAGTCCGCCTGCGGCCAGCGAGTCGAGGTTCGGCGTTGCGATCTCACCGCCGTAGCAGCCGATGTCCGAATACCCCAGATCGTCGGCCATGATCACCATGATATTGGGGCGGTTCGGCTTGACTGCTTCTGCTGCTTTTGCAAGAAGCGAATTACCGCCGATCGCCGCCCACATCGCTCCGGTTGTCACTGTTTTCAAGAATGCTCGTCGTTTCATGGCCGCATCATACCAAGAGACCCGCAGGCCACAAACGCAATATTCCAAACCCGCTGGCGCCGCCGACTGCAATCTCCTTGAATCGGCCTTGCTCCTGTGGTAGTTTCGACGCTAATCGCGGTTAACCCTAGTGGAGACATCTCACATGAAGCGTAAAGTCACGCGTCGCAGATTCCTGGAAGGCAGTGCTGCTGCGGGTCTGGCTGTAACAGCCGTCCCGAATATTCTCAGCGCCAAGAGCCCCAACGAAAAACTCAACATCGCCTGCATTGGCGTTGGAGGGCGCGGGCGGGCCGACCTGGCCGGCGTTAAGAGCGAGAACATTGTCGCCCTGTGCGATCTGAACGGGAAGAATCTGGCCCGGGCCGCCAAGTCCCATCCCAAAGCCAAAACCTACGTTGATTGGCGAAAGTGCCTCGAGCAGAAAGATATCGACGCCGTGGTCTGCGCGACTACCGACCACACCCACGCGTTTATCAACATGTGGGCGATGAATCGGGACAAACACGTTTACTGCGAAAAACCGCTGGCCAACTCCGTTCATGAGGCTCGCCTGGTCCGCGAGACCTACCTCAAGAAGAAAAACAAGCTCGCCACCCAGCACGGCACGCAGATTCACGCGTCGGACAACTATCGCCGCGTGGTCGAACTGATTCGCGGCGGGGCGATCGGCACGCCGCTGTCGGTGCGGATATGGTGCAGTCGCATGCCCAAGGGCGGCGACTATCTGCCGGCGGTCAAACCCGTGCCCGCCGATGTCAACTGGGACCTGTGGGTCGGCCCCTCGCCGATGCATCCGTACAACCCGGGCTACTTCGGCAGTTGCCTTACGTGGAATCGCTTCTGGGATTTCGGCTCCGGCCAGATCGGCGACATGGGCAGCCACATGATGGACCTGGCGGCGTGGGGTTTCGATCTGGGTATCGCCGGCAGCTGCAAAGCCGCCGGTTCGGCCCAGAGCAACGCGACGGTCCCGACCTGGCTGACCGCCGAGTGGGAGCACCCGGCCAATGACTGGCGTCCTGCGGTCAAGGCCTACTGGTATGACGGAGGCAAGAAACCCGGCGTGCCTTCGGGCGTGTTCAACCGCGATAAGATGTTCAAGGGCGTGATATTCAAGGGTAAGAAGGGTTCGATCGTGGCCGACTATTCGTATCGAATAATGATGATGACCGGCGACATGACGCACTACAAGTCGCCGAAGCCCGAGGAACTGATTCCCAGTTCGCCGGGGCATCACAAAGAGTGGATCATCGCCTGCAAGACCGGCAAGCCGACTACGTGCGACTTTGACTATGCGGGCAAATTCATAGAAAACAACATGCTGGCCCTGGTGGCCTACCGTGTGGGCAAGAAGCTCGCGTGGGACGCAACCGGAAAGAGCCTCAAGTCCGTCGGTTGCCCACAGGCCGATCAGTACATCAAGAAAACCTATCGAAAAGGTTGGGTGCTGAACGGATAGCTCAATTCGCGTGCGAAAGGAAGCGTGACATCATGAATGATCAATTTACGCGACGTGAGGTCCTTGCCGTTTCGGCCGGGGCCGGAATTGCGCTGGCCGGAAGTTCGTTAGCCGCCAAGGCTCCGACCGGCTTCAAGACAAAACTCTACAAGTCCCTGATCTGCGGCAAGCCCAACGAGAAAACGCTTGTCAAGATGAAGCAGGCCGGCTTCGACGGCGTCGAGTGCAACGCCTGGAACGCCTCGCCCGCCGACGCGGAAAAAGCACGCGTGCTAGCCGAGAAGGCGGGCATGAAAATCCACTCCGTTCTGCGCGGATGGCTCGGCATGAACAACCCGAAGTCCGTTGAATCCTCGGTGAAATCGCTCGAGACTGCGCTGAAGGCCGCCGCCGGATACGGAGCAGACGCCGTGCTTGCCGTGCCCTGTCGCGTCGGAGGAAAGGGCCTGCCGCAACCCTGGGAGTTTGACATCGAATTCGACAAGAAGACCGCCATGGTCACTCGTGTCGTCAAGGGCGACAACTCGAAGTACAAGGACTACATAAACGCACAGAATCTTGCGACGAAGATGTCGCGAGAGGCGCTCAAACGAGCCGCGGGAGCAGCCGAGAAAGCCAAAGTCGTTATTGCAGTCGAGAACGTGTGGAACAACCTCTGGGTCAAGCCGGATTTCGCGGCGAGTTTTATTCGCTCGATCGACAGCCCCTGGGTGCAGTACTACTTCGATATCGGCAACCATGTGAAATACGCTCCTCCTGAAGAGTGGATACGATCGCTCGGCAAGATGATCGTCAAGTGCCACGTCAAGGACTTCAAACTCAAACCCGACGGGCGCGGCGGATCGTTCTGCAATATTCGCGACGGCAGCGTGAACTGGCCGCTGGTCAGAAAGGAACTCGACAAGATCGGATACAACGGCTGGATGACTATAGAGGGCAGTGGCGGTCTAAGCATGGAAGAGAGATCCAAACGCCTCGGGCTTATCATTGCCGGTAAGTGAATCGCTGCATCGACGGCGTCTTGCCTGAGACTCGTAGTGCGGCCGGGCCGGTCGAACAGCGGCTATGCGTTATCTGATGAACCCAGAGGAGTGCTGTCATGGGCATTAATCGGCGTCAATTTATGGTTTCTTCGGTTGCCGCCGGCGCGGCCGCACTCGTGCCGGGCCGCAACCTGCAGGCGGCCGCTCCGAGCGGCGATCGGCCGCGGGGCAATCCGATAGCTGTTTCCACCTACTCGTTCTGGCGATATCGCGCCGCGTCGCGTCTCAAAATCGAAGACTGCATTACGCTCGCCGGCCGGATGGGTTTCGACGCGGTGGAGATCCTCGAAAGGCAGATGCATCGCAAGGACAACGCCTACCTTCAGTTGCTGAAGCGCCAGGCGTTTCGGGCCGGAATGGACCTCTGCGGAATGTCGACGCACCAGGATTTCGTATCGCCGAAGGCCGACGATCGCGCCGCCAATATCAAGAAGACCATCGAGAGCATCGAATTGGCCTACAAGCTTGGGATTCCGACGATACGCGTGAACACCGGTCGGTGGGGCACCAGCAGGAGCTTCAACGAACTTATGAAGAATCGCGGAATCGAGCCGCCGCTGAAGGGGTATACCGACGAAGACGCGTTTCCGTGGGTTATCGAGTCTTTGCGCAAGTGTCTGCCGGCGGCCGAGAAGTGCGGCGTGATTCTGGGCCTGGAGAACCATTGGGGCCTGGGCCTTACTCCCCAAGGCGTGATGCGTATCGTCAACGCTGTTAAATCGCCATGGCTGCAGGTTACGATGGACACCGGCAACTTCCTGGAAAACCCCTACGAGAAGCTGGCCAAACTGGCGGCCAATACGGTGTTCGTTCAGGCCAAAACGTACTACGGCGGGGGCACATGGTATACGCTG
>CAYMSH010000283.1:0-8686 GCA_964392945.1 uncultured Planctomycetaceae bacterium | reverse complement strand
CGGGAAATCCCACACTTAAAAAAACCCCCCCGCGCCGCGGGGGGGCCCCCCCCGCCGGCCCCCGCGTTTTTGTTTTATCACCAGCGTTGTAAGGCGTTTTAACGCCGCCGGGCGATCCGCTCGGGATCAGCAGAACGGGGCGAATTTCTCGTCGCGATCGTCTGTGATCGCTACGCCGTCCATTTCGATAAGCCATGTCGGCCTGCAGACTGCGCCCTCGACGATAATGTACGCCGTCGATTTCGGCATGTGCTCGGCGAGGTATTCGTCGACCTGTTTGTAGTCGGCCCTGTCGCGGAGGTAGACGATGATCAGCTTCATGTCCTCCAGCGCCGCGCCGCATCCGGTCATCAGCGCTGAGATATTTTCCAGCGTTCGCTCGGTCTGCTTGATGACGTCGCCTATGTGGAGCACGTCGCCTTTGTCATCGATGCTGGCGGTGCCGGAGATGTAGTAGTGCGATCTGTCGCCGAACATGATTCGCGTGCCGCGTTCGAACGTTACGCCGTATTCATGTGTCGGGCAGAGATTATCCAACGCCGACATGAAGTGGACCTGTTGCTTGTCCAGGCCCAGGACGGCCAGGTAGTTCAGCATCACCAGGTCCGACGGCTTTGCGACATTGCCTTCGATCCCGGTTGACGTGATGTAGTGTGTGTCGCTGGTCATGCCGACTTCCTGGAACCATTCTCGTCTGGCGTCGACCATGCCGGCGTAGTTGTTGTCTATGTCCCTGACGTAGAACCACGTTCGGATGACATTCTCTTTGACGGTGCCGCCGTGAGTCGCCATCGCATCGGAGAGGGTGTCAAGGATGCCGCCGGTCTGATTGTACGGCGAGCAGTTGTGGCTGGGCTCCGGCAGCAGTTGGCCCCAGAGCGACTTGTAGGGTCCGTGTCCCACGAGCAGCCCGGCCGGATCGGGGCGCTTTGTTATCGCATCGCCGCTGGGCGCTATGTGATATGCTTCGATCGCGATCTTGCCTCCCGAAGCCGGCGGTTGCTGTACGAGCGAAACCAGAGCTTCGTTGCTGAAGTCCTTCAGGCGCTCGAGCAGTTCGTCGGCCTGGGTATGAGCGTCGCTCACGTGAAAACGCAGCAGTACTGCCGAGTCCCGAGCGAGCCCTTCTTCCGAAAGCGTTTGATCGTACCTGACCAGCAGGTCGTCCAGGGCTTCTGAGAAAGACACCCCAGGCCTGGCGCACACCGCGACGAAAGCTTCCACGCCGCGGTCATTTCTGTGTATTGATATCATTGAACGTTCCTTAGTCTCTACAACGTAAACCGAAGGTGCGATATTGTAATAAAAAAAGTCGCCATCTTCACATAGTATTTTTGCGTTGCGGTCTTATGCAACCACGCTCGGTTAAGTTATACTGTTCGTTCCGGCCCGTGCGGGTCGGTTTTCCCATTGGTAGGAGAATTAGATGTTCGGGCATAACGGCGGCATTCTCAAGATAAATCTTGGCTCAGGTCAGACCGATCGCGAGCAATTCGACGAGGTTTTTGCGCGTAAATACCTGGGCGGCAACGGTCTGGCCGCAAAGTTGATATACGATAACGTGCCTCTGGACACCGATCCGCTAGGGCCTGACAACGCGATAGTTGTGGCTGTAGGGCCGGTTACCGACACGCCGGTCTGGGGTTCGAGCCGCGGACATCTGGCCGCAATCTCGCCGCAGACCGGGCTGTTTGCCGACTCCAACTTCGGCGGGAAATTCGCCGTTGTCCAGAAGCGAACGGGGTCCCACGCTATCTCCATAACGGGTGGCGCCCACAACCCGGACACCCTGCTTATCACTCACCACGGAGCCGACATACGAGACGCCGCCGGGCTCTGGGGCAAAGACACCGAGTCGACAATTTGCTCCCTGGCCGAATCTCACGGGGCCGACAGTATGGCACTGGCGATAGGGCCCGCCGGTGAAAACGGCGTTCTGTTCGCCAATATTCTCGGCGGCGGAAAGCGGCCCGGATCGGCCGGCCGGGCCGGCATGGGCGCCGTCATGGGCTCAAAAAACCTGAAGGCCGTAGTCGTAAAGGGAGCCAGGAAAACCGAAATCGCCGACAGGTCCTCGCTGGTCAGCTACCTCAGGGATCGGATTGACGTGCTGAGGGAAAACGGTTCGGCGCTGCACAACCACGGCACGCCGATCCTGGTCAACATAATCAACGGCAAGGGGATACTCTGTACGCATAACAACGCCAAAGAGACATTCGATCGCGCCGAGGAGATCAGCGGCGAGGTCATGCGGGACGAGTATTGGGACAGGGACACAACCTGCCACGGCTGTCCGTTGGCCTGCGGCAAGAACGTAAAAGCCAAGCAGGGACTATACGCCGGAAAGTCGGTGAAAATGCCGGAATACGAAACACTTTATGCGCTGGGATCGATGCTCGATAACGGCGACATGAACTCGATCATCAACGGAAACCACCTGTGCGATCTGATGGGTCTCGACACGATTTCGATGGGAGTTACTCTCTCGTTCGTTGCAGAGTGCATCGAGAAGGGGATTGTCAGCGAAGACGAATTCGGCGGCTCGGTCAACTTTGCCGACGGCCCGCAGATGGTTGACCTGATCGGCAAGACCGCCGCCAGGGAAGGGCTCGGGGCGAAGCTGGCTCTCGGCTCGTGGCGGCTGGCCGAGGAATTCGGCGGCGACGCGCGTAACTATTTATATGCCGTAAAGGGCCTGGAGATCGCCGGCCACTCGGCTCGCGGGCTGCGCGGGATGTCGCTTTCATATCCGACATCGACTCGCGGCGGCAGCCATCATGACGGGAGGCCCAAGTACGTTATGCCCGAATCGGATCCGGGTTTCGAGCCGCAGCCGGAGTATATCCGCAAGAACCAGTATTTCACGGCCGTCGGCGATTCGATGGTCATCTGCCGGTTCACCGCAGAGCGCGGGTTCGGCATGATGCTCGGCGACGATATCCTAAAGGCGCTGAACTACGTTACCGGGTGGGACATGGACCTTGAGGAACTCGAAACGATCGGCGAGCGGGTCTACAATCTCGAGCGGATGATAAACGTCGCCCGCGGCGTCAGTCGCAAGGACGACAGCCTGCCGTGGCGCGTGATGAACGAGCCGATCCCCGATGGGCCCGCCAAGGGGCGTTACTGTCGGCAGGAAGACCTCGATACGATGCTCGACGAATACTACCAACTCCGAGGCTGGAGTGCAGACGGAATTCCGAGCGACGAGAAACTAACAGAGCTTGGCTTGAAGTAGACAAGAACTCATGACAAAGAAACCATTGGACGACATACTGGTGATCGATCTGACTCGCGTTTTGTCGGGTCCTTACTGCACGATGATCCTCGGCGACTTAGGCGCCGAGATTATCAAGGTTGAAACTCCCAGCCTCGGCGACGACGCCAGGGGTTTCGGTCCGTTTCTGGACGACGCCGGCGAGAGGTCGGCTTACTTCGCCAGCATAAACTGCGGCAAGAAGTCGATCACGCTGAACCTGAAGACCGATGAAGGCAAGAGCGTGCTTGCCGATCTGATCGTCAAGGCCGACGTGCTGATAGAGAACTTCCGCCCCGGAACGCTTGAGCGATTGGGATTCTCCCAGGATCGGATCAAGGAGCTGAATCCTTCCATGGTCTACGCCAGCGTAAGCGGGTTCGGATATTCCGGTCCCGATTCGGCAAACGCGGCGTACGACATGGTCATCCAGTCGCTTTCGGGCCTGATGTCGATCACGGGAACCGAAGACGGACAGTGCGTGCGCGTTGGCTCGTCGATCGCCGACATAATCTCCGGCCTGTACGCTACAATCGGTATTGTCACGGCGCTGTTCCGCCGGAGCGAATCGAGCGACGATCGGGGCGCACGGGTTGACGTGGCGATGCTCGACAGTGCTGTTTCCGTGCTGGAAAACGCCATCGCACGATACCAGACCACTGGCAAGACCCCCGGCCCGCTCGGAGCCAGGCATCCGTCGGTCACGCCGTTTGAGGCGTTCGACACCAGCGATTCGACAATCGTTATCGCCGCGGGTAACGACAGGCTCTTCCGCTGCCTGTGCGAAGTTATCGGCCGGGTCGAGCTTACCGGAGATACGCGGTTCGCCACTAACGCTCAGCGCACCGACAACCACGCCGAACTGAAAGCTATCATCAACGAATGCCTCGCCGGCGGGATAACGGACCACTGGATCGAGATGCTCCAGGCCGCCAACGTTCCCTGCGCCAAGGTCAACACCATCGCCGATCTGTTCGAATACGAACAGGTAAAGGCCCGCAATATGCTCGTTCCCGTCGCCGGCGAGGCGGACTTCAAAGTGGCCGGGAGCCCGTTGAAGTTCCGCGGCGAGAGCGAACTTACCGCCAGGGGCGCCGCGCCGCGGCTCGGCGAGCACAATCGCGAAGTTCTCGGCGATCTGCTTGGATACAGTCGCGAAGATATCGAGAAACTGCACGGAGCAGGCGCGATCGCGTAATAACACAAGACAGGATAGAACCATATGAAAGCTGCCGTATACGAAGGTCGGGAAAGCATAGTTGTTCGCGAAGTTCCAGATCCGGTTCTTGAAGACGGCGACGTGCTGCTGAAGATCGAGGCGTGTTGCGTATGCGGTTCGGATCGTCGCACTTATCGCCACGGCCACGCCAGCATTCCGCCGCCGCGAGTTCTGGGGCACGAGTTCTGCGGCACAGTCGTAGAATCGCGCGCTGCCGATCACGTAGGCATTAAGGTCGGCGATCGGGTCGTGATGTACATCGTCATGCCGTGCGGAACCTGCCAGCCCTGCAAGGAAGGCAAGGTCAACATCTGCCTGACTCGCAAGACCATGGCGTATCATTATGACGGCGGCTACGCGGAGTACACCAAGATTCCCGCCGTTGCGGTCTCCGCGGGCAGCCTGATCAAAGTCGAGTCCGACACGCCGTCTGAGCACATGGCCCTCAGCGAGCCGACGGGCTGCGCCATCAACGCGCACGGCCGGTTGAAGATCGGCCTGAAAGACACCGTAGCGGTCTTCGGCGCCGGGCCTGTCGGGATCATTCACGCCGTGCTCGCACGCCTGCAGGGCGCTCAGAAAGTCTTCATGCTCGCACACCCGGGCCAGCGTCTGGAAGGCGCCGCGGCGTTTGACGTTGACGCATGCGTGGCGGTGACTGATGACGGGGCGCACAAGGATGAGATCATGCGCCTTACCGGCGGCGCTGGTTGCAGTGTGGTAATCAGCGCATGCAACAGCCGCCAGGCCCAGGTTGACGCCGTAGAGATCGCCGCGAGATCCGGGCGGATCGAATACTTCGGCGGGCTGCCGAAGGATGATCCGACCGCGCCGCTGAACACCAATCTCCTGCACTACAAGGAGATCACGGTGACCGGTTCGTTCTCCGAGAAAATGAGCGACTTCCAGGCGGCGGTAGCTCTGATCCAGTCGGGACGATTCCCCGCCGAGAAACTCGTAACCGACATGCTGCCGCTGGGGCGCATGACAGAAGCCTTCGACCTGATGGACGCCGGCACGTGCCTCAAGCCGTGCATAGATCCGCGGCTCTAACTACGCCGGGTTTTTAGCCACGGATGAACACGGATGAACACGGATAGACCACGACAACGGCGAGCTTATTGTTACGGCAACGACTAACGTCGCAAATCTCGCCGTTGCCGTAACAACATCCTTGTCGTCATCTGTGTTCATCTGTGTTTATCCGTGGCTCTAACCTTTGGGAAATGATCTGAAAATGGGCAGTCAGACCGAACATTGCGCCGACTGCGTTGATGAGCTCGGCGAACCGTTCGACGAAGTGCACGAGTGGCTCGATGCGCTCCAGGCCGACTACGGACCGATGCATCGTCCGTTTCGCCACCATACCGAGGGAGTCGAGAAAGTTCGAGCCATGTGGGGCGACGGCGCCGCCCGTGCGGCCGAGATCCACATACTCAGAGACTGCGGCGGCGTGATACCGACACCGCAGGAGATACGAGACTTCTGGGGAATCAAGATCGAAGACATCCAGCCGCAGGACTTCGACTGATCGGAGGGGTATTAGCCACGGATGAACACGGATAAACACAGATAACGGCAAGGATTCTGTTACCGCAAAAGCCAACGGCGAGTCTTGCGCGTCAGGCGTTGCCGTAACAATAAGCTCGTCGTTGTCGCGGTTTATCCGTGTACATCTGTGTTCATACGTGGCTAAAACGAAACCGCATCATTCGGCATGGAACAGGCGTGTGGCGCCGCGGATTCCGCATTTCTGGTATTTGTTGTACGCCAGGGCGGCCCGGCCTCGCACGCCTTGGGGGCCGTGCCCGGCGAGCCATGCTTCGATCGCCGCTTCGAGCGTGTACGCTTCCGGAGCCATCCGACCGGTCGTCAGCAGCATCGGCTTGCATTCGTACTTCGCCAGCGTGTCGCGGAAGTATCGCTTGGAATAGCACGCCAGGACGATAGCGGCCGGGGCGGGCAGCGCGGTGTTCCGCTGCTGGGGCGGAGTCACCCGGAAGTCCATCAGACCGTTGTGCCCGACGAAGGCTATCATGTCGGCCTTCCCGTACGTCCCGATCAGGTCTCCGTCAATCCTCAGCACGCCAGGCATATTCCCCGCCGCGGCGCCGAAGAAGGCCTCGATCGCCTGCTTGATCTTCGCGCCTTGATACGCGTCGGCCACGAGATAGGCTCCCGTGGCGCGATGCTTCAGGATCATCCGCCGCAACACAGTTTCGCCGGTAAACTTGAGGGTGTAAACTTCGTCCCATGCCTTGCTCCGTTTAAGAAACGTTTTGGTCCCGTACATCGCGCCCCAATAAAGATTGTTCCACGGGTCCTTGCCATTGCCCAGCAATTTGGAAACAGGCACGATCCCCTGGCTGTCGTTGTCGCACAGGGCGACGAAAACGTGGATCGTTTTCAGCGTTTTTCGCGTGTCGATCACGGGCGGGGCGATCGGTCTGCTCGCCGGTTGCGCGTGCGAGCCGAGCGGTTCGGATTCGGGTTCGGCAGGGGAGTCCGGCTGGCGGCCGCAGCCGACGATAGCGACAAGAAACAGTGCGCCGATAACAGATTTCATTTCGCAGGTCTTTCTACTTTAGCATGCCCAGCGGGTTCTTGCGGTTTTTCAGCGGGAAGCTGACCGCCGCGCCCAGACGGTGCGATTCGTACACTGCTACGATCATCTCAAGGTTGGCTCGGGCTTCTGCGAGGCTGGCAAGCGGCTGGCGGTCCTTTTCGATAGAGGAGATCAGGTCCTTTACCGCCAACACGTTTCCGCCGTGGTGCGAGTTCTCGCCTTTGAGCGGTTCTGGTTTTCCGATGCCTGCCGAGGTTACTTTCACCCACTTCTTGCCGCTCTGGCCCGGATGCCACAGCGGATCGTCAAGGAAGTAGACCGGCGGGAACATCAGCTCGCTCGAATGGATGTCCAGCACGCCTTTGGTCCCGAAGATCTGCATTCCGTATCGTGAAGGCCACCCGGCTCCGGCCCGTTTTACCGAATCGAAGTAGCCGACAGATCCGCCGGCGAGTCGATACATCGCGTGGATCTCGTCGCCGGCCAGCGGTCCTATGCCGTAGGAGTCACAGTTCTTTATATTCTTTGCGGTTATCGGCTTGCTGTCCTGCAGGACCGTGGCTGTGCACGATATCGGATCGCCGCCGAAGCGTTTCATCATCGCCAGTATTCGCGTGCCGAGTACCCAGAGCCCGATCCCGCCGCCGCGATGGTCTTCTTTGCAACGCCCGCGGAATTCGAGGATCTTGCCCAGCTTGCCCGAGCGAATGATCTCGGCCACGCGAACCATCGTCGGTACGTAAAAGCTCTGGTGAGCCATCGCCAGCTTGACCTTGTTTTTGTCGCACGCGACGAGCATCTTGTCGGCCTCGTCGAGCGTGCGGCAGAGCGGCTTTTCTATGTATATCCCGCGAACTTTTCGCTCCGCGGCGGCCAGGACCATCTCGCAGTGCTTGTCGATGTACGTCGGCCCGACAGTCAGGATATCGATCTTCGCCGCGTCGAGCATCTTGCGGTAGTCGGCGTAGCCTTTTGTCGCCCCGGTTCGCTTGATCGCTGAGGCCAGACCCCTTTGATTCGGATCGGCCGCCGCGACGATCTTGCCTTGCGGGACATCGCGCCACAGCTTGTCGAGCCCGTGGCCGTAGCCGCCGCGCCCGGTGTGCCCGATAATCCCTACGCGATACTTCCCGCTGGCCGGTTTGGCGCCAATCGCTGCGGCCGCGGTGAGCCCTACGGCTCCTGCAAGAAGTGTGCGGCGTTTGATCTTGTTTTGCTTTCGATCCATCTGCTTGGTCTCCCGGGATCAGGCCGACAGGTCCGGCACGATAAACGGTTTGCGGTACTGACCGCGGACGAGTGCGTCGGCCTGTTCGGTATCCTTTATGCACTGCTTGTCGCGATCGATATCGAGCCATGATCCGAGTGTGGCTTTGTTCGGATCGACCTTGTGATGCTTAAGCGTGGTCTGCAGTCTCTCGAACGCTTCGCTGAATCCGCCGACGCCTTCGATCGCCGCTCGCTGCTTTTTCACCGATGCGACCTGGCCGAGTCGATACGAGATGTTGGACGTATGGATCATAGACGTGGAAACAAAGCCGTCTTCGATCTCGGCGCGGAGGTGTTCGCGTTTTCCGCTGCGGACGGCCTCGATGAAGTTTACGAAGTGGTTCGACCCGCCGCGTCCGTGGAACGACTTGATCTG
>CAYMSH010000282.1:0-8772 GCA_964392945.1 uncultured Planctomycetaceae bacterium | reverse complement strand
CCGCGCCGCTGAGCTTAGACGTTATGCAAAATGTACAGGCTTAGTCCTGGCCCCGCAATTTGAGACGCGTGAGTTCGGTATGATTTCAGAAGCTACCAAGAAGAAGATGGCCGGCTACTTCGATAGGGGTAGCTACCGTATCCTCGCATTTCGCCACAGACCCGGGGGTAACGCGAAAGCACCAGAATGGCTAGAATCGCTCGCCCCTGCCTTGCTCGAATTGGACTTCATGCGTGACTTGGAAGACGCTGAGGTCGGATATGTATTATTTGAGGCAAGATCTGGCAAATGGAAGGAGCTTTATGTGACCATACCCGAGCTATACGATTCGGACGTGTGGGTTTCATTTCGAAAGGAGAAGCTCCGTGGACACAGATTGGCGTGGAACAACAAGAGCGAGAGTGGGATTTCGATTATCGTCTGGAGCCATGCGGGGCAGAAATACCTAGTATGGGATCTTCACACACCGTATTCATCCCCGGACGCTGCCGCACAGGCAACACTGAAATGCATGCGTTCCATTTTCTCAGCACCGATTGGCGGACCTCTTGTGGGCAATGACGAAATCGCTATCGAGGTGTTCACCACCATGTCAAACTACGATCTTGTTGATCTTGATGCAACGACACCGGACGGAAGGTCTGAGTTCGGAGAATATCCATGAGCAAGCCTTTATCTAGCCGTTAACCCCCGCCGCAGTTGACATCGATGACGGAAGCGCGGGATACTGGTTGTGTGGTCGGGAACATCCGATTGAACCGCATAACCAGCGTGTGCAACGGACGCCTGCGGCGCCGATGACACGAGACGTTATGCAGGGATAATGATGGGCAATCCGAAAAAGAGCAGCGAAGGACCGCAGGGGGCGAAACGCGGCCTTTCTGATATGGACCACTGGACGCCCACTGAAGATATGGAAGGCCCCAGGGGGGTGTTCCGCGATGCATGGGTGTTGGTTGTGATAGCATTCATCCTGATACCGGTGTTCCAGTTTGTTCGGCCTGCGTGGATGATGTGGACGCTGGCCGTACTGGTTCCTGTATTCTGTTTGGCGCCGCTGCTCAGGCTCAGTGATAAGTTGTTTGGCAGCGACAATACTGATATCCTCCCGCCTGCAAAGGACGCTACTGGACAGGCGACACCCCATGCCGATATGTTCGGCAAGATGATCGGTCGGACCGGGACGGCCGTCACGCTCCTTCGTCCGGGAGGCCAGGTGCGAGTCGATGATAGAATCGTATGCGCCCTGGCCGAAGATGGAGTGATCCGGAAGGGCGAGGCTGTCGAGGTGGTCGATTCGGATTCAATGAACCTGATCGTGCGCAAGGCGGAGAGGGATACTGATGTGACCGAGCAGTCCGATTAAAAGGCATAACAAACGTGTGCAATCCCGACGTACCCCGACGTGCGTCGGGACTTTCAGCGTCGGGGCCTGCGGCGCCGATGACACGAAACGTTAGCTGAAGACATGATCGAGAGAGTATCGAGATTACGGATAAGCCTTGTGCTCGCGTGTGTGGTTCGCGAATTACACAATTCCCTTATCTAGCGAATGCATTTCGACCCGGGTGATTACACCCGGATGATTCGCACACCTGCGCGGTGCGCGGATTCCGGATATGCTGTTCTAGCGGCGGCCTCCGCGGCGGCGCATTTCTTCCAGGCGTTTCAGCCAATCGCGGCGGCGATTGTTCCCGTTGCCGTCGCCGTCGCCGCTTTCTAACGGGTTGGTCAGCGGGCCGCTGGTTACGCCTTTGGCGCGTTCCAGCCTGCCGGCGAGCATCCGGATGCGCGCCTTGCTGACGGTGAATCGGGAGTTCAACGCGGCCATGCCGAATGCGGCCTTGTCGCCGATGTCCGGCTCGCTGTCTCCTCGTGAGAGGCTCGTCAGCGGTCCGTTCCAGTGGAGTTGCTTCTTGCCGTTGACCTTGATTTCGATCCGGCAGGTCTTGTCCTTGTCGTTTACCGTCACCTTGGCTCCGACGAGGAGTTCCCGGTTGTTGGTTATCTTCACCGATCCGGCCATGATCTTGTTATCGCCTTCGGCGCCGTCGGCGATCTTGTTCAGCAGGATGGTCTCTCCGTCCTGGAGGCTCATGCCCAGGGTGATTCTCGTAGAGCCGATCGGCAGGTACATTCCAATCGGTCCGGCTCCGCTGGTTCGGAAGAAAGTAACCTGCAGTTCGTATCCGCCTTTTGGTATTACCGGGAACATCAGCGTTCCGTAGTTCAGCGGCAGACCGAGCGGCATTTTCGTCATGGCGATCTTGCCGGCCTTTCGCAGCCACGGTCCGCCGCCGGCGTGTTTCTTGACGTCCGTCAGTCGCAGGATATCCTTCCACGCCCCGGGCGCGACGGCCTGGAGCTTGGCCAGTTCGGCCTCTACTTTCTTCAGCGCCAGTGTCGCCCTGGTCCGGAGCAGGTCCTCTGAGGTATGGCCCTCCAGGAACAGTTCGTAGTACTTCCCGGCCCGCAGGAGCATGTTCGCCTTGGCGTGGGGCAGGGCCTTGTCGGCCAGGCCGCGGTACCAGTCGCCGAGTTCCAGGCAGGTGGCTACCGGCGGTTCGGAGTCTGTGTCGGCCACCAGCGGTACGTACGTTTGAAGCTCCTTGTCGCTCTCGGAGTTGAGGTATTTCGCCGCCTGCTCGGGTTGGTCCAGGTCCACGAGGTTCAGCTTGATTAGTCTGTCGCGAGCGGACTGGTCCTCGGGTTCAGCCTTGAGGCGGACCTCCAGCCGCTTGGTCTGGGCCTCTATTCGCGACAGGGCGGACAGGTGCTTGCTCCGTGTCTGCAGTTCGGCCAGCAGCGGCGAGCGGATGGTCCGGGCCACGCCTGTAGCCAGGCGTGCGGTCCTGGCTGCTGCGGCGTATTGCCTGGCGGCGGCTTTGGCGTCGATCAACTCCACGGCCTCCTGGACAAGCAGCCCGCCGATCTCTGTTCGCGCATCGCCGCGGGCGGCGTAGTACTGTTTGCGGCGGACTTCCAGGATTTTATCGCCAGAGGGTATACTCTGTGCCGGGAGCTTTTCGGCCAGCAGTTCCATAGCCGCCACGGCGGTTTCGTAGCCGGTGGGATGTTTGATCCCCAGCTTGTAGGCCGTCTGGCACAGCGCGGCCAGGGCGTTGGGGGTTTCTCCGCTCGTTTCGGCCGCTTTCAGGAGGCTGGCGGCCAGGGCCGCATCGTCTCTTGGGTCGGACGTTCGCCGCACCTGTTTCAGCTCCTTGCCGAACACCTGTTCGACAGCTTCCGTCGCGTCGTCGCCGCGGGACGGGTCGCAGAATACGAGCACCGCAAGCAACCCGATCGACATTCGTAGTGCATACTGGCCTAGATTCATTATGAACTCTCCACGCCATATTCCGGCGCCAAAGATTCGATGTGGCGGAAATCCGCTGTTTTCAATTGTTTCGTAATCTGTTTTTAATGCGTCCTTGATCTGTTTTCAATATGCTGAGCGGATGTGCATTCGGCATAGTCGCCGAACAGCGTGCGCCCCGGCCCGGGCGCAAAGCTCTCTGAGGCACAGCACCTACCCTGCAATACGCCCGGCTGCGGAGACAGGTTACAATTCATATGAGATTTGATTCAGCCCGCCCAACGCGCCGCATGGGATACAACCACCGTGAACCGGCACGATGCTCACTGGCAGTGGCCGCGCTTCGCATATCGCCGCCGCGTGGTTCACTGTTTGCTGTTACGTGCGCCGCGGTTTTGTGTTAATGTAAACACTAATAAGAGCCGCGACGCTCGCTGTTTTATATTTCAAGGGCTGTTGCAGATCACGACGAAGCCGCCAGGCCGAGACGGGATCCAAAAGCCGCAACGGAACATTTGACAAGGGATTCGGCATGGACTCTAAGCAAGAAGCATCCGACCTCTGTCCCGGATACACTGAAACTCCCGATGAAATGCGCGTTCCGTCTCGTCGCTGGGCGATCGTCGGCACGGCCGCGGTGCTCGCGAGCTTCGTTGCACTCTACGTGATGGGATTAGTGGCCTGGGTGTTCATGATGGTTCTGGCACCGGAGACATTTCCGGTCATCCGTTCGCTTGTGTCGCTCATTCCGGGGGTGATATTCATGGTTGTGATGCTTGCTCTGATACGCCCGGTGCTCAAGGGCAAATGCCTTGGCGGGGTCTTCGCGGTAATGCTGTTTATGTCTGTCGGCTCGATTCCCGTATTTATTATAATGATCGGGCGAATGCCTCCGGCGGGCCTGGCGGCGTTCGTTGTTCTTGTGGCGATGGCGTCGGTCGGTGCGTTTTTTGCGTTCAACGCATGGAAAGGCGTGAAGGAGGCCCAAAGAGATGTTTAAGACGCCGAAGGAGATCGCTATGGCCAAGACGGCTTTGATGTGGCTCCTGCTCCCGGCCGCGGTCCTCTGGCCGCAAAACGTGCGGGCCGCATCGAACGGCGCCGAACAGTTCCAGGAGCTCTGGACGCACTCCGCGCCGCACTCGGCGGTGATCTACTGGCGAATGAAAGATATCGCCGATGAGGCGGTCAGCTATGTCCAGTACGGGCCGACGAGCAAATACGGTTTCAAGACGCCGCAGACCGCAACTCCGCGATGGGCTCACTTGCATCGCCTGGGCGGCCTGAAGCCCGGGGCGAGGGTTTTCTACCGCCCGGTCATGGTTGGCGAGGGCAAGACGATCCTCGGCCCGCCGGGAGTGCTGACTGCGAAAACCGTCAAAGGATGGATACCGCTGCCGGGCAAGCTCGCCGGGCCGCCGTATGTGCTCGACAAGCCCGGTGAGTATCTCCTCACGAAAGATATCTCGGCGCCGGGCAACGCGATTACGATTATCGCTCCGGACGTAATCCTGGACCTCGACGGACACACCATTCGCTTCGGAACAGCCGCCGGCAAGCAGGCCGCCGGCATTCAGATCCGCGCCAAGGGCTCCGTTTCGGTCTGCAACGGCGTAGTGATCCAGGGCGATCAGTCGGCCGATTACTCGGCGGCGATCGAGTCGCGATGGCTCCCGTTCAGGCGGGATATTTTCGCCATGACGCTGGCGGTTCATCGTCCCAACGGCTACCCGGTCAAGTTCCTGGGCAATTCGGCCGGCGCCAACGTGCACCATAACGCATTGACCAGTCGGGTGATGGAAATCGAGAGCCGCCACTACCCGGGAAACGATCTTGTCCGCGTGGACCTCGACAAGTCCAAACGCGGCGCGTGCCGCATTCACGACAATATCCTCACTGGCGGATGCCATCGCGGCATTTCGATCAGCGGTGAGGCCGGCGGTTCGAAAGTCTACGGAAACGACATCCGCCATACTGCGATGTACGTCAACGGATACGCGATCAATTTGCACGCACCGGGTATCGAGGCTTACGGCAACCGGATCACGTCGACCGGTAGGGGCATGCACCTGACTCGCCCGGGGCTTTCAGTTCACGACAACCGCCTGGACTTGAAAGGCGTAGCCACGCTCGACGACATGCCCGCCAGGAGCAGACCGTTCAAGAAGATCATGGTCGAACTGCACGGAATAAAACTCGAAGGCTTAAAGGTCACCGGCGCCAGGGTCTACCGCAACTTTGTTCGCATTTGCCAACCGCAACCGACCGGCGACGTGCGATACGTTCCGGCCACACCGCTGAATATCGCATGCTACAACCCCGCGGCGATGAATGAAATATATGACAACGATATCGTCGCGCTGACGTACTATCGCACCGCGCGAATCGGCGGATACGGAGCCTCGGGGCAGTGGGCCTCGGCGATCCACTTAGTGGGCATGAGGCGCGGCAAGGCCCCGAGCGGGAAGTACAGCGCCTACATCCACAACAACCGCTTCGTGACGAATCACCTGTTCGTTTCGGCCTCGGGCCCCGTCACCCAGACGGTGCGTATCGAGAAGAACCGCTTCACCCTGGCCAAGACCCCGCGGCCAATATCGGCGGGGACCCGCTTGCGGAAGCTCGGCCCGCTGCAGCGGCTGATCGAAACCGGCGGCAATACGTTCCGGCGATGATGAACCTGTCGCCTGTGGCGGTCTCAGCTTCGGCGGCGTCTCCTGCGTTTGAGGATCGCCAGTCCGCCTGCGGCCAGCAGGATCATCGTGCCGGGTTCGGGCGCTATGTCAATATCGAGTTGGAAGCTTGGATTCCCGTCGGCGTATCCTCGCGAGTGTTGTGCGGTGTTCCTCGTGCCGAACGTGTTGGAAGTGCTGATGACGGCTTTGACCCACAGCTCGTCGGAGCCAAGCACGCTCAGCGGCAGGAAACTGTTGAATCCGCCCCAGGTGGCCTGGCCGAACGGCGGTGTCGGCGCGTAAGCCAATTGCTCCCAGGCCACGCCGTCTTTCGATGCGTAAATCCAGCCCTCGCCATGTCCGAACGACCAGTGGAACATGGATATGCTGGCCCAGAGATGCCCGTCTGTCGTGACGTCGTCGAATGTGAATTTGTATGTTATCTCACCGGGGTTGCCTCCGGCCGGTTGATAGTAGTAAGTGCCGCTTTCATTGACTTTCGCCGCGTTGACGGCGCTGACCAGATAGTCGTCGGCGTTGGCGGAAAAGACGTAGTCGTATGAGTAACTGAAGTCCCACATCACGTCGGCTAATGCCGGTGAGGCCAGAGTCATTATCGCCGCGATTACGGTAATTATCAGTGTATTGCGCATGGTCATTGCTCCCAAAAGTTCGACAGGCTCCTTAATTTCAGATCACCGCATTTGCGGATCACACGCGTGCGTACAGGTCAGGCTTTCAGGAACTAGGCCGTTGCGGCCAGGGACAGAAGTGGTAGAGCGAGTAATCGCTCCTGCCCTCATCTCCGGAATTCGACCGGCTCAGGTCGAATAAGGCTCCGCCGCTCCCATGCGTGCCGAAGCAAGTACTATTGTAACGGACATCGGGGTTATGTCAAGCGAATAGTAAGGGAAAAATCGGTGTTTCGCGGCCCGGCGGTCGATTGGGCGCCCGCTGGCCCGTTGGCCGCTGGGGTGATATAATGCGGCCGTGCTCTGAGATACCCTGAGATACCGAAAGGATGCGTCACATGTTTCTTACTCGCAAAAGCGTTTGCATCGTTCTTGTATTCACCGCGTGTGCGTGCCGGTCGGAGGTTGGGCGCGTTGTTGCTGCGCCGCGGGCCAAGGCGTCTGGAGGGGGCGGTATTCGGACCATGCGGTACGTTTCCGGATCAAGCGACAAGGCTCGCGCCTGGGCTGCGGATCTGCGGGCCAAACTCAACGTGTTGCTGAAGATCGACGATCTGGTCGCCCGCAAGACTCCGGTCCCGCTGGCGCCGAAGACGATCTCTACGGAGAAACGCGACAAGTACGTGCTGTACATCATGGAGATCAACAGCACGAAGAATCGGCGGATCAAGATCGCGCTGACGGTCCCGAACGAACTGAAAGCCCCGGCTCCGGCGGTTGTCGCCATTGGCGGACACAGCAGCACGCACTTGTCGTGCCTCGAATCGGCCAGGGGGTATTATCGGTTCGCACACGTGCTGTCAGAGAAGGGTTACGTCACGATCTCGACATCCGTCAGCCGCCACAAGACGTTCGATCGCGAAAAACGCATACTCATGGGCGAGCGGCTCTGGGACCTGATGCGATGCGTCGATTATCTCGAGTCGCGCAAGGATGTTGACGCCAAGAGGCTCGGCTGCGGGGGTTTGTCGCTGGGCGGCGAGATGTCGATGTGGCTCGGCGGCATGGACACGCGGATGAAAGCTACGGTGAGTTCCGGCTTCCTTACTACGATGGACCAACTGGAGCACAATCACTGCCGCTGCTGGAAGTTCCCGGGCCAGCGCGGGCTTGTCGATTTTGCCGACATCTACGCACTGACCGCGCCCCGGGCTCTGCTCTGCCAGAACGGTGTGAAGGAAAAGCCGACTTGGTTCTCCGTGCCGCTGGCCCGCAAGGCCCTGAAAGAGATCGCCCCGGCGTACGCGGATTTAAAGAAGCCCGGGAACCTGGAATTTGTCGCACACAAAGGCGGCCACGAGATTGATCTGCCGAGCCTGGTTGTGTTCTTCGAAAAGCATCTGAAATGAACGGCTAACGGCTAACGGCTAACGGCTTTTCCACCACGGATGGCACGGATAGCACAGATGGTTACGGCAACGGCTACGGCCACGGCAACGGCTGCGGCAACGGCTGCGGCAATGGCATTTGCTACGGATAACACTGATGGAAACGGCTACGGCCACGGCTACCATCGTTCGGGCCTTCGCCTTTGCCGTTGGCTTCTGCCTTTTGCCTTTGTCGTTCGCCAACTGCCAGTTGCCAATTGCCAGTTGCCACGCCGCTGGCCAATTGCCACGCTTCATTCCCCCTTGGCCACTCGGCGCACTTTTGGGTCTACTGAGTACTTTCGCCAGTCGTCGAGGTATGGGACGTTGCAGTCTATCCAGGTGTAGAGGATGCGTTTTTCGGCGGGCGTCAACTTTACGTTCTTGTGATGCTTCGCTTCGGCCAGACTTTTTGTCAGCGGGCTGATGTTCGAGCCCCAACTGCCCGGCGGCGTGAGGTAATCGTTAATGTCGGCTCTCTTGACGTACTTCAGCAGCGTCCAGTACGACCGGTGCTTGTAGCACTTCTTGTAGCCCTCGCCGTAGATCGTGTAGACGTTCGGGACAAATGCGTAGGCGCCGTCCTTGCCGGCGGCGGGGCGGAGGTCGGGGGCGATGCCGGTATCCTTGTCGCCGGCGTCTTTGGCGCCGTGGCACCATATGCATTTATTGTCGACTATCGGCAGGACGAGTTTGGGGAACCCGAATGTCAGAACCCCCCA
>CAYMSH010000281.1:0-8805 GCA_964392945.1 uncultured Planctomycetaceae bacterium | reverse complement strand
CTTGGCCACAGCCGAGTGCTCGTACATCATGTTGCGAACAGTCGAGTTGCTCTTCGACAGGCTCATCGCCGAGATCATCGTGACTGTCGCGAATCCCAGCAGTGCGACTGTTACAGCGGCCCGAATGGGCCAGAAACGACTCCGCGGCGGGAACAGCAGGTAAGCGGCATACGCCGAGACGATCGTTATCACAAGCGCCAGGAAGATCGCTATTCGTGTAGTGTGGTCCTCGGTCTCCGGGAAGCTGGCGACAAACAAGACCGCCACGATGCCCCCGGCCAGGGCGCAGGCCAGCGATATGCTTGAAACATCGCTCAGCAGAGATCGGCGCCTGTGCAGCAGCCGCCACAAGCGGACCAGGCCTTCGAAACCCGCGATCGCGATCAAGGTCATCGCCAGGAGCCAATAACCCCACGGCGCTGTTCCGCCGAACACCGCATAGACGCTCCAGGCCAACAGACCGACTCCGATCAGCAGGCGAACTATCGCACATCCGCGCCGGCCCAATCGCTGAGCCGGCCCGATTCCCAGCAGCAGTCCCGACAGGAGTATCACGCGCATCATGTCTCTGGCGTTGGCGGGCCGATCGTCGCGATTGCTCAGTTCGATTATGTTCCAGGCCACCAGAGAACCGTAAATAACGCCCAGAATCGCCATACCGCAATGCGACAGCATGGTTATGCCGAGCGCGTTTATCTCATCCTCGAAGACCCACGCCAAACCGTGGCGAGCGTAGGCGAATACGAAGATCCCAGCGGTCAGACCAAGCAACTCGGCGCCCAGACCGCAGCGGCCCGAACGCTTGCGACGCCACTTGAAGACACCGAAGACAACCATACCAACCATCGCCATGGCCAGCCCGTGTGCGGCTCCGACCAGCAGCGCCGCGGCACTGCTCACCCGCCAGTAATCGGCGACAGGCAGGACGTCTACGTCAGTGGTCCATCCGACAGGCGCGGTGTGGTAGCGTCCCTCGAACTCAGAAATGCGACGCGCGACGTCCACGGAGTGGAACTGCGTTTCGAGAGCGCCTACAAACACGCTGGCCAGAGCAGCAGTCAAAACCAGCGCCGGGGTGCACGCCGCAAGGCGCCGAAAGCTCACAGAGGCCATGCAGTCGTCGAACCGCCTGGCGCCGGCGGACCACGAGCCCGATGCGATCCGACCGGCCCGGTCCAGAGAAGCACCAATGGCCCACGCCAGCCAGGAAACCGTCAGCAAGATCATGGACGATATGCCCGCCACTGAACCGGCCTGCGGCATTCTCTCGGGGTTCAGGCAGCGAAATACGCCTGCAATCCAGCCTGACTGCGGTATGCGATAGGTCTCCAGAGAGCTATATAAGCTGTCGATTACAGGGACCAGGGATCCCAGAACCGCCAGGCTTCCCAGGAACATGACTGCGGCCGGACCGAATCGACGGTCTCTCAGCATCCGCCAGACCATAAAGAGCATGCCCAGGCCGACAAAGACCCCGCACGCCAGCGCGGCGCCAATCAGCCAGGGATAGAGCTTCTGAACGAGGATCAGTATGTTCGATTCGCCCACAGGAGCAGCGCGATTTATCAGCAGCGTGGAAAACACCTGGGTCACGATCGTACATACAGTCAGCACGGCCATAGCGCACGCCACACCGGCGGCGAGAAACGCATTGGACGGCGCTGGAGCCCGGCTCGGAGCCTCAGCGCCGCTTAACTCTGTTTCGCTGGATATGTTCATTCTATGGTATGCACGACCAGCGTGTTAGTTACGCCGGTCTTCCCAAGCGGTCGGCCGGAAATGACGATAATATTGTCGCCCGGCCCGGCCAGGCCAAGCTCGACTGCGAACTCCGAAGCGAGTTTCAATACGTCAGTGGTGTGTGCGACCAGACCGGCCTGGGTCGATCGCACGCCGTAATACAAGCACATTCGCCTGACGATTTCGGGGTCCGGCGAAATGCCCAGGATCGGACACCGCGGACGCTGCTTGGACAGTATACGCGCCGTATTTCCGGTTATCGTGAAAGCCGCTATGGCGGCTATCGGCTGGCTGTCGGCTATGTGCTGGACCGCACGAGCCAGAGACCCCACAGTCTGCGGAGCGCTGGGAATCTCGACAGATCCGGTCTCTTTGGCCTGGTCGTCGTAAGCCTGCATCTCCGCCGCGATCCGGTCCATCATCCTGACAGCAGCGACAGGGTGATCGCCGACGGCGGTTTCACCCGAGAGCATAACCGCATCAGCCAGGTCCAGAACGGCGTTGGCCACGTCGGAAACTTCCGCCCGGGTCGGGGTCGGTGAAGTTGTCATGCTCTCGAGCATCTGCGTGGCGATTATGCACGGCTTGCCCTTGACCTGGCAGAGTCGCGCGATGCGCTTCTGTGCAGCGGGAACCGCCGGCAACTCCATCTCCACGCCGAGATCGCCGCGGGCGACCATTATCCCATCGACGGCATCGACTATCGATTCGATGTTCGCTATCGCCTGGGGGCGCTCGATCTTGGCGACTATCTGCGTGCGGCAGTCGCAAGACTCCAGCAGTTGGCGAAGCTCGTTTACGTCCGCGGCGTCCTGAACGAACGACAGCGCCACGTAATCGAAGCCCTTATCTGCCAGCCACGCGGCGTCTGCGCGGTCCTTTTCAGTCAGCGCCGATATCTTCAATTGCGTCCCGGGCAGGTTGACGCCCTTGCCGCTGGCGAGCATTCCGCCCTGGGTCACAATGCAGCAGATCTCGTCGTCGCTGACAAGTTCCAGGACCTCCAAACGTATTTTGCCGTCGTCCAGCAGCAGCGGCTGGCCCTGACGGACCTGCTGGGGCAACTCCTCAAGGGTAGTCGATATCCGCTGGGCCGTGCCGAGTATGTCGTCCCGCTGAATCACTATTTCCTGGCCCTGGCCCAGGAGAACTGATCCGCCGCTGATCTGGCGAACGCGGATTTTCGGGCCGCACAAGTCGCCCATAACCGCCAGCGGCTGCTCAAGTTTGGCTTCAACGGCGCGCACGTTGTCCAGCAGTCTCTTGCGCTGGGCGTTGTCACCGTGCGAGAAGTTGATGCGGAACACGTCGGCCCCTGCGACCGCCAGACGCTCGATGGCGTCGGTATCGCAAGTAGCCGGACCGAGAGTAGCAACAATTTTAGTTCGTATAATCATGGGCCATATTGTAGCGTTGCAGTAGGTTTAAGCAAGAAGGTGAGCCGTAGCCGTTGTCGTAGCCGTAGCCGTTCATTCATCATTCCGCATTCCGCACTCATCACTGCCGCTGGATCCACCCGCCGCCGAGCATACGATCGCCGTCGTAGACGACTACCGCCTGGCCGGGAGTGATCGCGCCAACAGGATCGTGGAACTCGACTTCAAACGTGTCATCCCCCGTCAGGCGCACCTGGGCCGGGGCGCCGGAGTGGTTGTAGCGAATCTGCGCGATTGCGGAAAACTCCTCGGGAACGTCGGCGTGCCAGTTGGCCCGTCCGGCGATCAGGCCGCGGGACATCACCTCGTCGCGCGGGCCTATCGTGATCGTCGCCGAGACCGGATCAATCTTCGTAACGTACATCGGCACGCCGGCGGCGATTCGCAGACCGCGGCGCTGGCCTATGGTGAAGCGCCCGTATCCGTCATGGCGGCCCAGTACGGCGCCGGAACTGTCGATTATGTCCCCCGGCCGCAGGGCTTGCGGCGCCATGGATTCCAGGATCGCCACGTAATCATCGTCCGGTGCGAAGCAGATTTCCTGGCTGTCGGGCTTGTCGTGGACGAGCAGGTCCAGCTCTTGAGCGATGCGGCGAACGGTCTGCTTGTCGGCAATGTCGCCCAGCGGCAGGAGTATTCGCCCCAGCGAGCCGCGGTCGATCCCGAACAGGGCGTAGGACTGGTCCTTGCCGCCCGCCGCAGCCCGGGCGATGACCCGCTGGCCCTGGTAGTCGCCCATTTGCGCATAATGTCCCGTGGCGATATAGTCCACCCCGAGCGAATCAGCGCGGTCCAGGAGCCGGCCGAACTTGATCAGCGTGTTGCAGTGGATGCATGGGTTCGGCGTGCGTCCGGCGGCGTATTCGGCCGCGAACTCGGCGATCAGCGGCCCGAATGCGTCGCTCAGGTCCAGCACGAACAGCTCGATGCCCAACTTGTCGGCCACTAAGCGAGCGTCGGCGGCGTCTGCCGCCGGCGGTTCCCAGACACATGAACACGCCGGTAACGTCGTATCCGGCGTCTATCAGTATTGACGCGGCGACGGCAGAGTCCACTCCACCGCTCATGGCCACTATGACTTTTTTGTTTTTTCCCGACATGCGAGCATTGTACCGACATTCAGGCGTAAACCCAAACGTAGACGCGGGGAATTAACCGAAGCGTAAGTTTTTTGTCACGCACAGTTTGAAATTGGCTGATCAGGGTCCTACAATCAGCTAGTGGACATTATCTGGGCATAAAATGGGCTTAACATCGGGCATAAAATCAGTTCTGACTCTTTCAGGCTTGTCACGCGGCTGGAGGATCGCCATCTGCATTTCCCTCGGCATAGCGCTCGGGACCGGAGTCATAACCGCACACTTGGGCAACGCAATGTCGTACCTGTCAAGCTCGCCGGAAACGTGCATGAACTGCCACGTGATGACAGACGCCTACGCCTCATGGCAACGAGGCAGCCACGGCAAGACCGCCGTATGCGTAGACTGCCACGTGCCGCACAGCAACCCCGTGGCGATGCTCGCTTTCAAGGGCGCAGACGGCATGAAGCACTCGTACGTCTTCACCACGCGAACCGAACCGCAGGTCCTGAGACTTTCCAAAACCGCGATCCCCGTGGTCCAGGCAAACTGCCTCAGGTGCCACAAAAGCCATTTCGATATGATACGACTGGCCGGACCCAAAGAACGAAAATGCTGGGACTGCCATTCCAACGTTCACGGCGAAGTCCACGGACTGTCGGCTTCTCCGCGCCCGCTTAGAATCACGCCGCAGTAGGCGAAAGGGATAATACGATGAGTGATGCAAATACAACAAACAAACTTCCCGGCTGGGCCGGCGGACTGATCATACTCCTGATCGCCGCGGTAGTCGCCGTCCTCGGACTGCTGGCGACCTCGATCACAGAACGAAAATGGGAGGCCCAACAACCGATCCTGGTCTCGCAGAATATCGGGCAGTTCGAGTCGGACAACGCCAAATGGGGAGCCGACTACCCGCGCGAATACGACGCCTACAAGAAGATGAACATCGACGACACCGAGACCAAGTACGGCGGCGGGTTCCCCAGAGACTATCTCGATGACGATCCGAGACAGGTCATCCTCTTCGCCGGATACGGATTCTCAAAGGACTTCCTCCAGGCTCGCGGACACAGCTACGCCGTAGAAGACATCAACAAGACCAAACGAGTAAAGCACCCGACGGCCGAAAACCCCGACGTCTACTACCCCGGCACATGCTGGACCTGCAAAAGCCCCGACGTGCCGCGTATGATGGGCAAGTTCGGCAAAGAAGCCGATCCCAACGAAAAAGACCCGATCAAGCTGATCGGACTGGGAGCAACGAAATTCTACGGCACTAACTGGCACGTGCTGAAAAAAGACGTAAAGCACCCCATCGGATGCCTCGACTGCCACGATCCGAAGACTATGAAGCTCAGGATCACACGCCCGGCGCTGCGCGAGGGATTCAAGGCCATGGGCAAGGACATCGACAAGGCCACCCACCAGGAAATGAGATCGCTGGTCTGCGCACAGTGCCACGTAGAGTACTACTTCAAGACCGACAAAGCAGCCGGCAAGAAGCACTACCTGACCTTCCCGTGGTCCAAAGGCACTTCCGTTGAAGGAATGATCGAATACTACGACGAGGCCGGCGTGAAGGACTACGTACACCCGATCTCGAAAGTCGAAGTCGTCAAGTGCCAGCACCCCGACTGGGAAATGTACAAAACCGGCGTGCACGCATACCGCAAGGTATCCTGCTCGGACTGCCACATGCCCTACCGATCCGAAGGCGGCATGAAGTTCACTGACCATCACGTGCAAAGCCCGCTGCTGAACATCGCAAACAGCTGCGCCGTATGCCACAGATGGTCCGAGGCCGAACTCAAGGCCCGCGTCGAGACCATACAGGACAAAGTCGCAAACGCACGCATAAAGGCCGAAGACGCCATCGTCGCCGCTCACTTCGACATAGCGGCGGCCATGGAAGCCAAAGCCACCGACGAAGAGCTGGCGCCGATCCGCAAGATGGTCCGGCACGCACAGTTCCGCTGGGACTATGTCGCCGCCAACAACGGGATGGGCTTCCACTCGCCGCAGGAGTCGATGCGGATCCTCGGCGACTCGATCAACGATGCCCAGACCGCACGCATCCACCTGGCCAGGCTCATCGCCGCCAAGGGCGTAACCGCCCCGCCGATGCACCCCGACATCTCCGATCGCGAAAAAGCTATGGCGACTGTCAAGCTCTTCCAGGCCGGAACGCCGCCTAAGCTCCTGCCGTAAGACCCGAACCAGTCGAACAACAATATCCCGTAAACTCACAAGACCGGCGGCATGGCATGCCGCCGGTTTTATGCGCACAACGCCTTCGGCGCCAATGTCCCGGGTGTCACAATAGTGTCACAGCTTTCGCAAGCCGCTCCCTTGTGACATCGCCACGAAGCCGCATCAAACAGCCGACTATAACCAACGCCACAGACACATGTTATGACTGGCACACTGGAGGATACGCCTCCGCAAAGCCGCCGGATTCGTATGTCACAGCTCCGGCGCTGGTGACATATGGGACCTGTCTGCACACATGACCCGTTCCCGATGTGCAATAAACACCTAATCCTCTGCGTCTGTACATGCCGAAACTGTTTGCATGCGCGGTATGTGCGTCCTAGAATGTAGGAACATCCAGCAATTTATCCGGCGTCGAGCGGCGATCGCTCCGGCGCGGAACTGACAACAAGGAGCGTCTCCATGGCCGATCACGGAATTAACAGACGAGAATTCATCCGCAACAGTGCAGTCGCGGCCGGAGCCGTGGCCCTCGGCGGCAACTTCATCGCCCAGGCCGCAGACACCGCCAACATCAAGAAGACACGCAGCTACAATCCCGAGATGGTCTACCGACGCCTCGGCGCCACGGGCCTGTGGGTCTCCGGCGTATGCCTCGGCGGACACTGGAAGCGAGTAGCCGAGGTCACCGGCAAGAAGATCCCGCCGTACGGGCCCCCGAAAGACCCCGAGATGAAGAAGATCCTCGTCAAGAACCGTTACGACGTGCTGACTAGATGCATGGAAAAAGGCATCAACTACGTAGACGCCTGCACCGAGGGCGAGATTTCCGTATACGGACCGGCCCTCAAGGGACGCCGCGACAAGATGTACATGGGTTTTGCGATGTGGCCGCACTGTCCGCGAAACAAGAAGTACCGCACCGCCAAGGCGATCCTGGCCAAGTTGGAAGAGGGCCTCAAGACCGCCCAGGTAGAATACGTTGACATCTGGCGCCTCGTGGCCGGCAAGCACACAGAGGCCGACGAGCTCGAATTCATCAAGGCGTTCGAGATCGCCAAGAAGCAGGGCAAGGCCCGCTTCACCGGCGTCTCGTCCCACGATCGAAAGTGGCTCAAACGCCTGTCCGAAACATATCCCAAGCACTTCCAGGTCGCCCTGTTCCCCTACACGGCCCAGACCAAGGAAATGCCCAAGGACTCGCTGTTCGCAGCTATCCGCAAGCACGATATCGGAACGTTCGGAATCAAGCCGTTCGGCAGCAACTCGCTGTTCAGGGGCGCCAAGACCCCTGAAGAGAAGGCCAAGCGAGCACGCCTGACGATCCGATACATTCTCTCCAACCCCGCGCTGACGGCCCCGATCCCCGGCCTGGCCTGCGTCGAGGAAGTAGACAACATGGCCCTGGCGATGAAAGAGATGAAGAAAGAGCTGACGGCCAAGGAATCGGCGGAGATCAAGAAACTCGGAGCCGAAACAATGGCCAGCCTCCCGCCGGAATACCAGTGGCTCAAGAAGTGGGAGTATGTTTAAACCCTGGCAGTTGGGAGTTGGCAGTTGGCAGTTGGCGAACGTCAACGGCTGACGACAACGACTAACAATTAGGACTTTACAATCTGCAGGCAACGGCTGACTTCTGTTAGTCGTTGCCTGTTTTTGCATTCCCGGTTAGAATCCCCACCAACCAACGCAATCGACAAGCCCACAAAGCCGTTAAGCCGCTAGGTCGTTGCCGTTTGCCGTAGCCGTTCGCCGACCTCTGTGTTCTCGCCGTAGCCTCAGCCGTAGCCGTAACCGTAACATAACTATCGCCGTTGCCGTTCTCTGTGCCCTCTGTGGCAAAAGCCGTTGACGTGCCGTAGCCGTTGAGTCGTTGAGCCGTTGACGTGGCCAATTGCCAATTCCCAATTGCCAATTGCCAGCCGTTAAGGAGAAAGACATGCCATCCGTTCAATCGAGTGACAACAACAGTCCCGACCGCCCGCGATCGGTGTTCGGCAGATTCCTCGGCGCCGTGCTGTTTATTGTATGCTTCATCGCCGCGTGCTTCCTGCTGGTCCTGGAGGCCACTGAACCGTTCGGTAAGCCCGACGGCTGCACCATGTGCCACGAAATGCAGGATGTGCACGATCGATGGGCAAAATCGTCGCACTTCACAAACGACAGCGGCGTTCAGGTCGAGTGCATCCAGTGCCACCTGCCGCCCAGAGAAGACACCATCGCACACACGTTCGGCAAGATAACCAAGGGCGGCGCGCACGGAGTGGTCCATTTCCTCGGCAAATTCGACGCCGAACATTCACGCCAAGTCGTAAAGAGGACCATGACCAACACGC
>CAYMSH010000280.1:0-8818 GCA_964392945.1 uncultured Planctomycetaceae bacterium | reverse complement strand
ATGTCTACTGTGGTGTCCAGCAGCACAAGCGAGCCCATTGTCTGTGCGTGGTGGGCCGATGCGGTGAAGATTAGTTTATGCGAGTTCGGGATGCACCTGGCCTCGAAGATACAGTGCGGGCTGCGGGTGTAGTTTCCGTAGACTATCCGAGCGTTCGAGCCGTCGGGGTTGACTGACCAGAGGCTCATGAACGCGTTGTTGTGGCGATCGACGTAGTCCCATCGCGCGTGGAGGATCGTTCCGTCGTCGTGGATCGCGGGGGTCCACTCGAATTCTTCAAACGGAGAGATCGCCCGCAGGTCCGAACCGTCGGGCTTCATCGAGTGCAGCGTGTAGACCGCCACGGGGCGAGAGTTACCGCCGCCGCAACGCACGTAAACGTTCGGCCGGTCCGGCGCCGACAGCGACCTGGCGGTGCTCGCGTCGCAGACCTGCAGGTCCTGGCCGCGCCTGGTAGACAGGAACACGATGCGCCCGTCGGGCATGTAGCGCGCGTCGAAGTTGTCGTACTTGCCATGGGTCAGCCTGCGAACGCCGGAGCCGTCTATGTTCATCTCGTAAACGTGGTAGAACGCATCTTCGGCGATGCGCGACTTGTCGGTCTTGTTCCGCTCGCCCTTCAAGTTCGGATAATGCTTGCACCAGGCCACGAGCACTCGCTTGGCGTCGTATGAAATCATCGGCCGCAGGAAGCTGCCGCCCTTCGTGAACGCGCCCGAGATGCAGCGCAGCTTGGGATTATTCGCCCTGATGTCGTCAACAATATAAACACCCCCGCCGGGGCGCGACCACCAGCCGTAATACTGGTCGGACATGTGCGAATACGATCCCGGCACGCGTTTAGTCACGAGCATCGAACCGAAGCCCAGCAGCGGATCGGCCAGCGTAAGCTCGCGCAGAATCCAGCGGGCCTCGAAATACATTTTCTGGTCGATCTTGTCGGGCGCCGTAGCCGTTATGCGTGCGGCGAGCTTGTCCAATCGTCCCGCAGCCGCCGATACGCTTACGCCGTCTCGCTTCAACTCCGAGACGCGGCTACGGGCCTTCTTGATGATCTCGCCAACTCGCCGAGCGAGCTTGGGGCTCGGCTTTATCGTCGCCGCCTTGGCCGGCGCTGCGGGCGCCTTTGACGCCGGTCCGTTGGACCATTGCGATACGCTGGACTGGTTCGCCGGTTTGCCAAGTGCGATGTTCTTCGTTCCGCCGGGTGCGAATATCTCGACCTCGTCGAGGTGGAGGTAGCTCTTAGTCGTAAGTTGCATGCGAACGTAGCGGGCCGACTGGTTCTCGAGTTTGACCGTCAACGGTTTCTTGTCGGGCTTGCCCCAGAACGTCTTGCCGTCGTGGGTGTAGACTTTTCGCCAGTTCTTGCCGTCATCCGACAGCAGCACGCTCATGCGGTTGGTGCGAGCGGCCATGCCGTCTGAATCGCAACGGTTCCAGGCCAGGACTCTCCCGATCGGCTGGGATTTTCCCAGGTCAACGCACCACCAGGGATTCGCCTGATTCTGCGTGTGGAAACCCCACCTGCCGTTCTTGACCCCGTCGACGCCGCCGGCGGCGTCTGCGGTTGTGGTGATCTTCACTTTGGGACGCGCCACGACCGTGCGTCGTGATCTGTTGATCGGCACGCCGGCTCCGACATTGAATCGTTCCTGCAGCAGCCAGTCGGCCTCGATTTGCGATCGCCACGCCGCATCATCAGCCAAACCGGCGGTCTGGACCAGCAGCGAAGCGACAAACCCGCACGCCATGATTCCGAGCAAACGGTTACTGAACATAACAGACTCCTGTCAGTCAGGCATTCGCGAAAGGCCCGCGATCGCCCCCCCGCCGGGCGCATAACACAATATGCTATCTGGTATAACGCCTGTGTAAAGCCAATCTTTCACTCCGGGGCGGATAATTATCGGTCCGGCGACAAGTCGCCACGGATGAATACAGATACGGCAACGATCAATAAGATGTTACAACGACGGCTCGGGCGGCGCTATTCCCGGCGTTCATCACTTATTGATCTCAAGTAGTGAACTCCCGAGCGCCGTTGCCGTAACTTCTTTTCTATCCGTGTTCATCCGTGTTCACCCGTGGCGGAAAGCCGTTGTAGATCTTTTATGTCAAACAGGAATGTGACAACCTGAAAGAAAACCGATGGACTTGCGTAAATCGGCCGATATCATGTAAGTGTATTAGTCATGTTGAAATAATCGAAAACCTCTAGAAACCATTTGGAGATGATCAGCACCATGAAGATCGCGAGAATCGAGCACGGCGGCAGACTCGACTATGCAGCAACAGCCAAGGGAGGATTCAACATTATCGAAGGCGACATCTTCGGTAAGTTCCAGGCGACACACGACTTCGTCGCCGAGGCCGACGCGACGCTGCTGGCTCCTGTCGATCCGCCGCAAATCGTTTGCATCGGACGCAACTACGCCGAACACGCCTCGGAAACCGGCTCGGAAGTGCCTGATGCGCCGCTGATCTTCGTAAAGACGCTCAATACCATCGCCGATCCCGGCGAAACGATTATCCTGCCAAAGATGGCGCCCGGCGAGGTGGACTTCGAGGCCGAGCTTGCGATAGTCATAGGCAAAGACACACAGAATGTCTCGCCGGCCGACGTTGACGAATACATTCTCGGATACACGTGCGCCAACGATATTTCCGCACGCGACTGCCAGCTCCGCAAGGACAAGCAGTGGGCTCGCGGAAAATGCTTCGACACGTTCGCCCCGATCGGCCCGTGGATCCAGACCAACCTGGACCCCGACAACGCAACGATCCGCATGGAGCTTAACGGCGAGATCATGCAGGACTCCAACACCTCTGAAATGATATTCGGCCCGCGATACCTGGTCAATTACGTCTCGCGATGCATGACGCTCTATGCAGGCAGCGTAATATTGACAGGCACGCCGCCTGGCGTAGGCGAAGGGCGCGATCCGAAAATCTTCCTCAGAAATGGCGACACCGTCACGGTGTCAATCGGCGGAATAGGCCAACTGACAAATCCGGTAGGAATGGAAAAGTAACTCTTTGCCGCTTGCCGAACCTGAACCGCACGCCGGCGCCTGAAGAATCAGTCGCGCGGAATTGCCGCCGCGATTTCTCTTGCTGCGGTTTTGGGATCATCCGATCCGCATATCGCGCCGCAGACGGCCAGGCATCCTGCTCCGGCCTCCATCACTTGCTGCGCGTTGGAGGCGTCTATGCCGCCTATGGCGACTAGCGGCGCTGTGCTGACTACCGGATCGGCCTGGGCCTGGGCCAGGAACTCGAGGCCTGCAGTCGGCCCGGCGTCTTTTGTTTCGGTCTCGAAGACCGGCCCGAGCGCGACGTAGTCGGCGCCTTCCTGGACGGCGGTCCGGGCCTGGGCGATGTTGTGCGTGCTCCTGCCTACGATCGCCCCGGGACGCAGCAGTCGCCTGGCCTCGGCCAGCGGCAGATCGCGTTGACCCAGGTGGACTCCGTCGGCCCCGACTATCGCGGCGATGTCCGGCCGATCGTTAATAATGAGGATCTTGCCCATTTCGTCGGTGAGTTCTCTAAGCTCGGCGGCCAGGGCCAGGGTCACAGCATCAGGAGTATCGCCCGCCTTTTCGCGCAGCTGAACGGCCTGCACGCCGCCGGCTATCGCCGCTCGGACCATGTCGCGAACGCTTCCGTGGCGCTGGGCGACAAGTTTGCTGGAGACCAGCAGGTAGAGGCTCACGTCGGAGAATCGCCTTCCGCCCCAGAGCCGGCCCAGCAGTCGCTGTTCGAGCGTGTATGAATCGTACCGCATTCGCTCGAACCGCCTGGTCTGTTCCGGCGATACGAACTTGCTGTACTCCTCGACGGTCCGCAGCGCCTCTGTCAATCGCTTGCACGCCGCGGTCACAACGTCGGTGATATCCTTGCGGCGAAGCTCGGTAGGGCTCGACAGTTCGGTGCCGACGTCGCCGGGAGCATCACGCGAGACCACAAGTTCCTGAACCGGCATGGCGGCGAGAACTTCCCTGAGGTCCGATCGCATGTTCTTGGCCATGGCGGTGACGGCCGGGTCGTTCAACACGAACCGTCCGCAATCCTCGGCGACCCGCAGAGCTTCCCTCGCTCGATTAAAATTGGCGTCCAGGATCCGATATATCTCTTTCATTTCCCTGTACTCCATTACGGCTTGGCAATTGGGAGTAGGCAGTTGGCAGTTGGCGAAAACCTTAACGGCACAAACAACCAATCGTTGTCATTGTCGTTGCTTGTGTCTTTGCCGTCGCCAATTACCAACTCCCAACTCCCAACTGCCAGCCGTTTAGTAACTGCTGTTCGGTACGGGATGCCGGCCGCAGAGTTCCTGGGTTGCGGCTCGAACATCGGCGATCACTTTTTCGTCGCCGCCGGAAGTGAGAATCTTATCGAACCACCCGGCGATCGTTTTCATGTGTTCGCTGCGGAGCCCGCGGCTGGTGATCGCCGGGGTTCCGAGTCTTACGCCCGAACCCTGGAACGGTGTCCTCGGGTCGAACGGAATTGCGTTTTTGTTAGTCACGAGGTGCGCCTCTGACAGCCAGATCGCCGCCTGGTGTCCTGTGAGATCGGGCATTCGGCTTCTCAGGTCCACGAGCATCAGGTGATTGTCGGTTCCGCCAGTGACCAGTCGCCAGCCGAGGGACTGCAGCTCGCCGGCCAGCGTCTGTGCGTTGTCGAGAATAGTCTGGGCGTAGTCCTTGAATCCCGGGTGCATCGCTTCGGCGAAGGCGACTGCTTTTGCAGCGATAACGTGCATGAGCGGTCCACCCTGGATGCCGGGGAAGACCGCCGAGTCGATCTTGGGAGCCCACTGCTCTTTGCAGAGAATGATCCCGCCGCGCGGGCCGCGGAGGGTCTTGTGGTTCGTCGTGGTCACAAAATCACTGTGCGGCACGGGGTCCGGATGCAGGCCTGCGACAACCAGCCCGGCGATGTGGGCTATGTCGCTCAGCAGCAGGCAACCGACCTCTTTTGCGATCGACCCGAACGCTTCGAAATCGACTGTTCGCGGATAGGCCGAGGCGCCGCAGACCAGAATGTCGGGGCGCTCGGCCAGGGCCTGCTCGCGAACCTGGTCCATATCCAGCATTTCGGTGTCTTGTCGCACGCAGTAGTGAACGGCTTTGTAGTGGGTGCCGGAAAGATTGTTGCCGCGCCCGTGGGACAGGTGTCCGCCGTGGGCCAGGTCCATGCCCATGATCTTCTGGCCGGGCTGGATGGCGGCCATGTAGACCGCAATATTGGCGCTGGTGCCGGAGTGAGGTTGTACGTTTGCGTGCTCGGCGCCGAAAAGTTCCTTTGCCCGATCGATCGCAATCTGCTCGACATTGTCAACATTGTCGCAGCCGCGGTACCATCTCTTGCGCGGATATCCTTCGGCGTATTTATCGGTCAGCACCGTTCCCAGCGCTTCGAGCACGGGTCCGGAGACATGGTTTTCCGAGGCGATAAGCTCCAGCGTGTCGCTCTGCCGATCCCGCTCTGCTTCGATCACGGCCGCTATTTCCGGATCGGCTTTTGCAAGTAAGCTATTGTCGTTGTTCATTAGGCCCGCTCAAAGTTCTTTGTGTCGATTGGCTCCCGATCGGGCGTGAGGTCCCGACCAACAACACGCAACTCTACCGACCCGGCCGACATAACGCAAGAGGCGGCGTCAGTTCGTCCGACTCCGGTGCGATAACACAGCAGGAGACAGACGCCGCGCGGGCTCCTGTCTCCTGCACAAGTGCGTTTTGAATACCGGTTGCTACTCGATCGGCGAATCGACCGCCACAGCGTCGAGTTCCATTTCGAACAGGAGATCGTGTCGGCAGACGTGATTCTCTGTGATCACAAACGGAATCCGCTCAACGTCATTCTCTCGGCAGTACTCCTCCAGCGCCGTCAGGTAGCTGGCGTCCTTGAGGTACGCCATCGCCTTGGCGACGTTGTCCCAGCCCATGTTTCGCGAGTCCAGGATAGCCTTGACTACTTCGAACGTCAGCTTGATCTGCGCGTCGATATCATCGAGATAAGCAGTCGCTCCGCCCGGTTCGATGCTGGCTGTTCCGGAGATAGACAGTCGTCGGCAGTCGGGGGTTCCGAACTCCACGCCGCGACTGAACGAACTTCCGTACGCCGGGGCGGGACACTGCAGCGGCGAGTTGACGGCCTGTACGCTGAACTCGGCGCTCTTTGGCGCCACACCAAGGGCGCTTGCCATCATAGCAGCGCCGAACGGGTTGGCCCCGCTGATTCCGGTGCTGGCGGGGACCAGTCGATCGAAAACTCCGCGTTCGTTGAAGAAATGCGTCCTGACGACGTTGAAGGGGTCGTACCAGTCAAGCAGATCGTCAAGATATATCCACGTCCTGATCACGTTGGAGAAATCCATGCCGACTTTGTCCAGCACGGTCTCCATCAGGTCGAACGTTCGCCGGGTCTGCACATCTCGGGTCTCGGAGACATCGGCGGCGCGCATGTCGCCGAGGTGGCAGTAACGCGCATCGGCGTCCTCAAAGAGGCTCGCTGCGATTCGCCCGTCGTCTTCGACCCGCTCGACGTCAGCGCCGATCACGGCGTAAAGCTGCGTGCCCGACAGGTGCGAACCCTTCGTGTGTCCGCTGTCGATCCAGGTCACCGGCCAGTCGCACTGCTCCCCGGCCGCGTTCAGTGCGATCCGTCCGGCGTCGCCGGAGCCTATCGGGGCGAACACATGCTGCGAAACGACAGTTGCGTCATTGTCGGCGATAACCTTCAGTGCGTCGGCGAATATCCCGTAGGGATTTCCATTTTGCGAACCGGCGGTGACAAACAGTTCAGTCAATCCGGGACGCTCCAGCGTATGAATGTCCATGATAGACTCCTGTCCCTGGGTTGACTCTGCGTTGTAGGAGGCAAGTTGATCCATATCTTCCTCAAATATTGAAATCTCGAAAACAAAACGAAAAGAGTGCGGGTTTGGACCCAATAGTCCTGCGATAGAGGTTGGGCCAATTCAGATCCGATCGGAGCCTGTCCGGGCCCCGGCGGGGTGCCGGGATATCAGGCCAGAATGATCACGCTTCTAAGCGAGATTCTTGTCACGACGTCCAGGGTGTCAGGCGGAGGCCTGCGAGGAATGATATTGCTGCACGTAACGAACAGCGATTCGGAACAGTCAGATTCGAACAGCGGGACGGCCGTTTCGGCCGATTCGGCGATGAAAACAATATCCGGGCCCATGAGCTCGGGATAGTCCAGGGACTTGCCGGGAAGGTCCATGTCCGCACAAGGACAGCAGTTAGACCGATCGCGGACCAGTGCGTCGCCGGAGTCGCGACCAAGCTCGGCGGCGACTTTATCAAGCGTGTAGTTGCAGACGCCGATCTTGACGTTCTCAAGAGCGATATGTCCGTCGTCTCCGATGCAGAGCACCAGAGAGTCCGTCTCGCCGAGCCCAACAAGGACCAGCGACAACAGAAGAACACAACTCGTGATTCCAGTAATTCGTTTCATGGCGACTACTATCATGCGACGTCTGCGATCCGGCGTGCTTTCCGGAGTAACGGGCGATTATGCCGGATATTGCCTATTATGTCAACTCAGGGGAAAACCCATATCGCCGCCATCGCCGCGCGATATCCCCGCGGTCAGGAAGGTTGCCATTTGGCGCCCTGTCGGCATAAGATAAAGGCTTGACGGCATAGCGAACGGGCCGCCGACTGAACTGGTCGGCAATCACCTGTAAGGAGATACGATGAACTGCAAGCAACGAATCGCACTGTCACTGACCTTCGTCGCGGCCGGGCTGGCCTGCACCCTCGGCATCCATGCCGCACCTAAGCCAAAGCCCGCCGGGCCAGTAGCCGTCAGCACGATCAAACAGGGCGGACAGAAACCCGATCTGCTGTCGGCGAACGTCAGCGGATTCGATTCGCTGGCCCTTACCGCAGTGGGATACTCCTGGGGACAGGCCGTCTGGGGAAACGCCGTACTCATCGACGCCAAGGGCGCCAAGACGAAACTCGTTGACCTCAAGCCGGTCTCGGTGCGAATCGGATGGGGCGCCTTCTCACTGAACAAGGGACCGGACAACACTCCGCTTTCGGTCGGCGGGGTGAAGATGGCCCACGGTCTGTTCGCACACGCAAACAGCGTGGTGATCTACAAACTCTCCGGCAAGTACGTACGATTCGAAGCTCAAGTCGGAATCAACCGCACCGCCAGCACCAAAGGCAACGTGCTGTTCAGGATCTTCGAAGGTAAAGCGTTCAAGGGCTCCAAACTGGAAAAGACCATCAACCAATCGCCCACCCCCTCCAGAGGCGGACGGGCCGCCAAACCGCTTGTTGTCGAGGGTAACTTCAACGCCGCAACGCTGTCGGCTCTGGAAAAGGGCATCGCAAAACTGATCGCCGATGAGTCCGGCGACACGGCCGCTGCGAAAAAGGCACTGGCCGAAATACAGTCAGCCGCCAAATCGTTCGCCGACATCCGCAAGGCCGTAGACTCACAAGACGCCGACGCGATCAAACGCGTCCAGGCGTTGTGGGCCGCCGTGCGAAAGGTCCGCATCGGCGAGCTCGACGCCCCGCTGCTGTTCGTGAAGCGAAACCCCTACTACGCTCCGCATATATATGATGAGTATCTGCCTTACCGTCCCGGCGGCGGGATATACGTTATCGAAAACCCGACTGCCCCGATCGCCGAACAGAAAGTCCGCGCTATTATCGATCCCCAAACGCCTGAAACGCTCGGCACGGGAGTTTACCGCGACCCGGACCTGTCGTTCGACGCAAAAACAGTAGTCTTCGCCTTCAAGGGCCCCGAAGGCGACACGAGCATC
>CAYMSH010000279.1:0-8820 GCA_964392945.1 uncultured Planctomycetaceae bacterium | reverse complement strand
GACGTCTCGCAGGTCCTGATCCACAACCAGATCACACTGTACGGATCGTGGGTCACGTCGCTGAAACACCTGGAGGAGCTAGTCGAGTTTCTCGATCGACACGGGCTCAATCCCCAGGACACCAGCACGCCGGATGTCTTCCTTCCGCTGTCCCGGGCAGCCGAAGCGTACGACCTGGCCGACAAGGGCCAAACCGGCAAGGTGTGCATCGTATTCGATGACTGATCTCCAACCGGCTCGGTATCGACAAGGAATCCGACATGAAGGATTTCTTTGAGACGATCGCAGTACCGCTTTTTGGACTCTCAATCCGCCGCTGGCTGAATATACTGTAGGGATGCCCAATCCTCCAACATCCTCCGGCATCGACGATATCGCAAGCGATCTGTGGTGCGATGTGGTTTACCACGTATTGTCACACACACCCGTCGCGGCGAGCGATGCGTCCTGCCTGTACGATGACACATATGTCAACTGGAGCAAGCGGCACTTCGCCGATCGCGACGCTCGCAGGACAATGCTGAGCGACGCGACGATCATGGCGTCACTGTACGATACGTCCAAGCGGGGTTTCCTGCTGAACGCCTGGCCAATCCTGTGGGATGACGCAGAAGCGTTTATGCGTGACATCACTATAGACTTCGACCAGTTGGTATGGCTCCGGCCCGAATCCCGTCGCCTGGTCGACGATATCCGATCAGACACCCAGGCTCCGCTGGCCGAACTGTTCCGCACGGCCGTCTGGGGAGAACTTGAATGCGGATACGAAACATTCTGGCGGAACACCGTATCGCCGCGAGCGAGAAGCTATTCCAAAGTATTCGCCGCACAACTCAGCAACATTGCAGACGAACTGCCCGGTCTGTGCGAACCGGCGTGGATGCTGTCGCCGCCGCTACGGACTCACGGACGCGTTCTGCATCTAACCGAAGCAAGACCGACAATTATCGTCGGAACAGTCGACGAGGAACTCGGCGTGGCCAGAATGCACCCGGTAATACAGGGATGCCACGAGTACTTCGTTTGGCGCATTCAACACACCGCAGCGTCGGAACAATCCACGGCGCCAAATCGAGACGGATACGCCGGCTTCATTGCTGTCGAAAACGCCGCACTAACCGCCGCGGCGCGATTCTTCGGCCAGAGCCAATGGGAACAACCGCATCTGACGTGGTTGGGCGGCCTGTTCCCCAACGCCAGGCCGATCGAAATGGCCCGACGATTTGTGCGAGGCGAATTCCTGGCACCGGAAATGACAACGGCCGTGGAACAACTGGATCTGTAACCGATCCATTTCGCCCGGGTCCATCACGCCAGCTTGTCTTCTACGCCGGAGACGTAACGAACCTGACCGTGATGCGAAACGGTAATCCGGTCCCGGGTGCGTCTCCAGCACGTCAGCACCTGCTGGTCATCATCGCCGAAGACCGGAGCGAGCAGGCGGCCGCCTTCGGGTAGTGCGTCGAGATACTGCTGTCGAACGCCGTGAACGGCGCAGGTCAGCACAACTTTGTTGAATGACCCCAGCGACTCACGCGACAGTCCGTCGCCGCAAACAACCGTAACGTTCTTCCGATCGGCCAGGTTCCGGCCGGCGGCCTGGGCCAACGTTTCGATGATCTCGAACGTGACTACACTGCCTCCGTCACCGACGATGCGGGCCGCAACTCCCGCCCCGTAACCCGTCCCGCCGCCTATCTCGATCAGCCGATCGCCCGGCTGGAGGTCCAGCAGCGTGTAGTTGATCAGGTACGCGTGCAAAGCCGAGAGCGTCGAAGATTCATCGTCCGCCAGCGAGAGACTCACGTCCCGCCATGACTCGAGCACCTGATCGTCGGGGACGTATCGCTCTCGCGGTTCGTCGATGACGGCCTGGACGATCCGCTCGGGCCAGTCGCCGATCTCTGCGCCGATCGCATCAATCTCCTCCCGCCGCGCTCGGCGAAACAACGCCTGGGCCTCGGTATCGTCAACCAGGCGTGATTCGCCCTGGCCGCTCAACCCGCGCCACAGATGGTAGTCGGAAATGTTCCGCAGGCGTTTGGATGCGGCGAATTCCCGCTTCATGCGAGCAACGCTGCGGAGAAAGTACTCCCGAGCCGGACCACGATAGGCGAACCGATCGGCGACACCGTCTACAATCGGCTCGAAAAGTTCGGCCGCCAGCGTCTCCTTGCGACGGTAGTCCAGATCCGCCGACGGGTCGATCCATTCGGAGTTGAACGACTGCTCGGAGAAGTTCCACCATCGCCGGCGATGCACTCGCGTGCCGAAACGTTGTTCGAACCAGGCCAACTGCCTGTCGATCAGCGATCCGGGATACAGTCGAAACGGGTCAACAGACAGGAAGCCGGTCAGTCCCGGTGTCTCGAGGAACAGCCTGGCGGCGAACCGGGCCGAGCGGCGGAGACTCTCGGGTGTCTCGCCCGGGTGCCCGGAAATCATGTTGGCGCCCCACGGCAAACCAACAGCCGACGCCTCGGCGGCCAGATCGATAAACCGATCGAGAAAATCGGCGCTTCGACCGGCCTTGTCGATCAATTTCAGGAGATCGACATCACCGGACTCGAGCCCGAATCCCAGCCCAAAGCCGGCCTTGTGGTACAGTCGCACGTCTTCGGCATCGACGAGATCGGCGCGGGTCAATGTCCAGATACTCGCGGGCCTCACATCAAGACGAGCGATACGCAACAGAGTCTCTCTCCGCCAATGGGGGTCCAGTCCGAACACGGCGTCGGCGATAAAGAGCGACTGGTCCTCCAGGCCGCGCCAACGATGCAGCGCCAACAACTCCCGCTCGGCGCGCGCCGGCGAGAGCGCCCTCCACGTCGATTCGCCCTTTGACCGCTCCATGCAGAAGCTGCAGTTGAAGGGGCATCCGCGGCTGAAGTGGATCATTGCCTGTCCGCCTCTAGTCGCGGCGACGGTCCGGTAGCGGTCCATCAAACTCCAGTCCAGGTCCGGCAGATCGTCCAACTCGCCCAGGGGCTGCGGACCGAGCACCGCCTCGGTTAACCTCTCGCCCCGCCCCGCCGCGGCGACAATGCGCAGCAGAGGCTCCTCGCCCTCGCCGACAATCACGTGATCGAATGGAGAGGCTTCCTCCAGCGGCGAGTCGGGCAGGTTCAGGAAGTCCCCGGGCCGTGCGCTGGGGTGGTAGCCTCCGACAACCAGAACTGCGCCCGGATTCCGCCGACGGATCTCACAACCGAGATAAAATGATGTCAGGTAGGTGTAGGAACTGTAGCACGAGACGCCGACTACGTCGAAGTCGCGGCTGAAGATTCGCTGCGGATTGGGGGCCGCCAGGAACGGTTCGCAGTCGAGGTCGATAATCTCGACATCGGCGTCAGTGCGGGCCTGGAGGTACGATCCCAAAGCCACCAGATGCGGGTCGCCGAAGTCGCCCTCATACCCGCACGTGCTCGCCGGCGCCAGCAGCAACACCGAGACCCGGCGGTTCACGGAGTCTGGCCCGGTGCTCGGGGCGGAATCCTGATGGACAAACACGGCCGTAGTAGTTCCGGAGGAGGAGTATCAACGGGAACAGTAGTGGGAATCGGGGGTTTCGGTTTGACAGGCACTCTGCTCAGGCATATTTTCGGAGTGGGCCGAACGGGCTTCTCGTCGGCGGGTTGGGACTCAACTTCAAGACAGGGCTTGGGCTGGGTGGCGGTCGGGAGGATTATGGACAGGCAGGCCTCGGGCTCTGGCTCGGATTCGGCCGTAGATTCGGGCTTGCAGCCGCTCAGCGAGCCGCTCAAGACGGCTCCGGCCAGCGTCGACTTGATGAGAAAGCGTCTGCGGTTCATGATCGCTTGGGTGTCTTCTTCGCTACGAGGACGATTGTCGGCCATGATCGTTTCCCTTTCAGAAGAACTACATATGACGCCAGCATAGTAACGTATGGACGCATGGTATCGCGTCGCGGGGTCGCAGATCAAGAGCCAATGCGCTTTTCGTAGTCGAGCATAACGTGTTGGGCCAGGAACGGGTCTAGTTCGGCGGCTTGACCGAATATCCACTCAGCCGCGGCTCCGCAGCCTCCCAGGCAACCGGCGCGGTGCGGACAAGGCTCACAGAACGCCGGGATCGCCGATCGGAACCGCTCGGCGGCGCCTGTGGCGAGCAGATCGGACAGACTCATCTCCAGCAGGCTGCCGATAGACTGTTTCTGAAGCGGACACAGCTTCAATCGCCCACGGGAGTCCACGGCGTACTCGGCGCAGTCCGAACCGGCGCTGCATTGGCCAAAACTGATGTTCGGATAGTCCTCTTCGCTGACCATACAATGCGGGATCGGCATGGTGCAGTGGATAGTCAGTCCGCGGGCCCTGGCGAACTGGTCAGCGGCCCGGATCGACAACAGCACGTCCGAACGGGTGGGCATCAGATCGCGCATATGCGAGACCGCATGACCCGAGGGATTAAACCGGTTGAATGCGAAATGGCTCCGAACGCCGGCGTCGTACATGAGCGACAACGTCTCCAACGCGGCGCCGAAGTTCTTGTGCGTGCAGAGCAGCGAGCCTCCGACGCTCACGCCGGCCGAACCGAGCGTGGCAATCGCGCGCATCACCGCATCGAACGCGCCGGAGCCGCAGAGCGAGTCGTGCATATCGGCGTCGCATCCGGCCAGCGTGACCTGCACGTAGGCGACATCCCGTGCGGCGAGCATCTCGGCGCAACGCTCGTCGATCAGGCCTCCGTTGGAAATCAACGCCACCCTGAGACCGCGGGAGTTGATATGGTCAATAATGTCGAAGATATCCGCCCTCAGGAACGGCTCGCCCCCGCTCAACGTGACCTGATCGAGTTCGGCCTCGGAGCCAATACGGTCTACCAGCCGGCGAATTACTTCTCCAGACAGTTCCTGGCCTGGCGTGATCTCGCCGCCGCGCCAGGCGTTGTAACAGTAGACGCACCGCTGATTGCAGCGCGGCGTGAGTTCAATCGCGATGGAATGAAGTTTCAGCATAACGGTCCTGGACTCCGTCGGCGCTATACGACCCCGGGATTCAGACAGCCGCCAAATCCTGGCCCAGCGGGCCGTTGGGCCAGACGTTCAACGACGCATTCTACGCAGCCACGAGGCTTTGTGAAACGGTAAAATCGGCGTCATGGGCCTCCATGAACGGCGGCTCGACGCCATCGCAACAACCCCATGGCTGAATCGACGACATCGGGGCGTCATGCCCTACCGCAGGTATTGCCCCGGCGGAATGAAATATGCCGGATCGGGCGCTATAATGCCTGGCCCGGAAACGGTCTCTGTGCTACAGGGGACCGGCGAAACGGGCGGTTAAGGAGATACCGGCCATGCGATTGAATAAATACCCATTCGTTCGGCTCGCCCTAGCCGCAATAGCGGTGCTGCTGGCCTGTCCTGGCGCACATCGTGCTGACGGCGCTGACGATTTGACAAGCGTCTGGAAGCGGGCCGCAGGCGTTATCCCGCCGGAGTTCAAGGCTTCCGGCAAGGAAACGTCACGGTCCTGGTACGTGGAAAAGGCATTTCACAAGAGCACCCCTGGTGTGCGGGGAATGCCCGCCCGCTTGAGCACATTCAGACTGATGCTCGCCAGGGGCCGAGCGCTGAGCGCCGCGGGGCTGGCCAGCCAGCGCGCCCAGGCGAAGAAGCTCAAGCTCGAACCGCTCGACATCGGCGATTACGCAACGATCAGCGCCCCGAAACCGGCGGCGCCAAAGAAGTCCAATCCGCTTTTTCGGCGCCCCAGTTCGCCGAACCATGGGAAGATAAGCATCTTCGTGATCGACGGCCCGTGGCGTTTCAAGCTGAGCCTCAGCGCCCGCAAGAGCCACTTCGATTACGCCCGGGCCAAGGCCCTGGCGCTGCGGACCGCCAAAGCAATTCACGCGCAACTCGCCGAGCCGAAGAGCCAACCGGTCGGGAAGCCCGCCCCGCTGGCCGGCGGCAAGCAGGCCCTGAGTTTCGAAACGCGTCTGGTGATCGGCCCGGCCGAGCAGCAGATCCCTGAGGACCTGGACGACGCCAAGGCCTGGCAGGAGTACATCAACGCACAGATCAAGGCCCGCGGCCATACGCTGCCGGAGGGATTCGATAACGTCGCACAGACGTTCCGCCATGTCGGTCGGGAGTTTGTGCTGTCGGGCAAGAGGCGGATGAACTGGCCGGCGCTGCTGGTCCAGTCGCTCCACGAAACGGGCTTCTACAAGTACGGGCGGCGCGCCAAAGCCGAGAACTTCAACGTCGCCGGGGTCGGCATTACCGAGAGTGACGGCACGACGATCCACCAGGACTTCGGGAAACTGCACATTGGCGTCAAGGCGTTCTTCCAGCACATGTCGATCTACGCGACCGGAGAGAAGTGCACTGGCGCCATAGCAGAGCGAACGCGAAACGAGACCGGCGCGATCATCGGGAAGTACAGACAACTCCAGAGGAACCATCCGGCGCGCGGACCGATCGCACTTCGCGATCTTGGCTGCATGTTCGCCGGCGACGAACGCACCGCGCGGAAGTACAGCGGCCTGAACGACAAGAAACGCAAGAAGGAGACCGGAGCCGCGTGGCCGGCGAGCGCACATATCGCCCGCCTGCGCCAGCGGATCACAAACGCGCACAAGAAGTACGGCGGAGCGACATTGGCGTATGCGGGCGATCCGATCTACGGCGGCTCGGTTATGGACCTGTGGGTCCGTTCGACAGCCGAAGTTCGCCGCATCCACAAAGAGAACAAGGCCATGTCCCGCCGAGCCCGATCCAGGGAGTAATCCGAGGCCCAAACTGCAGATTCTTCCTTGCCCAACGGGCCGTTTCGGATACAATAATTCTCAGGGCCTTGCGATAGTCGCGGGCCCACTGACATCTTACCGCCTGAAAGCGGTTTCGGGGAATTCCAGTAGAGGTGACTTTTGATGAAGACAAAGGCGATTGCACTTGTCGTTTTCGTGCTGGCGTCGTTGGGCTCGCTGTCCTTCGGAGCGGAGGCCAAGATAGCCGCCGAGGTCAAGGCCAAGGCTGCCTATGACGCCGCCGCCAAGGCGGCCAGGGCTGCTGAAGCGGCTGTCGGCCCGATAAGGGTCATCATGCAAACGGCCGACAAGGCGTACGCCGCTGCGAGGAAAGCGGCCAACGCGAAGCGACTGCGGGCCACTACTAACAGGAACCTGGCAGGAGCCCCGGGCGTAAAAGAGTTGAAGCAGGCCGAACTCAACTTGCCCGCGGCGATAAAGGCCCTGGCCGAGGCGACAAAGGCCAAGCCCCCTCTTGACAAGGCGCTTGTCGCGGCCAAGGCTGCCGCCGCGCCGCTGCAACAAGCTTACGATGCGGCCGAGAAAATGGCTCGACAAGCCCAAATCGTAGCAAAAGCCGCCTCAGACGCCGCCGGCAAGCTCGCCACGGAAGCCAGGAGAGCCGCCGTTCAAGCAACCGCCAAACGTAGAATAGCCGACGCAGCCAAGGCTACTGTAACCCGAGCACGGCGAAACGAGAAGAATTTGCAGGCCCAGGTTATCGCCGCGCCCAAAAAGCTGGCCGAAGCGGAAATGCGGAAGAATGCCGCCGACAAGGCTCTGGCCCCGTTCACCACCAAGTTCAACGCGGCGAGGGCTGCTTACCAGGCGGCCGACAAAGCTGCGTCAGCCGCAGAGGCCAACGCCAGGACGGTGTCGGCGGCGAAGAAGCAGCAAGCCGTAACCCAGGCCTTCGCCAAACGCAAAGCAGCAGACGCCGCCAAGGGCGCACAGGCCCAGGCACAGAAGAAACTGCAGCAAATACAATCCTGGGCCACGGCCAGCGCCAAGAGACTCACCAGCGCCCCGGCATGGAAGAAGGCCGCCGACGCCGCTCTGCTCAACGTCAAGAAACGGCTCGCAGCAGCCGCAGCAACTTATCAGGCCACAGAGCGAACCGCGCAGTCAGCAGCAGCCAAGGCCAAGCAAGCCCTCGCCAGCGCCGGCACGCCGGCCGACGAAAAGAAACAGGCTACCGAAGAAGCCGCCGCCTGGCGCAAAGCCGCAGACGCGACGAAAGCCGCACTGGCTCAATCGCAACTGGCCCAGAAAACAGCGATCGCTCGCGTTGCTTCGGCCAATAAGAACCTGGCCGAAGCGCCTGCCAAGAAGAAGGCGGCCTACGCCGCCCTGGCCAAAACCAGGAAGTTGGCAATGGCGGCGGATACGGCTTACCAGACCGCCGAACGGGCCGCCGTGCAGGCCGACGCGGCCGCCAAGGCCATGATCAAGCGCGCCGCAAGGTCCAAGGAGCTCACCCAGCAGGCCGCAGCCGATGCGGCCGCTAAGCGCAAAACCGCCGACGCGGCGAAAGCCGTTCTGGCCCGCGCAAGAGCAGCCCAGCAGACCCCGCAGAATCTGGCCAATGCCGCGGACCAGAAGTTCCGCCGCGCCACGGCGCAGAAGAAACTGGCCGACGCGGGCCTGGCCAGCATCAAGAGGCGGCTGGCTTCTGCAGTACCGGCTGCCGCAGCAGCAGAGACCGCGGCAAAGGAACTCGAGAGAGTCGCCGAGATTAAAAAACAGGCCGCCGACCGGGCCGCGGCCAAGCGCAAAGCCGTTGCTACTACCGCCGCGACACTGACATTAGCGCGGAAAAGCCAGAAGGAAGCCAAGACCCAGTCCGCCGCGGCCGCAAAGAAGCTGGCGGGCCTCTCGGCGCAGAAAAAAGCACTAGATCTTGCCCTGGCCAATGCAACGAAGCAGATATCCGCCACGGCCGCTGCTTCCAAAGCCGCCGAGCAAGCCGCACAGAACGCTGCTGCAAAGGCCAAACAAATAGCCGCGAATGCAGCCAATCCGGCCTCCGAGAAAAAGAAGGCC
>CAYMSH010000278.1:0-8850 GCA_964392945.1 uncultured Planctomycetaceae bacterium | reverse complement strand
GCCTTTAGGGCTTTTGAATCCCGCGCGTCTGCCAATTCCGCCACTCCGGCGTCTTGTATTGTACGAACGTCATAAGCTACGGGGCGTACAATACATAATTTCAGGGCGATTGGCAAGGGGTGTCAGGGTTCTTGTTGTACTGGCGGGCCGTGATCGGACCGGCGTCGATCGATAAGATTTTGAATTCGACTTGTCAAACGCAAAGTGCGGTATAGAATTACTTTGGAATCCTGTTATCCCTACGTGCACCGGGACCGGGAGAAACGCTATCCTGAAATGTCGCTGAAAAGGAGACGAACCATGTATCGCAAATCTATGTTCCTGCTGTTGATGTGCTTTGTCGCGATGACGATTCTAGTGGCCGGCTGTGGAAATGGGGCCGAGACGCCGGAAGAGCCGGAGAAGCCCACGCCGACTACAAAACCCGCTCCTGTAGTTACGCCTCCTGAAGTAACCCCGCCGGTAGTTACGCCTCCCGTAGTTACGCCTCCTGTGGTTACTCCGCCTGTAGTCACGCCGCCGCCTGTGGTTACACCCCCCGAGGTGAAGCCGCCTGTGACGCCCAAGGTTGCGCCGACCGATACTAAGATCAAGACCGGCTGGTCCGACGCCAAAGTCGGAACGATGGTCAAGTTCAAGATGCAGAACAACATGACTATGACCCAGGAGGTCGTCAAGGTCACTGACGACACCGTTACAGTGAAAATGACCACTGTAATTCCCGCGATGCCGACGCCGATGGTGCGGAACCAGGATTTTCCTCGATACGGCAAGACCGCTCCTGTCGGCAAGGCGAACCCCGACGGAAAGGCCGATCACAAGGGCGAGAAACTCGCCGACGAGACGCTGACAGTAGGCGGCAAGTCGCTCAAGTGTGAAGTCTGGCAGACCGTTACAGAGGCCGGCGGCAAGAAGATCACCTCCAAGAGCTACATGTGTAAGGAAGTTCCCGGCTGGATCGTCAAGAGCGAGACTGACATGATGGGCAAGATGGCGCCGGTGATGGAACTCATAGAGTTCAAGGAATAGTTCGCACAAGGCAAATACAGCAACGTTTTTCCCCTGCTCGGCGGCTTGGTTCGCCGAGCAGGGGTAGTCTTTGCGCCCTGGCGGATGTAGAATAGACCGGTTGGCGTTGCCTGGCGAGGCTTTGAGCGGCCCGGCCTGCGGTTCGGTGTGTTCTGCGGATTCTGTCGGGGCTTGAAGGTGATTGCCGCACTCGGCGGGCGACGATAAGGGTCAGTATCATGATTCGAAGGAGATTCCATATGTCGAGAAATCTAACGTTCGCCTATGCGCTGGTTGTAATTCTGGGGGTTTGGGGCGGATTCCCCGATCCAGTGCGGGGCGATGAGAAAGACGACGAGATCAAGGCTCTCCGCGCCGCGGTGAATAGACTCCAGAAGGCCCTTTTGGGTGAACAGGCCGCCCGTGCTCGGTCTGCCGAGAGAGCTAACCAGTTGTCCAGGGAACTCACGGGGGAACTTGATCAGGCGGAGGTGGTGATTCGCCGTCTTGAGAATATGAGCAAACAGTATGCTCTCCAGATAAAGGAACTCCAGGCCGAGAAGACCGCGGGGCCCGATGGTCTGGAAAGGGGGGCAGCGGTGAAGAGCGATTCACCGCCAGCGGTTACGACGACGGGGCGGGTGGTCTCGGGGAAAGTTATCGCGGTTTCCGGCGGCGTCGCCAGCGTCAATGTCGGGCTCGCCAAGGGTGTTAAGAAGAAGATGGTGCTCAGGGTATTCCGCGGTTCGAAGTTCGTCGCCAATCTGCGAGTAGATCTTGTTCGGCCTGATTCGGCGGCGGGTGTCATTCTGGACAAGAAACTGGACGTCCTCGTCGGCGATTTGGTCGCCACAAGTCCGGGGAAGCCGACCCGGGGATCTGGTGACAAGGGCGCAAGAGACGTTACCAAACGCATGGGGTTCGCCTATGGCGGGGCTCCGAAGATCGACAAACCCCCGCTGGGGCGAGACGCCAAAGAGAAAAAGGCGTTGGCGGCGCTTGGGGAGATGGCCAAGGGCAAATGGTATCTCAATATCACCACCAGGGAGGGTCGCGTCCTGCGTCAACTCGTCGAGGCCAGCGGCGCCAAATGCGTTGTCGAGGTCGGCACCTCCAGCGGTTACTCTACGATCTGGCTGGCGCTCGGGGCCCGGGCGACTGGCGGTCGGGTTATCACACACGAGATCAATCCGAAAATGATCGCCTTGGCGCGAGCGAACTTCAAGAAGGCCGGCGTCGACGACATTATAACGATCGTAAAAGGCGACGCACACGAAACGATCAAGCAACTCAAGGGACCGATCGGCGTAGTGTTCCTCGACGCCGAGAAGAAGGGGTATGTCGACTACCTGGCCAAACTCCTGCCGCTGGTCCGCCCGGGCGGACTGATCCTGGGGCACGACATGCGACTGCCGAAACCCGACCCGCGTTACATCAAAGCGATCACCACTAACCCGAAGCTCGACACTTCGTTCATTATGATGGAGGGCTTCGGCATCAGCCTGACGGTCAAGAAACGCTAAGCCGCGACGCTCATGCGTCCTGCAGGTAGCGGTCTATCGAAGCCGCTGCTTTGCGGCCGGCGTCTATTACGCGAACTATCAGCGATGCTCCGGAGACCGAGTCGCCGGCGGAGAACACTCCGGGTATGGAAGTCTGGTGGTTTTCATCAACCACGAGGTTTCCGTTTGGATCGCACTGCAGGCCGAATTTCTCCACGAGGCCCTCTCGGACCACATGCAGGAATCCCATCGCCAGCAGGACCAGGTCTACGTCCATCTGGAAATCTGATCCGGGCACTTCGTTCATTTTCCACTTGCCGCGTGATTGGGCCCAGGTGACCTCGCAGCCGCGGAGCTGGCTCACCCGTTCGCCGGCGCCCATGAATCGCTTGGTCAGAATCCCCCAGCGGCGCTGGCAGCCTTCTTCGTGTGAGGTCGACGTTCTCAGGATTTTCGGCCAGAGCGGCCAGGGGGCGCCTGGGTCCTGACCCTCCGGCGGTTTGGGCAGTATCTCGAACTGGTGCACCGCGCGAGCGCCCTGGCGGATGGCGGTTCCTACGCAGTCGCTGCCGGTGTCGCCGCCGCCTATGACGACAACTACTTTGTCCTTGGCGCGTATCTGTTTCTGATCGCCGATGCCCTCGCCGGAGTTGATCCTGTTCTGCTGAGCGAGGTAATCCATGGCGAAGTGGATGTTGTCCAGTCCGCGTCCCGACACGCCGAGATCTCGCGGCTGGCCGGCGCCCAGGGCCAGGCAGATCGCATCGAACTGCTGGCGGAGGTATTTCAGCGACAGGTCCTTGCCGATGATAACGTCGGTCTGGAACTCCACGCCTTCTGCGTGCATCTGCTCGAGCCTGCGATCGATGATGTTCTTTTCGAGTTTGAAGTCCGGGATGCCGTATCGCAGCAGCCCTCCGATCTTCTTGTCCTGCTCGAATACGACGACGTCGTGTCCGGCTCGCGCGAGCTGTTGGGCAGCGGCCAGGCCGGCGGGGCCGGAGCCTACTACGGCTACTCGCTTGCCGGTTTTCTTATCGGCGATAATCGGCTCGACCCAGTTTTCGGCGAAGCCTCGTTCGACGATTTCCAGTTCGATCTGCTTGATCGAGACCGCATCATCGTTGATGTTCAGCGTGCAGGCGGCCTCGCACGGGGCGGGGCAGAGTCGACCGGTGATTTCCGGGAAGTTATTCGTTGCGTGGAGCATTTTGCACGCCTGGCTCCATCTTCCCTGGTAGACCAGATCGTTGAATTCGGGGATTCGATTGGCTACGGGGCATCCGTATCCGTGGCAGAACGGAATACCGCAGTCCATGCATCGCGCGGCCTGCTGGTTCATCTGTTCTTCGGTCATCGGAAGGTTGATTTCCAGGTAGTCTCTGACCCGTTCGCTTACCGGGCGGCGGGGGGCCGCGAGACGCTGGTATTCCATGAATCCGGTCGGTTTACCCATGGAACACCTCCTCGGTAGCCGGTGTCGAGTCGCCTTGTCTGTCTTCCCGATCTCTCATTCTCTGTATGGCCCTTCGATAATCTATCGGCACGATCTTTACGAATCTGCCCAGCATGTCTCGCCACCTGTCGAGAATGTGTCCGGCTCGCAGGCTGTTGGTCCATTCGTGGTGTTGGGTTATCAGTGCGTGCAGCTTGTCTATGTCTTCGGATTCCAGGACCGGTTCGATGTCGACGAGGTCCAGGTTGCACAGCGTGTCGAACAGTTGGTGTTCATCGAGCACGTATGCGGTGCCTCCGCTCATGCCGGCCGCGAAGTTTCGACCCGTCGGGCCCAGCACCACCACTGTTCCGCCGGTCATGTATTCGCAGCCGTGATCGCCAACGCCTTCGGTAACGGCTATCGCTCCGCTGTTTCGCACGGCGAACCGTTCTCCGGCCAGGCCGTTGATGAACACTTCTCCCGACGTGGCGCCGTACAGGACGGTGTTGCCGACGATAACATTCTCGTGGGCCGGGAACGGAGCCTCAGGCGGCGCCTGGACTACGATCCGCCCGCCGGAGAGGCCCTTGCCAAGGTAATCGTTGCTGTCGCCGACGAGGCGGAATGTCACGCCCGGGGCCAGGAAGGCTCCGAAGCTCTGCCCGGCCGAGCCGTTCAGCGTTACGTTGATCGTGCTGTCGTCCAGGCCCGCAGAGCCGTGGGCTTTGGCGATTCGATTGCTGAGTATGGCGCCCGTGGTGCGGTGTATGTTCTTGATCGGCAGCTCGAACGAGATCTTTTCGCGTGTCTCAATACTCTCTTCGACAGCGTGCAGGATCGACCAGTCCAGGTGCGTGTCGAGCATGTCCGGCTGGTTGCGGATTTGCCTTACCGGTCCGCCATTGGGATCGGAGCTGTAGAGGATTGCCGAGAGGTCCAGGCCTTTGGCCTTCCAGTGGTCTACGGCTTTGCGGGCCTGGAGTTTTTCGGTTTGTCCGACCATGTGGTCGAACTTGCGGAAGCCCAGTTGGGCCATAATGGTCCGCACTTCCTCGGCCACGAACATCATGAACTGCTGCAGGTGCTCGGGCTTGCCAGTGAACTTGGCCCGGAGTTTGGGGTCTTGTGCGGCGATGCCTACCGGGCATGTGCCCAAATGGCATTTCCTCATCAGGCAGCATCCCAGCGCAACCAGCGGTGCGGTGCCGAAACCGAATCGCTCGGCCCCGAGCAGGGCGCCTACCACGACGTCGCGTCCGGTCTTCATTTGCCCGTCGGCCTGGAGGCATACTCTGTCTCGCAGGTTGTTGCGGACGAGGGTCTGCTGGGCTTCGGCCAGTCCAAGCTCCCACGGCCCGCCGGTGTGCTTGATCGACGAAAGCGGGCTCGCGCCGGTGCCTCCGTCATGTCCGGAGATCAGCACTTCATCAGCCGCTCCTTTCGCCACGCCGGCGGCGATCGTGCCGACGCCGACTTCGCTTACGAGCTTGACAGAGACTTGCGCCTCGGGATTGGTGCACTTCAGATCGTAGATGAGCTGGGCCAGATCCTCGATCGAATAGATGTCATGGTGCGGCGGGGGAGATATCAGCGTCACTCCGGGGGTCGCGTGACGCAGCTTGGCGATATCTTCTGTGACTTTGAAACCCGGAAGCTGTCCGCCCTCGCCGGGCTTGGCGCCCTGGGCCATTTTTATCTGCAGCATTTTGGCCTGGGACAGGTACTCGATAGTCACGCCGAATCGCCCGCTGGCGATCTGCTTGATTTTGCTGTTGAGCGAAACGCCGTTGTTCGACGGTTCGTATCGCGCCGGGTCCTCGCCGCCTTCGCCGGTGTTGCTCATCGCTCCTATGCCGTTCATCGCCAGGGCCATCGTTTCGTGGGTCTCCTGGCTGATCGAACCGTGCGACATGGCTCCCGTGCAGAACCGCTTGACGATCTCGCCGGCCGGCTCCACTTCGTTCAGTTCGATCGGCTCGCCGACTGCGAACTCGAACAGGCCGCGAAGCGTGAACAGCTTCCTGGACTGGTTATTGATCAGTTCGGCGTACTTTGCGTATGTGTCGGCATCGCCGTTTCGCACGGCGTGCTGCAGCAGCGAGACCGTGTCGGGGTTCCAGAGGTGCCCCTCGCCGTCAACCCGGTAGCTGTATTCGCCGCCGAAGTCCAACGCCATTTCCGCCGGGACCGCTTCGGCGTACGCCTTGGCGTGCCGGGCCAGCGATTCGCGTGCGATCGTGTCGATGTCTACGCCCTGGACGCGAGAGGCCGTGCCGGTGAAGTAAGCGTCGATCACGCTGCGATTAATGCCAATGGCCTCGAACAAATGGGCGCCCTGGTAGCTTCTCAGCGTGGAGATGCCCATCTTCGACATCGTCTTGAGGATGCCTTTCTTGACCGCGGCGATGTAGTTGTCGACTATCTGTTCGGCGTCGATATGTTCGGGTATCTCGCCGCGATGGGACAGCTCGTTCATCGCGTCGAACGCCAGGTACGGGTTGACGGCGTTGGCGCCGTAACCGCAGAGCATGCAGAAGTGCATTACTTCGCGAGCTTCGCCGGTTTCCACGATTATCCCGGTCCGCCCGCGGAGCTTGCGCCCCAGCAGCGCTTCGTGGACAGCCGACGTGGCCAGCAGGATCGGTATCGGCGCGGCGTCGGAGGTGAAGTTGCGATCGGAGATCACGATAAGCGACGTTCCGTCTTCGACGGCTTGAACGCAATTCTGCACGAGTTCTTCGACACCTTTTTCCAGGGCTCGTCCGGGATTGTCGTCGCCCGCGTCGAACAGGGCGTCAACGGATGTCACCGTCAGGTCGTCGCGCCTGGACGCCTTGAGAAGGCCCATGTCCTCATTAGTCAGGACCGGGTGGGGCAGTTTGAGCATGTGGCAGTGTTCTGGGCTTTCGTCCAGCAGGTTCCGCTGCTGGCCGACGAAGCTCATTAGCGACATCACCAGGCCTTCGCGCAGCGGATCGATAGGCGGATTGGTGACCTGTGCGAACAACTGCTTGAAGTACTCAAACAGCAGCTTGGGCTTGTCCGACAGGACCGCCAGCGGCGTGTCGGTTCCCATCGAGCCGACGGCTTCTTGAGCGTCGATCGCCATCGGCAGGAGGATCTCGCGTTGGATTTCGCGGGTGTATCCGAAAGTCTGCAGCCGCCTGTTGAGCACTCCGGTATCTGGTGTCTGGACCTTTGTCGTGGAAAACAGCCCGCGAAGTTCGATGCGGTGTTCGGCCAGCCATCTGCGGTAGGGCTTTCGCCGGGCGATTCGCCCTTTGATTTCGTTGTCGAGTATGATGCGTCCGGCCTGCGTATCGACCAGGAACATGCGCCCGGGTCTGAGGCGTCCCTTGGCCCGGATCCGCTTGGGCGGCAGATCTACTACTCCGGTCTCGCTGGCCAGGACGACCAGTCCGTCGGTCGTTACGACGTATCTTCCGGGTCTCAGCCCGTTCCTGTCGAGCATGCCGCCGACGATCAGTCCGTCAGTGAACGCCATCGCCGCCGGTCCGTCCCAGGGCTCCATGATCGCCGAGTGGTATTCGTAGAACGCCCGCTTGTCGGTGCTGATGTGATAGCTGGCTCCGAAAGCTTCAGGGACCATCATCATCATCGAGTGGGGCAGTGATCTTCCGGCCCGGACGAGAAGTTCAACGGCGTTGTCGAACTGCGCGCTGTCGCTTGAACCCGGGGTGAGGATCGGGTTGAGGTCCGTCAGGTCGTCGCCGAGCAGCTGGCTCTGCAGCAGCCCCTCGCGGGCCCGCATCTTGTTTGCGTTTCCGCTGAGCGTGTTGATCTCGCCGTTGTGTGCGATCATCCGGAACGGCTGGGCCAGTTTCCACTCGGGGAACGTGTTGGTGCTGTACCGCTGGTGGACCAGGGCCAGTGACGATTCCATCATCCGGTCCGACAGGTCGGTGTAATATCCGAAAAGCTGCGGCGCCAGGAACATTCCTTTGTAGCAGATCGTGCGGGACGACATCGAGCAGATGTAGAAGTCGTCGGCCTGGCGGCCTAGCGTTTCGATTACGAGTCGTTCGGCGCGTTTGCGGGCCATGTAGAGCGTTCGCTCGAACGCATCGTTTGCTACGGCGCCCGGGCCGATGAATACCTGGTGAATGTACGGTTCAGACGCCTTTGCCAGATCGCCGAGCCCGGAAGTGTCTCCCGGCACTTCGCGCCGACCCAGTAGGGTCAAACCGTAGTGATCGATCGCTTGGGCCAGCAACTGATCGCACTGGGTTCGCAGCGATTCGTCTTTTGGGCTGAAGACCATCGCCACGCCGTATGCGCCCTGCTGGGGCAGCGTAAGGCCTTGTGCGGCGGTCTTGGCTTCAAGGAATCGATGCGGGATCTGCAGCAGGATGCCGGCTCCGTCTCCGGTGATCCCGTCGCTTCCCGAGGCGCCGCGATGCTGGAGATTCATCAGGATCCGGTTGCCCAGATCGAGAATGTCGTAGCTGCGGGTCCCGTCAATACTGACCACGGCGCCCATGCCGCAGGCGTCGTGCTCGTATTGCTCGCGATAGAGTCCCTGCTGGTCTTCCTGCGAATTATTGCGGTTAACGCTCATGTTTCTGGTTCAGCCCTTTGCTGGTCATTAATTATTCGGCGCGTGATGCGGCTTGTGTCGTTTGGATGCGTCGAACTCCCGGAAAAACCACCAACAACGCCAGAGCGTTCGGTAGAGGTTACCGATGGCTCCAATAGGGCGATGGGGCGATTTCTCCAAGTGCAATGCGGCGATCCCTGCATCCCAAGCCGCATCCAAAAGCGGGTCGTCCAGTCATTATAGCCGTTTAGCCGCCAAAATCACGCCAAAACTGCTGTCGCAGGCGTTACAGGGCTATCGCATGTGAGAATATATTTCTTCAAGTTTGGCGCATGTTAGGTTGC
>CAYMSH010000277.1:0-8857 GCA_964392945.1 uncultured Planctomycetaceae bacterium | reverse complement strand
TCGACTCCCCGTAGGGGTGTTTCGGCGGCTTCCTGCCTTGATGCGGGGAGCCGCTTTTTTTGTGTCGTGTTTTGACGCATCTGCCTTCTTCTCACAGATTTGCGAACCCCTGCCGTCTCAACCTGCAGGGAACCGCCAGCCCAGCGGTCGCCCCGGCCAACATAGCCGCATTCCAATGGCGCAACGGTGAAATACAGCGATGCCGACTCACTCTTACCAGGGCCGCCGATTTCACTGTTCTCTTGGTAAATCGGGATTTTACGGTATGCTCTTATATGTAGGCGAGCCGGTCCCTTAGTGGAGCGGCTGGCGTCATTCGACCTGAGCCGGTCGAATCTGAATTGAGGCAGGAACTGTTTGATTCTCTCGTATCAACCTGCACCTGTATCTGAGAGATTTCGGGATCGGACAACGCATCTTTGTACGCCGTCGGCGCGGGTTTCGCCATTTCGGTCAACTCGGAGACAGCCTGGGCATTAGCAGCGTATCTGGATGGAGACATCGAAAGGGATAACAATGTACACACCGAAGAGCCTTACCAGCCCACTACCGACAAAGCGGACCCCTACTGCGTTCACCAGGTCCGGGCCGTCGGCCCGCATAGAGTCAAGTTCCACGAGAAGCCATCGACCGCACCTTGCACAACGTCCCCGGCTCCTGGGTTCAGAGACGATCATCGCCTGCCTGGTTCTGCTGGGGTGCTGTGTCGTCAATGTCCAGGCCGCCCCGATCCTGCTGGACGATTTCAACCGCCCGGACAGCGCTGACATGGGGCCGAACTGGAACGAAGAAGGCGCCGGCGATCTTGAAATAATCAACGGCCGGGCACGCGCCAGGGACTATGGCACTGTGATCTTCAACGGCCAAACGGCAATGTCGGTTACCGCCGACGTGTATAAGATTAATGGCGGCGTCAGCGATTATTGTGCGATCGTGCTGGGGTATCAGGACGCGGACAATAACCTCTACATCAAGGTCCAGACCCATGATGGCCAATCGAATTTCCACGCACTTGGCTTCTACTTCGGCGACACGGGAAACAGTAACCATTTGTGGCCCGAGAGTTTCTTTGGCGACATTCCGACTCCGTTTAGCTCCGCACGGCTAACCGTGTCGCTTGTGGGCAGCAATGCGAGCCTCGAAATCGACACAGACTTTGACGGAACTCCCGAACAAACGATTACCCGGGGCAGTGTTCCGGTACATCTGCTGGGCAGCGGGATTGGGTTGGCTGGCTGGAATGCCGTAGGAGCTGAGGTCGATAACTTCTCGATCACTCCGGAACCAGCAACTCTAGTTTTGCTGGCCGCAGGCCTTCCTGCTTTATTGAAACCCGCGCGACGCCGGAGCTGAAACCCCAAGCAGTAACAACAAACACACTCGCATCGGCGGGGCCGGAACAGATTCCGGCCCCGTCGCTTTGTTTGCGCTGTGTCGGCGGCGGACAACCGTCCCAACGGCCTGCGGTCGCGATACTCGCGGAGTAAATGTGATTAAAATTTAGATTTCCTGGATCAAATTGGGGTTTGGATCGTCCAACTTGTTGAAGCCTGCGATTGGCCTGGTAAATGGCGATCGCCGGGTGAAGGGTAACTCTATGGAACAAGCCAGCAACACCGCGCCTCTGCCTAATACGTCCCGAACGTGGGAGACGTTGGGAATGGGTGACTATTACGCGCGCAGCTCCGATATCGCAGCGCCGCAGCGCGGGGTATGCATCAGTCTAAGTATCCTGCACCAGACCGAACTGCCCAGCCGCCGCTGGCTGATTGAGGCGTCACGATCCTGAGAATCTGACATGCCAACAGGGGCTCCGTGCAGCACATCAGGAGCCCGACAGCCTCCGGGACAAGACCAGAAGGACGCAGAACCCCTCAATGTAAATCCCCATCGCCCCGCCGCCACACAGCGAAAACCATCGCTCAAACAAGCACTTATATTTCCACACAAAAGTATATCTGTCTGAAGATCGCATAATCATCTAAACAACGCTCTGTTCTGTTCCGATTAAACAGGTAGTAAACAGGAATTAACTGCGTGCATCTTGGTATGGCCTGCACGCCGGAGGGAACACCAGGTGAGTCTCAAGACAAAGATTGCTTTAACCGTGCTGGCCGGGGTGTTCAGCTACGCCGCGGCCGGGATGGTTATGAATCATCTCATCATCCGCCCGGCTTTCGCTTCACTGGAGCAGCAGGACGCACTGAAGGACCTGAATCGCTGCCAGACCGCAATCCAGCGGGAAATCGACGCGTTCGACCTGCTGTGCCTGGACTGGGCCTCCTGGGACAACTCGTACAACTTCGCCCAAGGCCGCAACCCCGCCTACATCGAAGCCAACCTAACCAAAACGATACACGCGACAACAGAACTGAATCTCCTCGTTATCTACGATACTTCCGGACGCCTCCTTACCGGCGGCGCCCACGATCTGGAGGCCGGCGAGGACATAAGGCTCCCGCAATTTCCCGCACGCCTGCGCAAGGATCACTACCTGCTGTCGCACAAGTCTGTCGACACCGCCACACGCGGGATCATACTGACCTCCAGCGGGCCGATGTTGATTGCATCCAGACCGATCCTGACCGGCGATTTGACCGGTCCGCCGGCCGGGACGATTCTCATGGGGCGTTTTCTGGACAAAAAACGCAGCATGAAGCTGCAGAATCAAGCGCTCGTCGATATGCGTCTTAAACTCATAGACGGCGGAGCCCTCACGGCGGATGAACGGAGCGTGTGCGCGGCTCTCAGACCCGGAGCCCCAGGCGCGATCCGAGAGGCTTCGGCCCGGAAACTCAACTGCTACGCCGTGCTGGCGGACATAAAGGGCAGACCGCTCCTGCTGCTGCGAGCCGAGGTCCCGCGCAACGTTACGCTCGTGGGAGACAAGGTAATTCGCCAGGCCAGGCTCATCGCCCTGGCGATCGCAATCAGCGTGCTGGCGGCGATGCTGGTGATGTTGCGAGTGGCGATTGTCGGACCGATCACGAAACTCACAAACGCCGCATTGCATATCGGCAAGTCCCGCGATCTGTCCCAGCGCATAGAGATGCCGCGGGACGACGAACTCGGTCAACTGGCCGCAGAGTTCAACGGCATGCTCGATGCGATGGAGCAGTCGTCCAACATGATGAAAGAGACCAACCAGATACTCCACGAGGAGATCGCCGTGCGAAAACGCACCGAAGCCGATATACTGGCCACGAAGGCGGCCTGCGGCGATTCGGAGCGACGTCCGGCTTTCCGCCGATAGCAAATCCCGAATCCCGTCACCTGGTGATCACGTGATAAACGCCGCTGTAGTCAAGGGCGAAGGTCAGCGATCGACCGCCAGCGCTCCCGGCCGCTATCGCAGGGGCCTTGACAGGATATCCGTTTTCATCTAGGGCCATCGGCCGGGCGGAGCCCATACCCGGGCCTTTGAGCGACACTCTCGCGTCGATCTTCTTTACTCCGAACGGAGCCGAACCCAGGTTCGTTATCCTCCCGCCGACAGCCTTGAACCCGAGCGGCCGCTCTTCTGTCATCGTCTGGATCAGTATTTTCTTCGACGTGGCCAGCGGCTTGCCGTCCAGAGATATCGCGATCACGGCGGCGTATTCGTTCTTGGCCGAAATAGGTATGTTAGGCAGCGATTTGGCACCGGGCGTTGAAAGGAATCCCGCTGCGCCCTGGCAGCGAGGGGTGTTGATCGTGACTAAGCCATTGCCGTAGTCCCAGGTCAGTTGCCGACCGATGCTGGTGATCTTCTTCTTGCCGTGATCGATGTGCTTCGACAGATCGACCCCGCCGGGCCGGGCTCCTGCCGAGAAGTCGCGAAAAACCGGGCCTACGTAGAAACTCAACGGATCCAGACCGTTGCTGCTGTGATTGGGCGAGCCCGAGGGAGCGTCTTTCCGGCGGAGTTTGTCCAGGGCCTGGGCCGAGGCGGCTGAGCCTTTCAGTGCAAACAGGTCCTCCAACTTCAAGGCCCGACTGACGGCCGGTGACGGTTCTGTCACGTCGCCGCGGCGATACGCCAGAGCCGCGGCCGGGAACGTGCCGGCGATTACCGGACAACTGGCCGCGAATTTCCCCATCGATTGATCGGTAAGATAATTGTTCCCGACGGCGAAGATAAACATCCCGTCAACGCCCTGCAGCGCCCCGTAGGCGGCGGTCAAGAACGTGCAGTCGGCCCGGAAGCGGTTCGGATTGGGCCAGCCCAGCTCCGAGATAATATGCGGATATCCGGCGACCTGGTTGACCTGGATCGGCAGCGATTGGGGCTGGAGTACCGCGGCGCGATCCTTGTAGGTGTGCCCCACCCGCACGCTATAGCTGGCTCCTTCGCCTTTGTGCTGGGGGCCGAAGTAGCCGTGCTTGTCGATCACGTCGCCGGCGGTGTAGGTGTACCGCTCCAGCGCGTCGAGCATGTTGGCGTCGGCGGTGTGCCAGTTGCTCGGCGAGACCAGCCCGCGGTACCCGAGATCCTTCTTAATATAGGAAACCGTATCCTGGTAGAACTTGCGCTGGTGGGTTGTCAGGAATTCAACCTGCAGTGCGATCTCGGCCCGCTGTGCGGCGTTCTTGTGCTTCATCGCCCCGCCGGTCATGTGCCACGCATCGGCGAGCTTCCCGCGCCGGGAGATATTCTTAGACGCCAGCCACTTGTTGTACAGCATCTCCAGCTTCTTCCACTGCACCGGAGGGATGTTCTTCTTGCTGAACGTCCAGAAGAAGTAGTTGTCTTCGTTGATTATCTCGACGATCGCGACCGCCGGGTCGCGACCCAGCGGGACGCCGGTGTACGGATTCTTCGTTGTCAGCAGTCCTCTCGCCCAGGAGCGGTGAATCGCCTGCATTCGCTTATCGAAGTAGAGCAGCGCGAACGGTTTCTTGTTGGCGATCGCGTCGTATCCGGGTATTCCGTAGCCGCTCTTGATATTGAACCAGAGCGGGAAGTAGAAGCTGATCTTCGTGTAGATCCCCTGCTTCTTCATCGCCGCGACGAGGTAGTGTAGATTGTCGAGTTTCTTTGCATCGACTTTGCTGACGTCGGCGCCGCGATCGAACATGGGGCTGTGGAAGCGAACCATGTTCACCCCAAGCTTGGCCAGCTTCCGGGCCAGGTAGTCGACCGACTGGCGTGATCCGCCGGCGTTGTTGGACGACACGTTGACCGCCCAGAACCGCACGGGCTTGCCCGAGCCAAGCGTCAGGTCCTTGCCCTTGCGTTTTACGTAACCGTTCTGGCCGGCGATCTTCTCGTTCAGTCCGCGGAGATCCAGCAGCGCCTTGTCGCTGAAGCTGTCCATCGAAGGCTCCCAGGCAAAGAAGCCTTCGTCAGCCTTGCCGCTCTTGGCTCCGGGCTTGCGCTTACCGCTTGGCGCGAACGGGCCGGAGGTCAACACGAAGCAGTCAAACGCCGCCGTTGCGCTCTGGCCCTGCTCGGCCAGCAGGCGGAATTCGAACGTATGAGAGCCCTTGGTCAGCTTGACCTGGCCGAGATGGACCCAGTTGGCGCAGGTGTGTTTCTTCAGCGCGACGGTGTCTATCAGGGAGATGTCCCTGGAGCAGATTGACCAGTCCTGCTTGTCGAACCGCCAGCGAAACGGACCGTGCTTGTAGAATTTTCGAGTGTGCAGCGTGTAGGTCCCGCTTGCCGGAACGGTGATCGTGTACGTTGCGAACAGTTCGGCTCCGCTGCGTTTGGAGCTGCTGGAAAGCCAAGCCCGGCCTGACAGCCGATCGGCGTTCTTGGCGAAAGTTGACGCCGAAAACCAGCTTTTTGCGGGGAAATTGGTCTTTGTGGGCTTCTCGCCCTCCCACCAGACAAAGTCGTCGACCGCGCTGGCCGACGACCCCATAACGCACAGCAGCCCCGCGATCAGGATCGCAGACAATTTCGATTTGATCATTTTCCAATTCCCTTCTGCCGTGCAAGACGGCTCGACTTGGGGGTATAATGCTTCGATCAGTATTTGACTCGTTTAAATATAGCTCACCGGCGGACCAAAAGGAACTAAGTTGATGGTAATCATCGAACCGCACATACATATGTACTCCCGCACCACTGACGATTACCAGGCAATGTACGCCGCCGGGATCCGCGCGTGCGTCGAGCCTTCGTTCTGGCTTGGATCCGATCGCCGCTACGCCGGAACGTTCTTCGACTACTTCCGCCTCGTGCTGGAATTCGAAACCGTGCGTGCGCGCCGGTTCGGAATAGACCACTACGCGGCGATCGCCTACAACCCCAAAGAGGCCGAGAACACCCCGCTGGTCGATGAGGTGCTGGCCGGCATGGGCGAGTATCTCGACCACGAACGATGCGTAGCACTCGGCGAGATCGGATTCAACAACATATCCGACGCCGAAGAGTACGCCTTCCGACGCCAGCTGGAAATGGCCGCCGAACGCAACATGCTCGTAATCGTGCACCTGCCCCACTTCAACAAGCCCGAGGGCATTAAGCGTTCGATGAAGGTCATCCGCGAAGTAGGCTACGACGAATCGAAAATATATCTCGATCACAACGTCGAAGAGACGATCGAACAGGCCGTAAACGAGACCGGCTGCTATTGCGGACTTACGGTCTACCCGATCTCGAAACTCACGCCCCAGCGAGTAAGCGATATAATGCGCAAACTCGGCGATGACGCCAATCGCGTGATAGTTTCCGGCTCGGCTGACTGGGGAATCTCAGACCCGCTGAGCCTGATCAAGGTGATCGACTTCATGAAGTCCGACGGACACGACGAACAAATGATCCAGCGCCTCGTCAGCGACAACGCAAATGCATTTTACTCCCAGTGCGGCCGATGGAACCCCGAATTGGACATCGAACCGATGGACCCGCGGCAATTCCAGAGGTAAGGCCAGCAGATACCCGGTATGTGACAGGGAATGTCCAAGTATAATCTAACTACCAGAGACGACTGCGACGCCCAACGGCGCAAGGACCTTTATCGCGATATTGCCGACAAGGCTGAAACCGGCGGTCGATCGCCAGGCGGAAACCGATCAAAACTCTCGGCATGGCTTCAACTCTTGCGCGTGCCGAACCTGCTTACAGTGCCCGGCGATCCGATTGTCGGATTCTTTTCGTGGGGTTCGATCAGGTATTTCTCGCCGGGGGCGAAAGCCTTCGTCACAATCGGCGACGTGACGATGCTGATCCCGTGCGTAGTCTCGGTCCTGATGCTCTACTGCGCCGGACTGGTCCTCAACGACCTGTTCGACATGAATGAAGACAGACGCGATCGGCGACATCGGCCCCTGCCGGCCGAGGTGATCAGCGTGACCAGTGCGGTAGTCGTGACAGTAACTCTGTTTGTCGGCGGACTGGCGGCCGCCCGGTTCAACGGTCCGCTGTGTGCGGGTATCGCCGGAGTCCTGTCGCTGGCGATAGTAAGCTACAACGCCGGAGCCAAACGCATACCGATCATAGGACCGCTGAATATGGGACTATGCCGCGGGCTGAGCGTTTTCATGGGCCTGGCGGTAACTTCGTCGCTGGGCCTGGGCTCCGATTCGGCATCGGCGCTGCTGACGTGGGAAAAACTATCGATGCTGCTTACCTGGCCGTTCTATTCGATAACTCCGCTGGTCCTGTACATCGCAACGATTTCGCTGATCGCATCGCGCGAGACCAAGAGCGTTCGGATGCTGATTCAGCCATGGCTGCCGGCGACGGTTGTCGGAATATGGATGTTCTGCCTGATCCAGCCGGCGCCTGGCTGGGAATGGCCCGCCGACGGAGCCTGCATGCTGATCATCGCCGGCCTGCCGGTTGTAATGACGCTGATATCGGGATGGCGGTTGAAAGGCAAGCCGAGTCCGCGAATCGTTCAATCGGCCGTCGGCGAACTGATCGGAGCCCTGCTGCTGATCCAGGCCGCGGCGATCTACTTCAACAGCCACTGGACCAACGCGCGAGACGAAGCACTGCCGCTTGCGATCGCACTTGGCGCGGCGTATCCGGTTTTCATCTTTCTGTGCAGGCGGTTCTACGCCAGCTAGTGCTCTGTCACCCTTGCAATGATGGATTCCGCGCCGTGCCGAATGAGCGGATGCAAGGAAGAAAAGCGATGACATATTCTTTATATGTCGAGCTTATCTGACGCCGCAGATGCTCGTCCGCCACAAGCGGAAGCCGTCATTGCAACGGGGACAGAGCACTAGACCCCAAGAGCCCAATAGCCTATTATGTGCCACGACGTTACAGGAACCATACTATCGTGAAAAATATCGAATCATTGGAAAAGCGCCTGCGCAACGCCATGCCCGCCGGCGTGGACTACTGCTCGGTTCGCTATCTCGCCGAACGCGAAGAATCCGTTGCGGTCAGAGAGGATGAACCGCTGCCGGTCTCACGCAGCGAAGAGATCGGCGTGATGATCACCGTAGTGGCTGACGGAGCGCTCGGATACGCCGCCACATGCGATCTCGGCCCGTCGGGACTCGCCGAAGCGAGCCGACGCGCCGTCTGGTGGGCCAAACAGGCCTCAGGTCGGATGCTGACGGATTTCTCGAAGATCGATTGGCCCAGCCACCAGGCCGAACTGACCGGCCCGAACGTGCGCCCGTGGTCCCAGGTGAGTCTGGAGGCCCGTTACGATCTGCTCAAACAGCAGTGCGCTCGCCTGAAAACCGACGACCGCATCGTTGACTGGTCGGCGGGCATAGGGTTCATTTCGTCCGATTCGCTGCTGCTTACCTCCTGCGGCGGACGAATCGCACAGAGTCGCCACTACACCATACCGTCAATGAACGTAACGGCCAACCAGGGCTCCGAACCCCAAACGCGATCCCTGGGCGGACACTCTTTCTGCCAACAGGGCGGAATGGAAGTGCTCGACGCATTCGGGTTCAC
>CAYMSH010000276.1:0-8858 GCA_964392945.1 uncultured Planctomycetaceae bacterium | reverse complement strand
TGGAGGTGATCGGCGGCCTGGTGGCGCCCCTGGTCTTCAAAACCAGTGTGGGGCTCAACAAAGTCCTGGGTGGGTTCGATTCCCATTCACCTCCGGTAGACGTAGAAGCGGCGACCCTGAATCAAAAAGGGTCGCCGCTGTTTTGTTCTGTTCTGCTTAGTAGGATTCGGTTTCTTGCATCACCACCAAGTGATGCGGGGGGTGGCTACTTGCCTCAGCCAAACTTTGTGCCGCGGGAGCCGAATTTCAACGTCCCGGGTCTCAAGTCCAGCGCGGCTTCTCCTGCGGCTCCGACATCGGCCCAGATCGCCGGGCCCTTGTAGGCCATACGCAGTTGTGCGTCAAACAGGACGATCGTCGGTACAGACTGCACGTCCCATTCAAGCCTCGTGCCGGAACCCTCATCGAAAACGACCGGGATCTTGCCGAGGCTTTGCTTGGCGTAATACGCCCTGACTTTGGCCTCTGGATCGGTGATATTAACTACTACCGTCGAGATCAGCGCCCCCTTTCCCAACGTTTCGGCCACGCCTGGCAACTCCCTGATCGCCACGCTGCTGTATGGGCAATTCGCGTCGGCGAAGACTAGCATTACCCCGCCCGGGCCGGCGTAGTCGCCCAAGGACTGATCGGCTCCGCTGAGTTCCGGCAGTTTCGTTGAGGCCAGAAGTTCCTGGCCGTTAATTTCCTTTACTCCCAGACGCGGCTTGTTCGGTCCCGGGTCCTCGGTTTCGGCCTTCAGCATATCCGACCAGTCGCCAAGATCGTCGTGCGGGAAGGCGCCCATGTACCGGGTGTTTCCAAACTTGTCCATCAGCAGGAAGACCGGATAGATCGTGGCGCCAAAAGCGTCGGCGATTTTCCCGCCGGGGTCCTTCTTGACTACGAGGAAATCGGCGGGGTTCTCGGCGTAGAATTTTTCTACGATCTTCTCGTCGCCGGAACACTCGACCCTGGCGTATTGCAGGCCTGGAACTATGTCGCCGCCGTGCAGGGTGACCATGGTCTCGTAGTCCCTGTTGCTGATTTCGCAGTCGGCCATGCCGAACTCGATCAGAACCGGCTTGCCGATGAGCTTGTGCTCAGCCAGGAAATCCTTGACCAACTGGAAATTGCTCGCACCAGCGCCGGCGTCTGGGCCAGTGGGTTCCTGGTTCTGGCGATCGCAACCGCCGATGAGAATCGCCGCAGCCAGACTGACGGCACACATTGTCGCTACTGTTTTTCGCATGAGCTATCCATTCAGGTATGTCTGGCGGCAGGAGCCTCCAGAGTAATTCATCAGCATATTATACGCAGCCCGAGCCGCCTGCGCCAAAGAAATATACTCCGCACGAAGCCCTGAAATCCCTACCTCTGTGGTGCTTGATTGCGTCTCGGCGCTACGAACAACAGCCTCCGGCGCCGCCGGCGAGTTCGGCCTGGACTTCCTGGTAGAACATCTTTACCGGCGCCCCGCCCATTGTCACGGCGCACCATGCGGCCTCATCGAGTTGCTCGGCGGCGATGCCCATATTCGTCGCCTTGGTGTAGTGGGCTCTAACGCACGGGGCGCATCTTGACGCCACGGCCAGTGCGAAGTTGATCAGTTCCTTTGCGTGTGCGTCGATCGCCCCGCCGGAGGACGAGACCCGCATCAGCATTCCGAACGCCTGCGCGGCGTGCGCGCTTGTGCCTTTTCCGTCGCCAAGGCTCTCTGGAGCGGCAAGCTGGTCCGGGCAGCAAACGCTCATCGGCGTGTCGCCGCAGCAAGGCTCAGCAGGCGCCGCGGTATCGGGACAACACGACGCGGCCGTCGGATCCGGACAGCACGGCTCTGCGCTGGGTTCGGGGCAACAGTCCGAAGACGATTCCGATTCGCAGGCGCACGGTTCTTCGGACGCCGGGGCGGCCTGGAGTTGCTGGGGCTGCGGGTTGTCGACCTTGCGGAACGATGAGCCGAGCATGATCTGTCCGTCAGATTCGGAGACAAACTCGCCGATAGTCGTATGCGTCACGCCGCGGGAATCGAGTTCCGAAAGGAGTTTTTCGTAGTTGTCGCAACTGATCGCTATGAGCAGCCCGCCGGAGGTCTGGGCGTCGAAGCCCAGGCAGACAAGCGAATCGTCAACGTTGTCGGCTACCGAGATGTCGTCTGCGACATACTCGCGGTTCCGTTCGACGGCGCCCGGGACGACCCCGTCGGCCAGAGCCTCGATCGCCCCGTCGAACGCCGGCAGCATCTCGGCCCGGATGCATGCTGTAAGCCCTGAATGGCGGGCCATTCCTATGAGGTGCCCGAACAGGCCGAAACCCGTCACGTCGGTGCACGCCGAAGCATCCGCGGCCAGCATAGCGTCGGCGGCGTCTTTGTTCAGAGTCGCCATCGACTGCTCTACGGGGGCCATCGCCGAATCATCGATCCGGCCGATCTGCCTGGCGAAGTTCAGCACGCCGGCGCCCAGCGGCTTGGTCAACACCAACTTGTCGCCGACCTTGGCGTCGCCCCGTTCGATAGCGGCTCGATCGGCGGTTCCCGTGATCGCAAAGCCCAGCTTGATCTCTTCGTCCTTGATGCTGTGTCCGCCGAGCAGAGCGACTCCGGCCTCGGCGAGGGTGTCCATCGCGCCCTTGAGCATGAGGTACATAATCTCGGGATTCTGCGTTTCGGCGGGGAAGCCCAGAACGCTCAGCGCCGTGTGCGGCGTTGCGCCCATGGCGTAGATGTCCGACAGGCAGTTTGCGGCGCATATGCGCCCGAAGAGTTCCGGATCGTCAACGCACGGCGTGAACACATCTACGGTCTGTACGAGCGTGACGCCGTCGCCGAGATCGTAAATGCCGGCGTCGTCGCCGGCGGGTATGCCTGAAATAACGGAAGGATGATCGACGTGCGGCAGACGGGCGAGCACGGCCTCGAGATCGCCGGCCGATATCTTGGAGGCGCATCCGGCGTTGTGGACCATTTGGGTGAGCTTCACGTCGGCGATGTCGCCCGTTTCGGGTCGCTCGCCTGCGCAAAGGCATATTCCCTGGTCTTTGAACACATCGCAAGGACAGGGTCTCTTAGGATCGCATACGCAGTGCCCGAGTTTAATGGAACGCTGCATAACGCGACGACGTTTGGCCAGATCGATCTTCATGTTTCGGTTTTCCCACGGCCCGGCGTATATAGACCGCGGGACCGAATTACTTCAATGTCAGTTTCGAATTTACTGCTTTCGACGCAAAAGGTTTAGTGTCGTACTTGATCTTGATGTCGAACTGTCCTTTGGTGTTTTCCGGCACACTCCACGTGTGCGAGCATGTGCTGCCTCAGCCATAGGCCAGTTTGGCGGTGTACACTATCTTTCCGGCCTTGTTGATCACCTCGACGGTAGGCGGATCAGGCCTCCTGCCGGCCTCGTTGGTTATGCCGCTGATGCGACCGCCGAGGGGGTCTTTCATCAGCAGATTGATCCCGACCTTGCCCGAACGCGCCGAAGACATCACGGTCGCTTCGATCGGGGCTCCTAGCTGCATGTCAACGGTTTGCCCCGCGGCCACGGTGAACGCCTTGCCCCCGCGATAGCTTCCGTATCCGCTTATCGATGCGCTTCGCTTGCGGGGATCGGCCCCGGTGAAGACAGTGTAGTTCGCGGTGACGTACTCATCGGGAGGCACAACTATCGGCGTCTTGTCGCCAGCCAGGGTCACAAAATACTTCTTGCCGATCAGGGTGCAATTCCATCGCGGAGCGTCAACCTTGACCTTGCCGCCGGAGCCTTTCATGGCCAACGCCTTGATCTTCATGCCCGAGACATCGACGGTGTAAAGCTTGCCGTCTACGAAGATCGGCTGGCCGACGTACGATGTCGCCGCAGAGTTGGAGAATTTCCCGCCGTCTGTGCCGACAAGAACGCGATCGAACGGCATCATTGACGAAGGGCGGAACGGCGGCTTCAGTGCGTCCGAAAGCTTGAGGTTCCCGTTGCCGTCGATAACTCTGACGGGGTAGGTCTTCGATCCGAACTTGCACGATCCCTCACCCGCTGCGGACATAATCAACGACAGGCCTCTCCTGTCACCCTGCTTCCAATACGTGCCGCTGAGCGTTACAGGAACCGAGACGCCGTCGCGGTTCACCGCGACAACAGCCGGGCCGATCATGCCCAACGTAACGTTTCTTTGCGGCGGCCTCATTTTGATCGTCGCTGTCGGAGCCTTGCTGAAGTCGCCTTTCCCCGTGAAGTCCAGGCGAATCACGTCGGGCTTCGTCGCGTCGGGTTTCGTTGCATCGATCGCGACGGTAACGCCATCGAGGCCTCGCACCTGGCCTGTAACGGAGTTCTCGTGGACCAGACCGCGGGCCTTGTCGGCCCCGCCGTGGGTGAAGCGGGAAACGTACAAGCGTGAGTTAGTTCTCGATGCCGGCGGTTTCTTCATGAACGTCAGGTCGCCAACGGCGCCTAGCGCAAACGAACCGCACAGCATTATCGCCAGAATGCTGATCGCTGCTGTTTTCATTGTCTTGTTCCTCTTACCGGTCAAAGTACGCGGTGATTTCAATGCATCAGTAGGATTATAACATCGTCGATAGCGAAGCAAAATAAAAAGGAAATAATCTCAAAAACCACACAAGCAAACTCACCGGTCTTGCGACAGAATCTTGCGGGCCTCGGCGCCGGGTTTGCGCTTGTTGGCCGTCCGGACGGTGAATCGCAGCGCGTCGAGATGGTCCAGTAGCGGGACGGCTACTTTGCGGCTTGCGCCCAGCGCGTCGCGGAACTCCATCGTGGTGAATATCGACGAGGCGGCGAACAGTTGCAGAACCACGGTTTTCGCCGCCTCGATCGCATCGTTGTGCAGGATCACTTTTCGATCGAGCTGCACGGCCCTTCCACGGTCCGACAGCACGGCCGTCATCTCGACAATCCTTGCTTCGCTGACTCCGAGCTGGGCGGCGATATCCGTCGGCAGAGGCGGAGCGAGGCCCGCGCCGGCCAGCAACTCCTCGATGCGATCGCACAGCAGGCGGTCCTCTTCCGACAGCCGGACACCTTTGCCCGGCAGGCCGAGGACCATTTCGGCCTGTTCGACTCGCCCCGAGCCGAGCAGTTCGTCCATCGCCGGATCGAACAGTCCCGCCCCGGCGTCGATAAGCCCGGCCAGGTCGCCTCGCGACATGCCGCCGCGGGTGGGGTTTTCCTCGTGGAACCGGTCAAGCGATTCAACGATCGCATCTGCGGTCTGCTCTATGAGTTGGCAAGAGATGAACTTGCCGTCGGGCATTTTGCGTGCCGTGCGTTTGGCGGTGAGTTTTTTCAACGCCTCCAGCGTCTGGGCGAGCGGCGTTTTGGCGAGTTTCGCCAGCGTCTGGCCAGTCACGGCCGAGCCGGCCTGTTTCAGGTGAATCGAGACCCACTCCGGCGGTGAGTCCAACGCGTCGCGCATGGCGGTGAGTTTTTCCAGCGTCCAAGGCCGGTTCCTTCGCAGGCGTTTGTTGCTGGTGTCGAGTATTCGCCCGCCGCCGATGGTAGTGTTAATCCCGGCCGGTCCGCCCGGGGCCCGCACGACAAATCGCTCTCCCGGAGCCAGGGCCAGCGGAGACTTCATTCTCAACTGAACGAGCCGGCTTTCTCCAGGCGCTATCGGGCCGCCGGACAGGATCGCCACGTTAGCCATTACTTCGGCCGTGCCCACGTGCACGTGAACTTCGGCGTAATCCTTCATCGGTTTGCGAGTCGAGGCCAGCAGACCGAGAGTCGCTTCGACCATGTGTGCCGGATCGTATACGTCGCTGTCGCAGACAAGCGATCCGCGGGGAACGTCTGATGCGTCAACATCTACAAGGTTAACCGCCACGCACTCGCCGGACATCCCGGTCTCCGAGTCGCGCCCGTAGACTTCCACGCCTCGAACGCGTGCGGTCTTGCCACTGCGTGCAATTCGCACCTCGTCGCCGACGCTGATCCGCCCGCCGGAGGGAATCCCCGATACTACCGTCCCGAATCCGCGAATGGTGAACGATCGCTCGACCCAGAGGCGGAAGAGCCCGTCTACGCCTCGAGGTTCACAGGCGTCTACGGCTTCGTTCATCGCGCCCAGGAACTCGCCGAACCCTTCGCCGGTGATGTTCGACACCGGACAGATCGGAGCGTCTTGAAGGAACGTCCCGGACACGAAGCCCCTGACGTCATCGGCCGCCATCTCGCACAGTTCGGCGTCTACGGCGTCGACCTTGGTAAGCGCAGTCAACCCATGCCGAACGCCCATAAGCGTGAGGATGTCGAGATGCTCGCGGGTCTGGGGCATCACGCCGTCGTCGGCGGCGACTACGAGGATCACTACGTCGATGCCCTGGGCTCCGGCGACCATGTTTCGAATGAAGCCGACGTGTCCTGGAACATCTACTATGCCCACGATGCGATCGTCGCGCATCTGGCACGGGGCGAAGCCCAGCTCTATCGTCAGCCCTCGCTGCTGCTCTACGACCAGCGTATCGGTGTTGCAGCCGGTAAGCACTTTGACCAGCGCGGTTTTCCCGTGGTCAACGTGCCCGGCGGTGCCCAGCATTATGTTCTTGCGGTCTTCAGGCATCTTTTTCCTGCGTATCTTCCTGCGTATAATATGCCCCGATAGCGCTGGATACACAAAACCTTTCTCGCATAAAGCCAATTCCGAGTATAATGCCGGACTCTACTTGAAAGGCCAATGAATGATGAACATGCGTATCAGACACGGCGTTGCGGCGATTCTGGCTGCGACGATGATTTTTACGATTTTGTCGAGCCCGGCCGGGGCCGCCAAGAAAAAGGCCCGCCAGGCCGCCAGGGCGAAGAAGAACCGCAAGCCCAGGATTGCCAAACCCAGCAAGCCGGTCAATGTCTCAATGGGCACGCCCGAGTCGCTGCGACTGGCGATCGAGGACCTCGCCAGGACCTACGGGGCGCGTTATCCTGCGGCGAAATTCCTGGCCCGGCTCAAAGCGGTCAAAACGCCTGAGGCGTTCACCACCCTGCAGAGCGAGGCGCTGAAGGCCAATCCGCTGCTGGACTTCGACAAGATCCTGCTGGTCAAGCGGCCGCTGAAGAATGCGATCACCGCCGCGGGCGGGGCCCTGGGCCTGCCAACGCTTAACTCGCGAGTGAACGACACGATCAAGAAACCCGGCACGGGCTGGGACGATACGCTCCAGGAGCTTTCGGACCTCCGCGGCGCGGGTAAGCTGCGAACGGTTTACCAGACCGATCAGAAGCGGCTGATCTGCGACGTGGACCTGCACTTCGACGGTAAGCGGATCATGTTCTCCTCCGGCGACGCCGAGGATCGCTGGGGCTTGTACGAGTATTCAGAAGGCGCCAGGGGCGCGGTCCTGCTGACCCCGGACAACGTTCCCGACGTGAGCTTCTACGATTCGTGCTACCTGCCCAACGGGAAGATCGCGACAACATCTACGGCCTGTTACCAGGGCCTGCCCTGCCAGAACGGAAACCAGCCGATGGCGTCGCTATACCTGCTGGACCCGAAAACAAAAGGCGTTCGCCAGCTCACGTTCGAACAGGACTCAGACTGGTGTCCCACGGTGATGAACGACGGCCGCCTCATGTACCTGCGATGGGAATACACCGACTCGCCCCACTACTTCACGCGAATACTGTTCACCGCCAATCCCGACGGATCGGCGCAGATGGCGTATTACGGTTCGAATTCATACTGGCCCAACGCGTACTTTTACGCTCGTCCGATTCCGGGCCATCGCACGCGCGTTATCGGAATCGTCGGCGGGCATCACGGCGTGCCGCGCGCCGGACGCCTGGTGATTCTCGACCCGGCCAAGGGACGATTCGAAGCAGACGGCGTGGTCCAGGCCATCCCAGGCCGCGGACAGAAAGTAATACCGGTGAAAATCGACCGCCTGGTTGACGGACGCTGGCCCCAGTTCCTGCACCCCTATCCGCTGAGCGGAAAATATCACATCGTCAGCATGAAGAAAACGCCGGATTCGCTCTGGGGCGTTTATCTGGTGGACGTATTCGACAACCTCGTGCTGCTGAAGGAACTCAAAGACTCTGCGCTGCTCGAACCGGTCCCGTACCGCAAGACAGTAACTCCGCCGGTAGTCGCCGAGCGTGTGGACCTGAGTCGCAAAGACGCCACGGTCTACATCTCCAACATCTATCACGGGCCTGGCCTGAACGGCGTGCCGACAGGCGAGGTCAAGAAGCTGCGACTGTTCGCCTATCACTACGCGCACGTGCACGGCCCGGGGGGGGGCCACGCCAGCGTGGGGTTCGAGAGCAGTTGGGACGTCAAACGAGTGCTCGGTACGGTGAAAGTCGAATCCGACGGTTCGGCGAGTTTCCGAATACCGGCCAACACGCCGATCTCGATACAACCTCTCGACAGCAAGGGACGCGCCATGCAGCTCATGCGCAGCTGGATGGTCGCCATGCCCGGCGAGGCCGTCTCCTGCAACGGATGTCACGAAGACCCCAACACAGCCCCGCCGCGAGTTACGCCGATCGCGTCGAAACGACCGCCGACGGACATCGAACCGTGGTACGGACCGGCCAGACCGTTCTCGTTCAGGCACGAGGTCCTGCCGGTCCTGCAGAAGCACTGCGCCGGATGTCACAACGGAAAACCGCGCGCCGACGGAAAGAAGATCCCCGACCTGGCCGGCAAGATCAGGGAACCGACCAACATGCCCGCCAAAGCCGCTCGCTTCGGCCAACGGGAGTACTACCGCGACGTAAGCTACATGGCCCTCCATCCGTTCGTCCGCCGCCCCGGACCAGAGAGCAACTACCACTTGTTCAAACCCATGGAGTACCACGCATCGACCAGCGAACTGATGCAGATGCTCGAAAAAGGCCACAACAACGTCAAACTCAGCG
>CAYMSH010000275.1:0-8868 GCA_964392945.1 uncultured Planctomycetaceae bacterium | reverse complement strand
TGCTCTGGGACGATTGAATCAGCCGTCGGATTGTCGAATCTCGCCCTTGACTGAGCCGGGATCGGGTATCATATTGTCAGTAATCAGCTCAGGGATGGTCTCTGGGCCTTAGCGAATCTGCGAAATGGACCAAACGGATGCGCCAGGTGGTGAACAGGCCTGAAGCGGGGCGCCAAGCGAGTGCCGTACGCTCCGGTTCTCCCCCCGGCTTGTCCCGAGCCCTGCCGAAGGGGCCTCCGACGCACGGTCACGCGGAATCACATTTTCTATCAGTGGGAGAAACCGCCTGTGGCCATAAACTGCTATGATCGTCGCGATTTCCTGAGAATTGTCGCAGCATCGACCGCGACTGTGGGCCTGTCTGGATGCTCAGCATCGCGCCCCTTTGGGGCTACGGAGCACCCGAAAAGGGGAGATAGTATAACCCCCCCGAACGTCCTGTTCTTGATGACCGACCAACTGACCGCAAGTGTCCTCCGTTTCTATGGCGGCAAGGGCGTCCCCACGCCGAACCTGGAGGCGCTGGCGGCCCGGGGGATGACGTTTGACAACATGGTCTCCACCTGCCCGGTCTGCACGCCATTCCGTTCCATGTGGCTGACCGGGAGGCACCCGCAAACCACCGGTCACGTGGTGAATTCCATGACCACCCGGTATGATGAGATCGGATGGGGTGATGTGTTCTCCCACGCCGGATATGACACAGGCTACATCGGAAAGTGGCATCTGCATAGAGGTTCTTTTCCTAGATTCAACGGTGACTTCTACATCCCCGAAGGGCGGGCCCGGCTGGGCTTCAACTGGTGGCGCGGATACAACCTGCACGCCGATTTTCTCGATGGTAAGATCAACTTGGGCAGTGGCGGCAAGATCGTGCCGTGGGAAGGCTATGAAACCGATGCGCTGACGAAGCTGACGTTTGAGTTTCTCGACCATGGCCGCGATCCGGACAAACCGTTCTGCCTGATGGTCAATCCGCACCAGCCGCACTCGGGTCGAATCAAGGGTTCAGACAGGATGGCCCCGGACAAGTACTATGACCGCCTTCCCGCCAAGCTGCCCAGGCCCGAAGCGCTCGATGCGGCTGCATTCAAGGCGTTCGAGAAGGAGTACCGCGACTACTACGCGATGATCCTGGCCGTTGATGATATGCTTGGCGACATGGTTGCCGGCCTGGAGAAGAGGGGCCTGCTGGATTCGACCATTGTCGTCTTCACGACCGATCACGGGACCCAGCTTGGCATTTACCCCATCAGGAACTGCAGTCCGTTCTGGGCCAAGAAGATGCACTGGGAAACGAATGTCAGAACCCCCATGGTCATCCACTGGCCGGAGGCATTCAGCGGCGGGCGCCGGTGCGATACGCTCACGGCGCCCGTGGATCTGCTGCCGACATTCTGCGGATTGTGCAACATCAAGGTCCCGCCAACCGTGGAGGGAATCGACCTGTCCAGGGCCTGGCGGGGCGAAGAAGGCGCGGTCGAGCAGCACGCGGTCTACATGATGAACTTTACCTACCGGTTCGACCACTGCCAAGACGGTTGGGAGTGGCGCGGTGTCAGGACCAAGACCCATACCTACGCGCGGTATCTGGATGGGAAGACCTATCTCTTTGATAACCGTCGCGATCCCTGGCAGCAGAACAATCTCATTGATTCTGAAGAACATCGCCAGCCGGCGGCGGAATACGAGGACATGTTGCAGGCATTGATGAAGAAGCGAAACGACAAGCTCTGGTCCGGTTCGCATTACAGAGACTGGTTCGACAAGAAGCGACGCGTCGTCCGCAATGCCCTCGGCCCCCTCGGTGATCCGGAAAGCGAACCCAACTGGAGCCTGCTGAAGTGACTCGAAGTGGTGTCTTCCGTCACAAGAAAGGAAAGCAGATGACTCGCACTCGACTCTGCGCCCTACTAATGAAAACACCTCACCCCCGGGCCACCGACGCACGCCCGCGCGGAATCAGTTTTCCTATCAGTAAATTCCCTATCAGTTAACCGGGACCGCCCGAGTGGGCCGAGAGTCTGAGAGTTTCAGGCGTTGTACGCTCGCAGTTCTCTGGTTCTGCAAACCCGTGGGTTGGGAGTGTTAGTAGAAGTGTCGGCCGCCCCGTTTACGCCACCAGCACACAACAGTTGGCCGTGTCGCGGGTTGCGGTTAACAGACTCGTCCCACTCGGCCTGTAGCAAAAAAAACGCTATAAGCTACTTGTGTATAGTAGCTTACGGCGAAAACTCCCCGCTTCGAACGAGTTTCAAACGGTGGGCGGATTGTAAGTTATTGTAATGGCTTGTGTTGCGTGGTTAACAAGTAGTGAGCAGAAAGGGCGGGCCGAACGGGTTTCATGACGCGGCTGTCTTTGGACTTAGTCCAGTGTAGCCATGAACTCATGCTTACTTGCGCGTTGTGTGGACATAAAACTCGCTGGTCCGTTTCAGCCGGTTTCAGCGATGCAAGAACTCTGCACCCTGACGACGAGATGAACGCAGTAGTCCAGGTTCCGAAGGTTAGCGGGATTCGTTGTCGGGTGAAAACCGCCTCCGCCTTCTTTGAGGGTTCTTGGGTCTTTTCGTGTCAGGACCGCCTTTGGGCGGTTCTACGGTTGGTTTGTCGGGATCGTAGTTGGGGTTCTTCGTCGGGAGCTTTGCGCCAACGGACCTCAAGTACGCCATCAGGTGTTTGAGAAGACTTGCCGCGATTTCGGGCTTTGAACCGGAAATGTCCTTTTGCTCGCCGAGGTCGCTGGACAGGTTGTACAACTCATCGCGATTCTCCTGCCAGAAATGAATCAGCTTGTAATCGCCGCGCCGGATAGTCGATTGCGGCGACTGCCCCTGGTAGTGGGGGAAGTGAAAGCATATGTCTTCGTATTGTCGGACGACTGGCCTGCTGCTCCCTCGAAGCAGGTGACTGAAATTGCCGCCCTCGACTCCTCCTGGCGGCTTGGTCTTCACACCGGCCAGTTTGCAGAATGTCGGCAGCAAATCATATCCGACGATGGGTACTGAGCAGATCGAGCCGGCCTTGATTCCCGGGCCGCGAATAACGAACGGTATGCGAATCCCGCCTTCGTAAAGCGAGCCCTTTCCGCCTCGCAGTGCTTGATTCCTGCCGCCGCCTCCGCCACCGTTGTCGGACATGTATATCACGTACGTGTTCCTGTCGAGACCTGCGGTCTTCATTTCTTTCAGGAGCAGTCCGACGCCGGTGTCCAGATCCTCGGCGATGGCGGCCTGGGAGACCGCTCGCGGGTTTCTTCGCGTAACCAGCTTGCGGTACTTGGCCAGTGTTTCGGGCCGAGCAAGCCGACCGTAGTGCAGGGCGTAATAGCTCATCTGTACGAAGAACGGCTTGCCCGCGGAGGCCGACTTCTTCATAAAAGCGACTGCTCGTTGGCCCATTCCGAAGATGTCTACGGAATTCGGCGCCGGGAAGTCCGCCGCATCTTCGTTGCCTGTGGCGCCGTCGTGTTCGTGATAACCGTGGGCGCCGGGTCCTCCCCGACCGAGGTGCCACTTGCCGTAATGAGCCGTGCGATAACCCGCGGCGCCGAGCAGTTTGGCGATCGATATTTCCGCTCGCGGCAAATCCCGCGTGCAGATAGGCACGAGCATCCTGTGATTGCTGGCGGGTCTGACTGACGGTCCGGCCTTGGTCCAGTTAAGCTGGGCCGGACTCTTTCCGGTCTGGAGACTCGCCCGAGTAGGCGAACAGACCGGAGCCGGCGCGTATGCGTTGCTGAATCGCATGCCGGCTTTGGCCAGGGCGGCGATGTTCGGAGTTTGCACAACGCCGCTCTTTGAGTTGGGGATTTTCGGGTCCATGTGAATCGACAGGCCGGCCCAGTTCTGATCGTCCGAAAGCAGGAGTATGAAGTTCGGCTGCGCGGATTTCACCTTCGCCGGCAAGGCCCTGTATGCGATCAGGGCCGCCCCTGCGCCCATGGACTTGAGAAATCGCCTTCTATTCATCGCTTCTGTCCTCGCTTTCGTTTTTCGCCGCCGCGTCGATTTCGCCCCCTGGGTCGTGAGGCCTTCGGGTCGTAGTTCGGATTCGGCTTGTTCGGTATCGCCGCTTTGGTGTCGACCTGGATCTTTCTCAGTTTGGTCAGTAACGCCCTGCTTTTGGACGGTTCAGATTTCGCCAGGTTCTTGGTTTCGCCCGGGTCTGTCGCCAGGTCATAGAGTTCCACGGCGCCGGTTTCGAAGAACTCTATCAGTTTGTAGTCGCCGACCCGGATCGCGCTTGCCGGCGCGGCCGGTCCGACGTAGCACGGGAAATGCCAGAACAGCATTCTTCGCGGCAGAGAATCGGTCTTTCCGCTCAGGAGATCCGCCAGCGATGCTCCGTCGAGCGTGATATTCGACGGCGGTTCGGCGCCGATAAGGTCGAGGATCGTTGGGAAGAAATCGATCGTGGATATCGGAACCTTCGACTTTTGATTCGCTCTAACGCCCGGCCCGAATATGAACGCCGGAACGCGCAGCCCGCCTTCGTAGAGCGTCCCTTTGCCGCCTCGCAGCGGGGCGGTGTAGCGGCGAGTCGCGCCGTTGTCGGATGTGAATATGATGTTCGTGCTGTCCGAAAGGCCAAGTTTCTTCAGAGCCGCAGAAAGCCGGCCGATGTTCTGGTCCAGGGCTTCGACCGTAGCGGCATACGACGGATCATTTCTACTCGCTCCGGCCCGCGCCGTGCACGCCGCCAGCAACTCCGGCTTTGGATCAAACGGTTCGTGGATTGCATGATACGCCATGTAGAGGAAGAACGGCGACTTGGCGGACTTGCGAATGAAGTCGACGCCGGCGTCCGTCATTTTGTCAGTCAGATACTCTTGATCCTCGTTGGAATAGGCGTCCTTGTCGAAACCCAGTCGCTTGGGCTCAATGAAATAATCGAAGCCTTGCGATGTCGGAACGAATGGGCCGCGTCGTCCTCTGCCCAGATTCCACATGCCGACCATTCCCGTCCTGTAACCTGCCGACTTTAGCAGTTCCGCAATAGTAACCGCTTCGGTTTTCAACTCGGCTCGGCTGTTCGACGCCAGTATCTTGTGATGCGGTGCACCGGCAGCGTGACGCTCGTCCACAACGGTGTACACGCCGTGGCGGGGCGTGTATTGACCGGTCATCAGGCACGCTCGGGTCGGGGCGCAATTCGGCGCCGCGGCGTAGGCCTGGGTGAAGATCGTCCCCTGCCCGGCGAGTTTGTCCAGGTTCGGCGTTCGAATGAAACGGCTGCCCGCGAATCCCGTATCCCGCCAGCCCATGTCGTCTATCAGAATCAGGATAACGTTGGGCTTACGCTTGTCGGGATTCCTGGCCCAAAGCTGTCCCAGGGCCAGTTGTGAAGTTGCGCCGGTGGCCAGAACGGATTTTAAGAAGCTGCGACGGTTCATTCCCAAACTCCCTTTCGACACAATCACTTTCTGAGCGGAAAGAAAAACGAGCTTGCCTTGCTCAGGTCCGGCTTGTCATCCCTGCCGCGGGAGTAGATGTAATACGAGGCGATCTCGTATCCCGTGAGATTGCGGAGTTTGACCAGTTCGGCGCGCTGCTTGGCGGTAAGCGTGCGTTTGATCCCCGCAAATACAGTCGCGTATTTCCAGGAAACCCGCCCGTCGAGCCGGCCGTAAGTCCCGCCCAGCGTCATCAGTTTTGTCTTGTTGATCGCCTGTCCGTTCAGCAGCTTTCGAAGTTCGGTCGCTATGGCCTGGCGAGTCGCAACCATCTGCGTCAGATACTTCTCCTGCCATGCCGGTATGGCGTTGATCTCTTTGCTCTGCGCTGAGGTGAGAATGTCCTCCACAAACGCTCTGCCGCTGTTGCCCGTAAGGGATGTGCTGATGTCAACGTCGCGTTTGCCCATGATCGGCATGTCCTTCATGTAGAAGCCGCCGAAGTAAGTTCCGTGCCGCTCGGGGCAAAAGTAGACGTCGGCCTTTACGCTTCCCTTGATCCAACTGAAGAACTCGCTGGCGTAAGTCATGTAGGCTACGTTGAAGAGCTTGGGCTTGCCCCTGCGGCCCCTCTTGAGCTTCCCGCGTTCGTCCATTTCCGGCCAGCTGCTGAAGTCTCCGAATTTCATCTTGTCAAGATAGGCCTTCTGCGTGGCAGTAAGCGATCTGTAAACTCTCGCCATAACTTCGGCCCGTCGAATGCTCAGTTTCATATCGACTGCGAAGATTTCGCCGACGTGCGCTTCGACCGCCTGCTGATTCAGTCCGCGCGAGCCGGTGGGCGTCTTACTGTCGGCAGCCAGGTGAAAAGCTTTTATCAAAGGCAGACGCATTCGGGCCAGCGATTCCAACTGAGGCGCCTGCTCTTCGGCAAGGTCGGCAAACATCTTCTTCTGGTCGTCGTTGAGAATGTGGAGAACGTTTCCCGCGACTCTGTTGAGAAACATCGGATTATGCCCCTTTTCAGCAGCGTCGATGTCCCGCATGTACTGAAAGCCGAAGTAGTCGCAAACTTTTCCCGGCGGTATGAAAGTCGACGCTCCAAACTCCCCGGTGAGAAACGCCACGCCGCTGAAGCCGATTGTGTGCAGTTGGGCCCGCGTGCTGCATGCCTGTTCGATACTGTACTTACGAGGTCCGCCTTCACCACGCCGCTTTTGGGGGCGATCATCGCGGCGCCTGGGCCTTCGCCGGTTTCGTTCGCGTCCATCGGCTGTCCCCGTCGATGCGACGAGCATGACGAAAACCGTCAGAATCTTCATTGCAATTGATGTGCGTTGTCCCATGGTCTTCTCCTGTTTACTGGTCGATGCGGACAAGTGCTTCTACTGGATCAGTGCGTTCAACCCGCAAGAAGTAACGCAAGATTTACACTTGTGGCTCAAAAGCGGGTGTTCGACGGCGGTAAACCCCTCACCCCCGGCTTGTCCTGAGCCCTGCCGAAGGGGCCACCAACGCACGGTCACGCGGAATCGAATTTCCTATCAGTTAACCGGAACCGCCCGGGTGGGCCGAGAGTTTGAGAGTTTCAGGCGTTGTGCGCTCGCAGTTGTCTGGTTCTGTTAACCCGTGGGTTGTGAGTGTTAGTCGAAGTGTCGGTTGCCCCGTTTACAGCACCAGCACACAACGCCCAGCCGTGTTGCGGTTTGCGGTTAACAAACTCGTTCGGCTCGGCCCGCAACAGAAAAGCGACGTACGTTGCTGATCTACAGCAGCTTACGGCAAAAACTCCCCGCTCCGAACGAGTTTCAAACAGTGGGCGAATTGTAAGATATTGTAATGACTTGTGTTGTGCGGTTAACAAGTAGCGAGCAGAGGGTCTCGTGTCAAACTGTCATGGGATGACTGAAACCGACGTCGGATTGTCGAATCTCGCCCTTGACTGAGCCGGGATCGGACGAGATATTGTCTGTAGTCGGCTCAGGGACGGTCCCCGGGCCTCAACGAACGCGCGAAACGGGCCAAACAGATGCTCCAGGTGGCCGGCAGGACTGACGCGGAGTGCCAAGCGAGCGCCGAAAGCTCCCCGTCTCCCCAAACCCCTCACCCCCGGGCCTCCGACGCACGGTCACGCGGAATCAAATTTCCTATCAGTAAGGAACAGGTATTGTGAAAAGAGTATTGATAGCAGCAATGGTAATGGTGATGGCATGTGTGGCGCAAGGCGCGAGCACGGACAAAACACTGGTTTCCTGGGTGATTTTGAAAGACAAGAGTGTCCGGGCCGGATCAGCTATTACAGTTCAGCTGGGGATTAAATTCGACGGTATTGTCTTTGCTGAACGTAAGGAAGATAGATGGATGGCAGGCAGCGACTATTTTCTCCGCACCCGGGAGAAACAGGATGCGACGCCTGTTGAGGCCGCTGATGGTAAGGCTCTGATTCAGATGGCCATAGTCTATAAGAACGACCAAATCTCTATCTATCGCAATGGCGAACTGTATGATTCGTACAATGCGAAGAATATCGATTTACTTAGCAGCAAGGATAACTCCGTAGTGTTTGGAGCAAGGTGCGTCAGCGGAGTTGGCAGTATCGCAGCTGCAATTGAAGACGCACGAATCTACAGCAAGGCGCTGAGTGTCGAGGAACTCAAGTCACTGAAACCGAACAAGGAATCATCGATCAGGCCTTACGCATGGTGGGATTTTGAAGGCAACAAGGTTGTGGACCGTGCAGGCCGGTATTCTCGCAGCGAACTCAGAAGAGGCGCCAGGCTCGCAGGTGGCAAACTCGTTCTCGAAAAGAAGGGAATGATGGTGGCGGGCAAGATGAAACAGCCAGCTGCAAAACACTCAAGAATCTACTCGCGCGCCAAGAAGGGAACTCACAGTATTCCGGCGGAACTTGTTAACTTCAAGAAGACGCAATCGCGGCTGCAAGTGATCAATGCGAAGGAATTCGGCTTTGATGAAAAGGGATGGCAGTCTGATCCGTCCCGTATTATCTATCATGGTGGTAAGTATCACGTGTGGATGATCGATGGGTTTGTCTGGCCCGCAAAGGGCCCCAATTGGGAGCGGCATGTAAAGCTGAAAAGGTCCTGGATTTTGTATATGACGTCGAAGGACACGGTCCACTGGAAGGCTGAACACTATCTTCCGTTGGGTCCGGAAGGTTCAGCCTATGATCGAACAATAGAGCAGGCCAACGTTCTGCATCACAAAGGTAAGTTCTATCTGTTCGCCGAGGGCTGGACGTCAAATATTGAGAAATATGGCCAGGTGAACGCCGGCATCATCTGCCTGGTAGCTGACTCACCTGAAGGGCCCTGGAAACAGGTGGGAGACATATTGGTGAAGCCAGTGGCTGACAGCAGAAGTTGGGATCGTATGATGGTTCTTAACCCGCGACACGTCCACATTAATGGCAAATGGCACATGTATTATAAGGGAAAGGGCAGAGGGAAGAG
>CAYMSH010000274.1:0-8915 GCA_964392945.1 uncultured Planctomycetaceae bacterium | reverse complement strand
ACTCACCGACGGTTTTCAATGCGATGTACAACGTCAAGCAGTTCTGGGACGGACGCGCCAAGGACCTGCAGGACCAGGCCGCCGGCCCGGTGGAGAATCCCATCGAAATGGCCGAGAAATGGGAGAACGTTGTCGAGAAACTGAAAGCCGACGCAGCGTTCAAAGCCGAGTTCGAGAAGGTTTACACCGACGGACTGAGCAAGACGAACATCACCGACGCTATCGCCGTGTTCGAAGAAACGCTCCTGACTCCCAACAGCCCCTTCGACAAGTACCTCAACGGCGACGACTCGGCGTTGACGACAGTCGAAGAGAGCGGCTGGCGGTTCTTCCAGTCAAACGCTTGCGCCACATGCCACTGCGGACCGGCGATGGGCGGTCAGTCATTCGAACTCATGGGACGTAAGAAGGACTACTTCGCACTGCGAGGCGGGAACAAGACCAACGAGGACAACGGCCTGTCGAACTTCACCAAGAACGAAGCCGACAAGCACAAGTTCAAGGTCCCCACGCTGCGAAACATCGAAATAACGTTCCCGTACTTCCACGACGCCTCGGCAAAGGACTTGCAGACCGCAGTCCAGATGATGGCCGACGTACAGTCAGGAAAAGCATTGAACGACGATCAGACCGTGAAGATCGTAGCGTTCCTCAAGACGCTTACCGGCGAGTTGGAAGGTAAGTCGCTCAAACCGGCTACACCGGCTGCGACAACCAAACCGGCTGAATAAGCGGCGAAGCAACAGCCATCACGAAGGCCCCGGTGCGATCAACTCGCATCGGGGCCTTTTCTGTTTTGCATTGCGGCGCGATCGATCGGAGGGCTACTTGCCGTCTACGTAGACGCTGACTTTCTTCTTGTCGATCACTACCGCGACGTGCCGCCACTGCCCGGGTTTCAACACGCCGGGATAGTCTCTCTGATACGAACCTGCGATCACCCGCACACTCAAGCCGGGCCAGGCGTCGATGAGGAAACCGTTCCGTTTTCCGGGGGTGAGATTGTCGAGGATGCGGCCTCTGTCGTTTCCGCGGGGCTTGATCCAGAACTCGAAAGACAGCGGGACCTTAAGGTCGGCGGCCTTGATCGGCAGTGAATCGCCGACCTTGGGAGCTAGCGATGAGGCGATTACGTTGTCGGCGACGACTTTCTTACTGCGATCGCTCTTGGCCAAAGCCCTGACACGACCGACCTTAAGCGGGCCGCAAAACACCGTTATCCTTGCGATATCACCGGCGAGTTTGTTGGCGCCGCTTTGGTCTGTTCCGATCTTCAACGGGAGCTTGTTGCTCGGAATCACAAGTCCGCTGGCGGGAATCGCATTGGAACGGGCTGCGGCACCATGCTTCGGGAAAGGGTCGGTCTGCGGCTTGTGCACTACTACGTCTTTCCTTCGAGACTCAGGGACAATACTCCACTCGGTCAGCTTGCCGTCGACGACTTTGCCGCTGATAGTTGTCTTCTTCTCTAAATGCAGCTTGAAGTCGGCGTCCCAAACCGCCGGCCAGGCCGGGAGCAGCAGGATCTTCCCCGCGGCTTCCTGGACTAGCATTCGCTGCAGTGCGGTTGTTCCGGCGCCGAAATGATCGAGATCGGGGCACGAATCCGGCCGGGCGCTCCCGTAAATCGGGAAGCGGCACTGTTTCGACGCGTTGCGGAAGCGGTGGATCAGTCCGTCGGCGGCTTCGGCGGCGTTTCCGGCGTAGGCCCAGTGAATCTGGTCCTGGGTCCAGCATCTGTATCCAAAAGCATTCTTCAGCATGCGATGCTTCATGGTCCAGGCGACGATGTCCTTGCTGCCAAGCCCCAGACCGAAACAGCGGAACGGAAAGACCGGATAGAGCTCGCCGTTTTCCGAGTTCTTCCTGAACTTCCACTCCAGTGCGGGCGCGATGGCCTTCTTGCCGTCAATCTCGCGAAGGTGAATCGGCGGTATTTCAGCCCGGAATCGGCGCCAGTTCTTTCGATCGGCGTCAGTTCCGGCTTTCATCGCAAGGAGTTCATCCAGGCAGAACTGCAAGCCCGCGATATCCGGAGCTGGATTGACGGCAATCCACCAGGTCTCGAGGACCATCGCCGGATCGAGGCGGATCTTGCCGCCTGAGTCGCGCTGATAGTGCTTGTCGAAGAACAGCAGCACTTCGCGGGCGAACGGGACGAGCACTTCGTCGCGGAACTCCACGTCGCCGGAGTACTTGACGTACTCTGTCATCATCGTCACGGTCTCCAGACCGCAGGTGAAGTAGTAGCTGTGGTAGTAGCCTTTGCCCTTGTTCTCGCCGGGCTTGGTCCTCGGCGGCTTGCCGGACCTGCCGCAATCACGCTCGCCGCCGGAGGGCTCGATGTTCTCGCGGTAGTAGGCTCCGTCGTGGCCGAACCAGGCTTTGGTGATCGCCTGGCGGATCGGCAGGAGATTGTGGTAGTAGTCGAAGAACGGCTTCATCAGGTCGCCGTCTCCGCTCATCAGCAGCGGCCAGTAGAGCAGACGCTGGTTCTGGAAGGTGTATCGCCTGCCCCAGTCCCGCTGGTCGCCGTTGATCATGTCGCGCCCTTTAAGCGGCTGGGTGAAGAGCCCGCCGTTGAACTTGGCCTGAATGCGGCCGCGCGACTGGCAGGCCATGATAAAGCGAAACACATTGTAGCTCTGGGCGACGATCGCCGCGCCGTCGGGATCGGTTCTCCGCCCGGACGGGGCTTCGCCGGTGAGTTTCTCTCGTTTGTCGGGCGGGAGCGTATTGTCCGATGCCATTATCCAGCTTCGGGACCAGAACGCTTTCCACCATCGGCAGTGAGCGGCGAAATCCTTCTTCGCATCGGCGGTCCTGGCGGCCTGACGCTCAAGGGTCTTGACCCAGTCGGAGATATTGGGATTCTGTTTGCTAAGCGAATGAATGCGAATATCGAACAGCTTTCCCTTGCCGGCGAGCACCGAGCCGCTGGGCTTCAGGTCGGGGCTCTCCATCAGATTCCCGAACGTATTGAATCGGTACGGGTCGGGGTGCTTTTCGATCATGTGCGCTACGTCGTAATACTTCAAATCGGCCGCATAGGTGCTGCGATCGCCTACGGCAAAGTACCACAAGATGTCGTTCTTCCGCTCCAGGCGGACGTCCTGCGTAGGGTTCTTGATCGGAGCCCTGGAGCAGTTGTACTTACAATCGTCAATTCGCTTCCAGAACTTCGGTGTAGCGGTAACGGCGATCTCCGTCGGCGAATTGATCTGCACGTGATAGACCGGCCGGTTGGCGTCGGCCCAGACACGGATCTTCACGCCGTCGGCTTCTATGAATATCGAACCGGTGTCCAGGTCGAGCGTCTGGCAGAACTTCTTGCCCTTGGCGAAAGGATTCGGCTTAAGCGTAATCCGCACGTCTCCGGTCTTGAATATGTCGCCGTTGTAGTTAAACGCGTCGTTCTTGGCCAACAGCAGTTGAAGATCACCGCCTTCGATCGCACAGACGCTGGCGGCAATATCACCGTTACCAAGCGGCATCTGACCAGTCTTGTCTTTCGACGGGCTGCCCCAGACGACATTGTAGCGGGCCATCGACTCGGCGGCGGCCACTGAAGGCATAAGAAGTCCCAGAACCATCGCTATGCGAAGTATCATATCATCCCTCGACCTGTTCTAGTTAGATGCGGCGATTCAGATTGAACCGTGCGCTGCAACTGGGACATATCAGATCCATACGCAGCACATCTTCCGGCTCGCGCACGAACGCCACGTGAAATCCGTCTGTGTAACCGCACGTCGGACAGATATGCAGTTCGTCGCCGACTTCAATCGGCTCGGTTTTCCTGTCGTCATCGGCCATTTCGAATCTCCTTTGCAGGGGATCATTTCTTAGGCGCAGGCTCGGCGTGATCGTGCTTGTGATCGTGATCGGCGTGATCGTGATCATGCACCTCATCTGGCGCCCTGGCTCCAGAGTATCCGACCATCGGCAAGAGCATGCTTGTGAATGGAGAGCCGCCTTTCATGCTCGCAGTGACTGTCACTTCAGCGCCGTCGGCGACGGCTTTGATGGATTTGACGAAGTCGGCCATTGGCTTCATCATCGGCATCCGTTCGGCCGCTCGAGCGGTTTCGGTGCGTCCTTCGGCCATGTGAGCGTCGAACTGCTTGACCGCGGCGGCGACTTTATCTGCGTCGGCCCCTTTGGCCTTCAGCGTGAAGGTGTGAACGTCTTTAACGATTTTCGTCGACAGCGTCATCGTATCGAACGGAGCCAGCAGCGACTCTTGGCGGTAGGTTGCCGACATTTTGGCGGCCGCCCAGATTTGAGAGCCAGTGTCTACGGTCTTGATCAGTTTGCCCATGTCGGTTTCGGCGGTAAGAGCACCTTTGCCGGCTTTCACTGCGGCGATCATCTGCGCCACGGGCATTGGAGCCTTGCGGGGTCCGGCGATGAGAACTATCCGATCGGACGATGGGAGGAATATCGAAACCTCACTCTCGGGCTTGAATACTTCAGTCCCCTCGACAGTCTCGATCTTGGTGCGCCCGACCTGCAGGAGCATTTCTCGCAGCGCCTTGACGTCATAACGCCCGCGAGCGATCACTACTACGAAACCGGCCTTGTCGCCAACATTATCAGCAACACCCATGGTCACCGCATCGATGCGGACGTTGCCGACACGACCGGCGGCCATGGTGATCATGGAGGTCAACTGCGGCATGAACGTCTTGGGATCCTGCCCGCCATCCTTACCAACACCCTTGAGAGCCTTGAGGATATCAACCGGCTTGCCGGGCGGCATAATCGCCTGCCCGACGACGCCGCAGCCAGCCGGCAGCAGTCCGACGTCCTTCATGCGTTCTTTCTTCGACAGTCCCGGACGTTTGAACGGTTTGCCTGCGATCGCGGCTATAGAGGCCGCTGCGTATTCGGCCTCGAAAAGGGTCTTGGATTTCAGCAGCGGCGTTAGAATCACAAGTCCGGCCGGCTTCTTAAGCTCTCCGAGCGTGCGAATAGCCATCAGGCGCCGCACGGCGGGGCCTTGTAGATCGGCGTAGAGCTGGCCGATGAGATTCTGGACCCTGGCGGCCTTTTCCGGCTTGCCTTGTGCGTCTCGGGCTGCTTTTTCCAGGTGCGGCATCGCCGCGAGTCCAATCGACTTGATCTTTGTCGCCGCGATGCGGGCCTTGGCTTCGTCGTCGCCGACGAGATCCCGAGCCAGCCCAGCGGCCGCGTCGGCGTCTACGGGACCCAACTGGGCCTTCATCGCCGAGACTGAAACTTCAACGCCCTGGAGGGCCCAGTAGGAATTTGTGTCGACGTAGTCCAACAGATCGTTACCGCCGCCACCGCCCATTAGCACCATTAACAACATCATAGGGCCGCCCATCATGGTTCTATCCTTTCAAGAGAGTGAATTAATTCAATCTTGCATTGTCACGAAGAGCACCCCGCCGGTCAAGACGATTACTCCGCATCGCTGGCGGCAAGTCGGCGTAACTTCACGATCATCCACACCACGCCAGCGCCAAGCCCGAGATACACTCCCGTATGAATATGCCACACCGTCAGAAATCGCACCGCGCCGCCGGGGCCAACATGGGTTCCTCCCAGCAGTTCGACGTACCCGAACGGATCGAACCAGGAGCAGGTCAGCGGAACCGCCGCACCCAGAACCAACGCCAACACGAGCGGACGCCACGCAAGCATCGCGACCCTCGGAAGCGTAATCGAACCGGCGCCGTTTCGCATGCCGATAAAGAGACACAGGGCCCCGGCGATCGCCCCGGCGGAAAACCCGGCCTCCAGTCCCAGCACCATCGCTCGCCACCGTATCCCGTCGGGAGAAAGCTCTTTCCCGCATATGAAATAGTCCGCCGATATCGATGAGGTCACAAGGTCGATCATCGCCCCAAAGACAGCACCCAGGCACCCGACAGCCAGGATAAACAAATACTCTTTCCAACGCCTGGCCCGTCGACGCCGAACCCAGGCGTCGGCTCCGGCGACGATCGCCATGAGCGCAACCAACACCAGAATTCGAACCCAAAACGGTATGTCAGGCATAGCTACTCCACACTACAGACAACCCTGAAGCCCGCATTGTGCACGCGTCGCCAATGCGGATACTCCAGTCGAAACGACGCCGTGCTGCGCCGGGGTCTGTCGACCCACGATCCGCCGCGAAGCACCGCCGAACGCCCGGTTCCGCCGCGGTGTGTCCACTCGGCCGCGTTGCCGTGCATATCGCAGAGTCCCCAGGCGTTTGGTTTGTATCGCCCCACCGGCGATGTCGCCACGGCGCGATCGTCGAAGTTCGGATCGCAAATGATATTCCCGCCGTACATCGCCGACAGCAGTATGCCCCTGTAGCCCTTCGAGCCGTTAGCCGTAATGTTCGATTGCAGCCCGCCAGTGGGTTTCGGACACCTCGCCAAAGATATGTCGGCGAGGTTCGCACAGGCCGAGAAATCCGCATCGACCGACCCGAACGAGAACGGCTTGTCCGAACCGGCCCGGCAGGCGTATTCCCATTGCGCCTCGCTCGGAAGCGAGATCGCCATCGACGAGCGTTTCGACAGCCACTTGCAGAACTCAGCGGCCATATCCGGCGATACTCGCACCGCGGGCTGTTTGTCACCGTCAAGCGACAGGCCTGGTCCGTCCATCCCGACAAACCTTTTGGTGAAGCGTCCGGAATTATGTATGGGGTCGAACCGCCTGAACTGTTCGTTGGTGACTTCCATCGCGCCGATCCAGAAATCGCCGGTTATCTTATGCAGTGTTCCTGGGCGTTGACCCGCAGACCCGCTGACAAACTCCCCGGCCGGTATACGCATGAGTTTCATCGTCACGCCAGAGCCGAGATCAATGGTCTTCTCGAATCGCCCGGAGGTCTTCTGACGCATAACAGCCTCTTTGGCGTCAAAGGGCCAGCCGGGTGCTTTCAAAGCCGCTGGCCTCGGCGCGGTCGGCGGCGCGGGTGTTATCGGTTTGATCTGGCGATACTCGAGCTTGGGAATTGCTTCCGGATCGATTTTAGAACCACCGTACAGCTTGCTGAGCTCAAGTCGCTTTCGATCGGGTCGTCCCGGAATCTCGCCTAAATCGCCCCACGAACCATGACACGGCCCGTTCAGGTCGATCCACGTGATAATCCTGTCCCACGCCTCGGCGTCCAGGCGCACATTGTGGTGTCCCTTACGCAACATCTGGACAAGTTCGCTGGTGTCGGCCTGGTATTCGCCAGCGACTAGCATCTCCACATCGTCCTCGACGTTCACGCGGCGGATATAAGGGATCAGGGCTTCGTACGTCGGAGTATAGCGAATCGCCGTGCCGCCCCAGGCCTTTCGCAGCGACGAATGCAGTCGCCTGGCGGCAAGGCTGACCAGTGGCCGGCCGGCATAACCTTTAACCAGTCGCTCGGAACGCAGATCAGGGATCCGTCGTTTGTCCTTCCTCGGCGAACCGTTGTGGCAAGCGGTGCAGTATTTGGTTATCGCCGGCTGAACGTCACGCTCGAAGTCCAGCCCGCGAGGCGGTCCGTACCAGGGAGTGATCTCCAGGGGCTTTTTCTTCGAGGCGATGTCACGACGGGCCAGAGGCGTGTCGTTGGCCTTCTCGTGGCAACCCACACAAGAGACGACCTCTCCCGGCATCGCGGCGAACCCGCTTCGCATGAGCTGAACGGCCTGTCCCGATGCGTCCAGGGGCTGAACGCACAGCGGCGTTCCGGCCGGGATTTTGAACGACGCCGAACCGTCGGCGTAGACAGGGACCGTGCCGAGAATCCGCATGACCTCCCATGGCCCGCCGCAGCCTATCTTGTCGGGACCGGCCAGGCCCGGGTAAGCGTAATGATACGCCACGATCCTCAATCGCTTGATCGTTCCGCGCGGCACGCCGGCAAGACCGCCGCCTGCGTAAACATCCTGCAGGAGACACGTCGCATCGTTGCGGGTAAGATCGACCCTGTCGGGAATCACCGGCGGAGTGGCGGTCTTGCGAAACGGTATCGGCTCGAACAAGTCGAATCCGTCGGCGCCGTGGAGCCAGACGATGTTATCGAACACATCGACCAGATATATCCGCCATGGCGCCCGGGCGGACATCTGCGCAGAGACTATGAAGTACTTGTCGCTGAGCGGATAGGGATGCAGGAATTTCGGCCACGATCTGTCGACAAGATTATCGCGGATAATCGGCTTGATCGCCTCGCCCCGCCCGGGGATTCGCTGAACGATCCCGTCGGCCTGGCGCGAACCTTTCTTAATATCCAGCAGGACGAGCTCGCCCATACGAGGTACGCCGTGATAACCCGAAACGATCGCGACTATCTTATTGGGCGCCCCAGGCACGCCGCGCGGGAAGTAGAGCGAATTGGGCCAGTACGAGTTACCGCCGTACAGGGCTCGTTGGCCGGTTCCGTCGGGGTTCATCACCATCAGCGGCCGCAAGTACATGTGCATCGGTCCGGTGTAGTCCCAGCGGCTGAAGACGACCTGGCCGCTGGGCAGAACCGCCGGGTGCAGGTCAAGGTCCTGATCAAAGCACAATTGGCGAACGGCGCTTCCGTCGGATTTCATCTGGTATATGGCGCATGCCCGCTGCTGACCGTGCCAGCAAGGTACGGCATGCCAAGAGGCCGTAGATGCGAAAACGATCCGAGAGTCAGGCAGATAGCAGGCGTCGAAGTTATCAACACCGTCGGCGCCTCTAGACACTTGCCGCAATCCGTGTCCAGTGGCCTTGACTTCGAATATCTCCCACGACTTGCCGACGGTCTTCGTGAAAAGTAGTCTGCCGGCGTCGAAGTGCAGATCTATCTCGCCGACATACTCGCCGTTCCTGGGGCGATACAGCGTTTTGAGCCTCCCGCCGGGGCCGACTGGAGAAAGGACCGCGATCTCGTTGTCGTAGCCGCCGGTCTTGATACCCGAATTGCACTTGTG
>CAYMSH010000273.1:8125-8919 GCA_964392945.1 uncultured Planctomycetaceae bacterium | reverse complement strand
GCTACTTTGTAAAATCTGGCCCAGTTATCGTTCCGATATGGGACGCCTGTGGAAAAAAAACTAAAGTTATGCGGCTTTTGTGCTTGACGAAAATCGGTATTGAATGTAGTATTAGTGTTGAGATCAGAATACCCAAAGTGAATATACCGTGAGGAAGCACTTGCCCTAACAGGGCGTCAGGTAGATTCTTGGAGAAGTCTGGCATTTTTATAGTTGCGGAAGAACGACGAAAGTCTTAAACGTCGTGACTCTGCGGAGAGACAGGAGTGGTAAAGTTGCTCCAAAAAGTTGCTTGCAACTTGTCAAGTCGTATTCACAGCGAGTCGCGGAATCACTGCGCTCGCAAAACCAACTCGTGCAGGAGTTATATCATGCGCACACGTAATGCCCTTTCTATCTTACTCGCAGTTGCAATGGTGATCGCCACGCCGATGTCGGCAATGGCGCAAACCGATGCGACATGGATCGGTGGTCTCGATGATCAGTGGAACACCGGCATCTTCAACTGGGTCGGTGACGTCGCACCGAACGGGCCGACGGATATCGCTCGGTTCGTTGATGAAACCGCGTTGAATCGCACCGTTGATATAAACGGTACTTTGCTGGAAGTGCAGGATATGTTTATCTCGCTTACAGCCGACGGGTACGATATCACCGACACCAACGTGGCGCCTGGTTCGATTACCATCGGCTCGCTGACGCACAACGCCAGCGGAACGAACACCGTTTCGGCGGCGATCACCACCTCTGGAGCGATCACCGTCTCGTCCGGCCAGTTGAACCTGACCGGCGCC
>CAYMSH010000273.1:0-8102 GCA_964392945.1 uncultured Planctomycetaceae bacterium | reverse complement strand
AACACCATCGGCGGCGCGGTCAATGTCACTGGCGGCACGCTGAGCGGCGACACGGCCTCCCTCGGCTCGCTGGTCACCCTGTCCGGCGGAACGCTGGACGTCTCCGGAGCAGGCGGCGCCAGCTACACGATGAACCAGCTGCGACTGACCCGTTACAACTCCGGCACGACCAATAACAGCCCGGCCGAGCATGATGACGGGATCGACGGCAACGGGACCGACGGCGGCCTGTTCGCCCTCACCCCGGACGCCGAGCAGTTCTGGACCGGCACTCTGCAAGGCCCCGAACTCGGCGGCGCAGACAACTACTGCGAAATGTACGACGGCGTTTTCATTGCGCCTTACACCGGCACATTCAACTTCAAGATGTGGGCCGATGACTACGAATCGATCTGGATAGACTTCAACCAGAACGGCGAATTCGAAGTCTCCAATGGCGAAGATTTCATGGTCAGCGTTGAGCCGGAGCACTGGAACACCACTACCACGGAAACTACGCCCACTCTGACCGAGGGCCAGGCCTACCGTTTCGCTGCGACCTTCAGGGAGCAGGGCGGCGGTGATAATTCCCAATTCCAGATCGACATGGACGAGACCGCCGGGGTCAACTACCAGTTCATCGAGCCCGGCAACGTCGCTCAGGATGGCTGGTGGGGCACCGGTTCGGCGGCGTACGCCGATATCACGATGGCCGGGACGGACATCGACGTGACTGCGGCCTCCAGCATGATCGCCAACAGCGACAACACCGCTGCATTCGGTGCGCTTTCGCTGGCCGACACGCTGGACATCTCAAACCTGGGAGCTGGCGACGGAGCAACCTTCACCAGCATCTCGGTAGCAGCCGCAAGCACTTCCGGAATCTCCACAAACAGGAGCGTCACCACTGCTGGCGCCCTGAGCATCGGAGCCGGAGCATCATTCGAATTCAGCGGAGACACGCTGACAGCAGACTCGACGACACTGGCCGGAGCAGGCACGATCAAAGTCAACAGCACGTTGAACGGCGGACCCCTGACACTCGGCGGCAACTTGACCGCTGCAGGCGCCGGTCCCCAGAACTACGATTCCATCGCTCTTGTCGCAGGTCCGCAGACAATCGCCATTCCTGACGGAGCTACGATCACGACGCTCGCCATCAACGACGGCGACGTCGCCAACACGGTTAACATCACCGGAACCGGCACGCTGGCGATCGACGGCTCGGCCGGCGGAGCGGTCAACGTTAACGACACAGCATTCAACGTGGGCGCCGGCGCCAAGCTGGCGGCCGCACACGCCGCAGCAGGCCCCATGGGCGCGGGAACCACGATCGTGCTCAACGGCGGAACGTTCGAAACCGCAGGCGAAGTTGTAGGGTCAGCCGCCAACGGCCTGGTCCACTACGGATACCACATCAACAACGACGGCGTCGCACTGAACCTGAACAATAACGGCGGCATGATGGGCGGCGGCGATCCGACGCTCGGCCCGAACTACAATGGCCAGACTCCCTTCATCGACGGACCGCATGGAACCGGAATGTGGTACGAGAACGACGGCCATTTCTTCTGGAACGGCGTTATCGGCCAGAACGACAACTACTCGAACATGTGGTTTGGCAGCATAGATGTTGAAGCCGGCGAGACCGGCGCATGGCATTTCTGGAGAACAAGACAGGATGACATGACCGCGTTGTGGATCGACCTGGACCAGGACGGGATCTTCGAGTCCGACGGTTCGCTCGGCGGCAACAAGGGCGAGCAGATCATGTACAACACCGGCGACGCCGGAGTCACCCTTCCGACTGAAGGCACCTACATGGTCGCCTTCCTCCACCGCGAAGGCACTGGCGGATCCGGAATCGGCTTTGACTTCCAGAGCCCCGTACTCAGCAGAAGGCGCGTCCATCCGGGCCAGGCTGAGCAGGACATGCTGTGGATAACCGGCTCATCGGAAAGCCTGGCAATCAACATGGCGACGACAAACTTTGAAGTCACCGCCAATTCCACCCTCTCAGCGACAACCGACACGACGGCGACATTCGGAGCACTTACGCTGACAAGCGGTATTCTTAACGTCACGGATGTCGGCACGAACACCACGTTCGGAGCCGTATCCGCAGCCGCTGGCGCCACTACAGGCGTCAACGCAAACAGCGGACTGACGCTCGGAGCCATTACTGTCGGAGCCGGAGCTGACATAACTCTCGGCGGAACGACTGTCACGGCCCCGTCAATCGACGTAGACACCAGCGCGACCATCCGCGTTATCGGCGACGTAAACCCCGGCACGTACAACGAAGCCGGCGCCGTGGACCTGACTGTAGCTGGAACCGGTAGTCTTGACCTGAGGAACCTCGGCGCCACGGCGGCCGTTGGAACCACATTCACCACACAGGAAAACGGAACACTGAAACTCGGCGGCGGAGCAACGCCCCTGGGCGGATCGACCGCGGACCTGAACCTCGACGGCGGCACGATTCAGATTGACGGTCATAGTACTGTTGTGTTCGCACCCAGGAGTTATGGTTTCAACACTCCCGGAGCCGCCGGTCTGGCCGGATGGAACATCATCACAAGCCCGGGCAATAACTACGTATTCTCAGGCGACATCAACCCCAGAAGCAATGGCACTCCCTACGAGGGCGCCAATTACATCGAGACCCATGCTGGCGGCGACGGCAATACCGGTATCATTCGGTCCGATGCGTTCATCCTGCCGGGCGGAGCCGGCGAGCAGATCACCCTGCAGGTCGGCGGTGGAGCCGGCCTCGTTCCCCTCGGGCTTATGCCCGACGCCCCCACGGCGACAAACTGGATTGGCGCTACGCTTGAGCAGTATGATCCCAACGCCGACACCTGGACGGTCATCGAGACCGCGGCCCATAACTTCCAATGGGGTCATGGCCTGGTGACATGGGACACATCCGCCCTTGCAGGCGAAACGGTGCGGATGGGCATCTACGACACCGGCGGCGGCGGTTGGGGCTTTGTCACTGTCGATGACATCCAGATCACCACGGCTGGTGAGGGTAATATCGCGGCGATCGACTTGTCCTCGACGGACGTTAACGTAACGAATGACTCGACGCTCCAGCTGAACACCCCGCTGACGGCGACTGTCGGAACGGCGAATCTGATCAACGGTATCCTTACTGTTGACGGACCCGCCGCCGGAACGACGTTCGCGGCGATCAACGTAACAGACGCCGCCGCAACGGGATTGGCTGCGACCAAGCCCATTAACATCACCAGCGGCGTGCTGACGGTCACAAACACCACAGCCAGCGCCGCACAGAACTTCACCCTCGGCGGCACGATTGACCTGCCCGGAACGCTGACTCTCGGCGACAACGTGAAGGTCTCTGTTGACGGCGGAGCAGTAACCGCCGGCGACGTGGTGTTTACCGGAACGACTAACACGTTCAACTTCTCAAACAACGGTACTCTCTCCGCGGGCATCGACGACGGCGGACTGGCCAAGACCTTCAACGTCGAAGGCGACGGCACCGGCGGTCTGTCACTGGCCGCAGGAACCGTGGCGGATCAGTCCACGTTCAACCTGAACGCAGGCGGCACCATGGTCGGTCGCGGCGCCCAGCCCCTTGGCCCCCTGGGAACCACCCTTAACATGAACGGCGGCGTGCTGGACGTCAGCATCGCCGGAAAGGTCGAAATGCCCGAAGGGCTTTCGGCTCACTTCGACGCCGGCCAGGGCGTAACGGTAGACGGCAACGGTGTCGCCCAGGCATGGGCCGACATTTCCGGCAACGGACACGACGCAGTACGCCGCAACGGCGCCCCGAAGTACATCGAAAACGGATTCAACGGGCTGCCGGAAGTCTTCTTCAACAGCTTTGACGGCGGAAACGGCGATATGATCATCAATGACGCCATGTTCGCCAAGGACATCTACATCGTATGGCGCAATGCTGACGGCACGTTTACGCATAACAGCCTGTTCGGCAAGGCCGCCGGCGGTAGAGGTTCGACGTTCATCTTTGACAACAACGCACACACGTTCCACGGTAACCGAAGAGAAGAATCGTGGACTCGTAACGGAATTGACAGCAACGGAAGCAACAACGTAGTGGCTCAGTCCGGTATTCAGCTTGACGTGGAAACGGTGTTTAGAGTCGCCGTGAACAACGAGGACCTCGCTGAAGAGGCGTATCTGATCTCCGGCGTTGACGGCGGCGGTCGTGACGCCCAGTGGTATATCTCCGAGATTATGGCTTTTGACAGCAGACTTACTCCGACCGAAGAGAACGACGTTAGCCAGTACCTTGCACTTAAGTACGGCATCGCTACGACTCACACCGGCGTTGGTGTGGGAAAACCGATAACCGCCGGCGATATTGACATGGTCGCTACGAATGTAACCGTGACCGGCGATTCGGCTATCCAGGCCGACGCGACCGGAAACGTCGCCATCGGCGCACTGACCCTCGGCGACGGCGCAGCGGCAGGCGGAATGCTGTCGATCGCCGGAGCGTCCGGTAACGTATCCTTCACCTCGGCGACGGTGGCAAACGTCTCCGGCGGCCCGGATATGGGCATCAACAATACTTCGGAAGTTCGACTCCTTAACGGACTCGACTTCAACAACCTGGCCGCCACAGTCGTCAAGGACGGCCCGGGCGATCTGATCCTTCTGGGCGCCAAGACCCAGAACTCTGTCGTCGGCTCGACTTACGAGGTCAGAGGCGGCCGCCTGATCGGTTCGCACGCTTCGAACCCCTACGTCACCGGCACGACGCTGAACATCGCCGGCGGCGAAATCGTTCTTGCAAGTGATCTTGCCGCAAACACCTACGACAACCCGGTTGTTGTTGACGGCGGCGGAATCCTGACCGCAGGCAAGGGCGGACTCGCCTCGGCCGTTGACGGAGCGGCGATCTCGCTTGACAACTCAGCCGGCGCCACAGGCATCCAGTTGAACAGCGGAATCCTTGTCCTGCAGACCACAGACGGTTACACGCTGGATGTCCTGAAGAACGTTGAAGGCTCCGGCGGAATCGACATCCAGGGCGACGTGACGCTCACGCAGCCCAGCGGTGCGATCAATATCGGCTCGCTGACTGTAACCAGCGGAACGCTGACCACCGCCGCGACGATCGGCGTAGTCGATCTGACGGTCAACGGCAACCTCGACGCCACCGGTTTGGCGCTCACTCCAACCGGCATCATCACGCTGGCCGGCGGCGAGTACAAGGTCGATGACAGCATCAATGCCAAGGGCCTGAGAATGGCCGGCGGCACACTCCGCCGCGTACTTGGCGGAACCGGAGTCGATGTCACCCTGACCGGCGCGGGCAGTGAACTGACCCTGACCGGCAGCGATCTGGACATGACCACAAACGACGTCCCGGGAATCCTGACCACTGACGCTGACACAGTCGTGACAGTCGATGGACAGACCCTGACGTTCGACAACGACATCACTGTCGATCGCATCAACATGAGCACTGGCGGCGGCGGCACGATCAATGCCCCCGGCAGGACCATTACGTCCGACGTCAATTACAACGAGATCGAGAGCTTCACGGTTGGCGAGATCAACGCGATTCACGCAGATCTGGCCGGCTCAGTCGAAATGAGACTCAATCACCAGCATCCGGCCAGTGACGGGAACGCCAACAACACTCCCTTGTCCTCACTGTTGATGACGACAGCTGACGGCAGCCACGAGTACACAGGCAACACCTGGATCGATCGCGGCGGTCTGAATATCGGCGACGCGTCGGTAAACACCCTGCACGCGGTAAACGGCGGATACGTGCGTCTGGACGCCGATCAGAATCGTCACACCGCACAGTTGATGGGCCGAGGGCTCCTGCAGATGACGATCGGAACCGGCCAGGGCAACATTTACTGGGATAACGAAGGCGGCGGTTTCGCGGCTTACGGCGGCGATCTGACTGTCACCCTTACCCCGCAGGACACTGGAATATCCGGCGACCCGCTCTCCTGGAACAGCAACACCAGCGGTTTCAACAGCAGACGCCTGAAGTTCGGTCACTACGAAGCTACTCACATGGTCGAACTGACCAATGACATCGTCATGAACGGCGGCAGGCTCGTCCACATGTACGACAACCCGACCACCGATCAGGACGTGGCCAAACTGTCCGGTATTCTCAGCAGTGGAGCAGGCGACACGCTGACTATTGATTACAGGCAGAATAACGCCTGGGATTGGAATATCTACCAGACAGGCACCTTGTGGCTGGCCAACCCCGCCAATGCGTACGGTCATACCACGATGAACGTCGGCGTCCTGCGATTAGGTCTGGACGGCGTCGGTCTTGGAACGGGCAACCTGTACTTCCGAGGTCGCCACGGCGATCCGAGTTCGCCGAACGTTATCGAGGCACACGGCACGTTCTCACGAACAATCGGCACTGGCAACGGTGAAGTTCGCTGGAGCCACGACGGCAACGATCGTGGCGGCGGTTTCGCCGCTTGGGGTCCCGCACTTGCCGGCGATCCGGCCAACGATTTGGCGGTGACCCTGGTGCGCGGCGATGCGGCCGTGGCCCCGCTGGACTGGAATAGCGATGTAAACGGTTTCCGCGATCGTCGCCTGATGCTGGGTTCACCCACCGCCAACGGCGTGGTCACCCTCACCAATGACATCGACGGCAACAACGGCAACCGTGAAATCTGGGCCTGGGACAATGCAAGCCAGACCACCGACCACGCGGTCCTGGGCGGTACGCTGAACAACTTCAACCAGTTGTACATCCGCGGCGACGGCGAACTGAGAGCAACCGGTTCGCAGTTGACCGACATCGAAAACCTCAGAATCCACGGGCAGGTGTTCTCCAACCGCGGCATGAACTTTGACAGACGTCCCAGCATGATCATCTCCGGCGATTACAACCACGCCACCAACAATAGGGTCTATGCCTATAACGCCGACCTGGACTTCGGCGGCAATGTGGCGATAACCGGTCTGTTCGAGGCGTGGGGCGACGCCGCAGTCACCGTCGTGGGCGATGTTACATCCTCCGGCGACCGGATGCGGGCTTGGAACGACGCCAGCATTACAGTAGGCGGTTCGGTTTGGACCCAGAATCGGGTTGATGTCTGGAATAACGCTTCACTCGACGTAGACGGCGATCTGACCGTCAACAACCAACGTATCTGGATCGCGGAAAACGCTACGGCGAGAATAAGCGGCGACGTCCGTATCCTTACTAACAACGGCAACCGCCAGCTTGAGTTCCGTGACAACGCAGTAGTCGTGATAAGCGACGACGGCCTCGACAGCGTCGCCGACCTCGCTCCGGCTGTAATTGACGTTGCGAACATGCGATCGATCGCCGATGCCGGCGAGTTGGCCATCCTGCGTATCAAGGGCGGCGGCACGATCAACAGTTACCGCACCGCCAACGATGACTACTACAACGGCGGCGGCGATATGATCATGGGCGACCTGAGCGAGAGCCAGGACGACGCGATCACGTCTTACACCGCAGCGCAGCACGTAAACCTGCGAATGGGTACGATGAACATCGGCTCTGACACCAAGTACGGCGTTATCACGCTGACCATGAGTAACGGTCAGTTCAATCTCGGCACTAACGGCAACGCAGTGCTGAACCTGAAGGGTGAACCCGGCACGGACGTGTTTACCGCTGGTCGGTTCTGGGCTCATAGCAACAACGATTCCCAGTCCGCTACGGCCAATATCACAGGTAATGTCGTGATGCGGCAGAACTTTGAGGTCTATCGGAATACGAACATCAACGTCGATGGAAACGTCTCGGCCAATAACGTATACGTCGGTAACCATCCGAATTCTAACCTCAACGTTACCGGTGATGTCACTTCGAACGATGTGTTCCAGATTATGAGCGGCGGCACGGCCAGTGTTGAAGGAACTATCCTGGCACGCCGACTCTGGGGCGCCGGAAATGACAATAACGGTCCGGCCATCATCAAAATGCCCGGCGGCGGCGAAATCCGTCTGACCAACACCAATGCCAATAACGAGTCGAGGATCGAGAATGCCGACCAGGTCATCATTGGCGACATCACAGATCCCAACGATGCGATCACCCTGTTCGAAACCAATAAGCACTACCAGATGTGGTCCGGTACACTGAACATCGG
>CAYMSH010000272.1:361-8925 GCA_964392945.1 uncultured Planctomycetaceae bacterium | reverse complement strand
CCAACAAGAAACGCACAAGTCTCAAGTAACGACACGGCACGACACGACACTCCGACCTTAATCCGGGTGTCCCGGCGTTGCCGTTGGGCTTGGAACTTGTGTGTTTCTTGTTGGCTGTTGAGTGTTGGCCGCTAAGACTTGTCCGGGAACAGGCCCGGCACTCCGCCGGCGGGTGCGAAATTGCCTGCGTGTCCTTTACGCAGCATCGTTGCGGCGTTGATCTTTCCGGCTTTTGCAAACGCTACGATCTCGTGGCCGGTGAACGGTCCGGCCTGGCCGTTCTTGGTCTTGATGTACCACTCCGGATCGACTGGCGGCTCGGCTTTTTTCGCCGACTTGGCCGGCTTTGCGAACAGGCCGGGCACGTCGCCGGCGGGGCAGTCTACGCCAGTTGTCGCGTTGCGCAGGTTGTTGGCCTGGTTTATCTGTCCCTGGCGTGCGAACTCGGTTATCTGCTCTTTGGCGTACGGTCCCTTTGGCCCCGAATCGGTCAGAACGTACCATAAATTCTTGGTCGGTTTCTTGCGTACGCGCCGCCGCCCGCGCCGCTGGCGTGTGCCGGTTTCTTCGCCGGCTCCTACGAGATCATCGAGCCTTTCCTGGCCCATGAGTTCCGGTTCGATCTGCGGCGGTTCGGCCGCGCCGGGACGCACCGCCGCACCGCCTCTAACCGGAGGAGGCGCGGTCTGAGCCCCGGGCGTTGGAGGGCGCACCGCCGTCGGGCGAGAGGCGGCCTCGGCTCTCGGGAGTTGCGGCCGGGTCCATTCCCTGCAGTTTGGACACCTGACCTCGGCATCGAGCATATCAGGCGTCCCTTCCATATTTTGCCCACAGTTGGCGCACACTATAATCATGATGAGCCTCTTCTTATAGGGTCAACTAACTGCCGTTACTGGCATTATTAACGCCACTAGTATATCGAACCTCGCCGCTGGGGGCAAAGAAAACAGCGGCGCCGCGGCGTTACGATCGGCCGCTGACGGTCCGATCGGTGAAAAAACCTCAATTTATCGGGTTTAATTCCGCTCTGGGGCGCACGGCTCATTTCAGGACCGGGCAAAAGTCGTTATACTCACAGCCCGAATATGGCCAACAAGAGTACATTCTGGCGATTCATGCCCGGTCAGCGCCTCCGCTACGTCGCTGCGATAGGGGCGTTGTTTGCCGCCACACTCGTGCTGGCCGAACGCCCGATGGTCTTCCAGACCGCCATCGACAACATAATACAAGGCCGCCCCAGCGACGGTTTCTGGGGCTGGATGCTGGGCGGAAGCCTCTTGTTCGCTGCGATCGCGGCGGTCTTCGTCACGGTGGTCAGCGGTCTGTTCATGTACCTCAAGGGACGCTGGGCCGGCATCGCCTCAGAGGCCGTAGCTCGCGATCTGAGAAACGATCTGTACGATCACATTCAGAACCTGCCGTGCAGCTATCACGACACCGCCGACACCGGCGATCTGCTGCAGCGATGCACCAGCGATATCGAAACGTTCAGAGCGTTCCTGGCCGTTCAGGGCACCGAAATCGGACGCGCCGGCATCGCCGTACTCGTTGTCTTTCCCTACATGCTCAAGGTCAACGTGCCCCTGGCGCTGATGGCGATGGCGATCGTACCTGTCGTGCTGGGGTTTGCGATCGTGTTCTTCGTAAAGGTCCGCAATACGTTCCAGAGATGCGACGAAGCCGAAGCGATCATGACCACTCGCCTGCAGGAGAACCTGACGGGCATACGCGTGGTCCGAGCGTTCGCCATGCAGGATTACGAATGCGAGAAGTTCGCCGAAGACAACGCGTTGTTTCGCGATCGCCGCTTCCGCCTGATCCGGATAATGGCGATCTACTGGTCCTGCTCGAATCTCCTGTGCACCTGCCAGATCGGGCTGGTGCTGCTGACTGGCGCGTACATGATTCGCGGCGGATCGGCCGCGGCGGGAGGGCTGACCATCGGCGGACTGGTCGCGATGATGTTCTACATGCGAATGTTCCTCTGGCCGATTCGTCATCTCGGTCGCGTCCTCGGCGAGGCCGGAAAGGCCGTTGTCGCCATGGGGCGCCTGGGCGAGATATTGGACCAGCCGCGCGAAGTACAGCACGGCTCGCCGGATGAGCATCCCGAGCCTCTTTCGGGGCGAATCGAGATATCGGACCTTAGCTTCCGGCACGGATCAGTCCAGGTGCTGGACGGCGTTTCAGTCAACGTTCAGCCGGGTCAGACCCTGGCTATTCTCGGCCCCAGCGGCTCGGGCAAGAGCACGCTGGTCAACCTGCTGCTGAGCTTTTACGACTACGACAGCGGCGATCAATCCGACGGGTCGATACGCCTTGACGGGATGGAGTTGTCGGGTCTGGACCAGAAGTTCGTTCGCTCTCAGATCGGCGTTGTGATGCAGGAGCCGTTCCTGTATTCCAGGTCCGTTCGCGACAATATAAGGATCGGTCACAGCGGGGCGGCGGAGGAGGAGATAGTTTCCGCCGCGGATTCATCCTGCGTGCACCAGTCCATACAGGACTTCGATAAAGGTTACGACACGCTTGTCGGCGAGCGAGGCGTGACGCTTTCCGGCGGTCAGCGGCAGCGGCTGGCTCTGGCCAGAGCGATCCTGAGGAACCCGCCGATACTGATCCTCGACGACGCGTTGAGCGCCGTGGACACCGAGACCGAGAAGATGATTCTCCGGGCTCTGCGGAACCGCCACGGACACAGCACCACGCTGGTGATCGCCCATCGCCTGTCGACACTGATGAATGCCGACAAGATTATTGTCATCGAACACGGGCGGATCGTCCAGGAAGGAACGCACCAATCGCTGGCCGACATTGACGGAATGTACAAACGCCTGTGGCAGGTGCAGAATGAACTGGCCGACGATCTGCGCCAGGAGATGGCCTCAGGCGGCGATTCAGCGGATCGCAGGGAGGGCGAAGATGGCTCTTGAAACGCCCGATGACTATACCGTCCGCCGCTTCAGCCTGGATGTCTGGAAGAAGTTCCTCCGCGAGGCCAGGCCCTACAGGAAGGACATGATCGCACTGATCGGCTGCGCAATCCTGCTGGCCGTGCTCGACGCGATGTTCACGCTGATGATCAAGTGGGTGATCAACGATCTCCAGACCGACGCCGGCGCTTCGCTGCTTCCTCACGCACTGGCTTATATCGCACTGGCCGTCGCGTTCGCCGCGTGCATCGCGGTGTTCATATACATCGGCGGCAAGATCTCGACGCACCTGAGCTACGACGTTCGCCAGAAGGGCTTCAGGAAACTCCAGGATCTTTCGTTTTCGTTTTACGATACGCGTTCGGTCGGCTGGCTGGTGACCCGCCTGACAGGCGACTGCGATCGCCTTACGCGAATACTGGCCTGGGGCACGCTGGACATAGTCTGGGGCGGCATGCTGATACTGGCCGTAGCGGTTATATCGCTGATCCTGAACTGGCGACTGGCGCTGCTGATGCTTACCGTCGTCCCGCCGATGGCGCTGGTGAGCTTCTGGTTTCAGCGGCGAATACTCAAGATATCGCGACTGGTGCGCAAGACCAATTCGCACATCACCGCCTCGCACAACGAGAGCATTTCCGGGGTCCGCACGACTCGGAGCCTGGTGCGCGAGGCCGACAATTTCTCGGAGTTCCAGTCGCTTACCGAAACCATGTACGGATCGTCGGTCCGCAATTCGCTGCTGGCGGCGATGTTCCTTCCGATCATTACATCGATGTGTTCGCTGGCTGTCGCCATTTCGCTCTGGCGGGGCGGCCTGATCGCCGTAGAGACTCCCCTGCGAATCGACGAGATGGTTGTCTTCATCCACTTCTCGCTGCACCTGTTCGGTCCGGTGCAGGAAGTTGCGGCAAGACTGGTGGACATCCAGGCCTGCCAGGCCGCCGCCGAGCGGGTCATGGACCTCCTGGAGATCGAGCCGGAGATCCAGGACTCAGCCGAAGTCGTCCGCGCGATCCAGGCTCGATCCGAGCAGGAAGGGCCCGCCGGGGCCATCGACGGTTGCGACGAAGAGATCCACACCATCGAGTTCCGCGACGTCTCGTTCGCCTACGGTTCGGGTTCGGGCCAGGAAGTGCTCAAGGGTTTTAACCTGACCGCTCGCACCGGACAGACCATCGCGCTGGTCGGTCCAACCGGCGGCGGCAAGAGCACTATCGTATCGCTGCTGTGCAGGTTTTACGAACCGACTTCGGGACAGATACTCATCAACGGCGTGGACTATCGCAAGCGGAGCCTTCACTGGCTGCAGTCTTCCTGCGGGATCGTGCTGCAGACCCCGCACGTGTTCAGCACGACAATCGGCGACAATATCCGCTACGGGCGCCTCGACGCCAGCGACGACGAAGTCCGGCGAGCGGCGGCTATGGTCAACGCCGACGGGTTCATCACGGAGTCTGACGACGGGTACCGCACCCAGGTCGGTGAAGGCGGCGTGAAGCTCTCGACAGGTCAAAAGCAGTTGATCTCGCTTGCAAGGGCGATCCTCGCCGACCCGCAGCTGTTTGTCATGGACGAGGCCACTTCGTCTGTCGACAGCGACACCGAAGGCCTTATCCAGCAGGGTCTGGCCAGCGTGCTCGGCGGCAGGATATCGTTCATTATCGCACACCGTCTTTCTACGATAAGGTCCGCCGACAACATAGTAGTTATAGAGAACGGGCTGATCGCCGAACAGGGAACTCACCACGAACTGATAGCTCGAAAAGGCCACTATCACGCCTTGTACACCAACCAGTTCCGACGCGAGAAATCCGACGAGATATTCAAAGGCGATTGAATCGCCGAAAAACCGGTCGAATCGGACTATTTGGTCTGTTGCAACTTGGCCGATGTTGTGGTAGGGTTTCGCCGGTGGAATTTACCTCGGAGAGCAATGATGAAAAGAATAGTATTTGCGTGCACAGTTGGACTTATCTGGGCGATCGCCGGATTTCACGGATGCGTGAAGCCTGGCCAACTTGATCCGAGCATTATCGCTCGTTATCAAAAAGAGATGGTGCGTTACTCCCCGTCTGAACGTCTCGGTTCGCGCAACGACGTGGGCATGCTTGACCCGGCGCCGCAAGAGGGTCTGCCGAAACTCAAAGTTACGCAAGAGCCCTGCGCTGACGGAAAGGTCAGAGACGTTGTTCGCCTGTCGCTGGAAGAAGCGATCGTTCGCACCCTGGCCGGATCGCCGGCTATACAGATTGTCAGCTTCGATCCGGCGATCAGCCGCGAAGAGATGGTCCAGGCCGCCGCGGCGTTCGACGTGGTGATCTTTGGAAACGCCAATTACGAAAACACCGACAGGAAGCGATACGCCACGGCGCTTCGTCCGCAGACCGACAACCGCAGTATCGCTGTGGGCGCGCGCCAACTGCTTCCGACCGGAACACGATGGGAGCTTACCTGGGGCGCCACCCGCGAATGGGACAACGCAGGGACGTTCACCTCGCCGACCAAATTCGAGCCGACGGTCATGATGGAAGTCACCCAGCCTCTTCTCAGGGGCGGATGGATGGACTTCAATCTCGGAAGACTGCGCATCGCACGACTCGCCAACAAGTCGCAAGTCGAAGGCTTCCGCTCGGAAGTCGAAGGGGCGATAACCGACGTGTACCGCCTCTACTGGCAGCTTCGCCAGGCCAGGAAGGAATACGCAATACAGAAGAGCCTTGTCGATTGGAGCGCAAAGACCGTAAAGGCCGTCAAAGGCCGCACCGGTCTGGACGCCGGTATTGTCCAGGTCAGCCAGGCCCTCAGCGCCGAGGCGTCCCACAAGGGAACCCTCGTGCGGCTGGAGAAAATCATCTACGACGTGCAGGAACAACTCGGAGTGCTTCTGGGCGATTCGCAGATTAACTCGACCGGCAAGGTCCAGCTTATCCCGACGACCTCGTTTGAAGACGGTCCGGTCACGATAAACGTAGCCGACCAACTGGCCGCGGCGCTGAAGCATAATCCGACCCTCGCCCAGGGACGTTTGGCCATCCAGGCCGCTGGAGTGCAAATCAAGGTGGCTGAAAACAGTCTCCTTCCGCGTCTGGACCTTACCGCCTCGACGACATACCAGGGAATGGCCGGCAGCAGCCGCACCGCCACTAAAGAAATGCTCAGCGGCGACTACGCCAGCTACGCAGTCGGACTGGAATTCGAGTATCCCCTGGGCAATCGCGAGAGGAAATCTCTGCTACGGGCCCGCAGGCTCGAAAAGAGCAAGGCCATCGCCAGCTTCCAGAGCAACGCTGACCAGATCGCCGCGGCTGTCAAGGAGCGAGTCAGACAGGTCAATATGGCCTTGAAGACACTGGAATACGAGCGGGTCGCAGTCGCCGCCTACAAGGAAGAGCTCAATGGTCTCGACGTTCTGCAGAATACCAGAAGAGGCGGAATGGACCCTGAATTCCTGGAACTCAAACTCCGCAGCAGGGAGAGACTCGCCCTGGCCGAACGCGCCGAACTGCAGGCCCTGGTGGACTACAACTCGGCCAAAATAGAACTCCGACGCGTCACGGGCACTGTCCTGGACCTTCCCGGACTGAAAGTGTCACTGCCGAAGCCTTAATCCGCCGCAGGGACCTGAGCAACGGTTCAGGTCCCGTCGCGCCGGTTCAAATCACCTGTCGCTATGCTGTAAAATACGCGTTGGCAAGAGGATATACTTGTTGCGATCTCGCGTTTGTCTCCGCGATTCGATCGCGAATACTCGATAAACAACCGCGCGGCGAGTCTGCGCGCAGTCAAAAGGTAAAAAAAACTTAAAAAAGCCAGACAGCGGTGACACACAGTTGTCACAGGCCATGGCGATAATGATTGGAGTAACGATGAACGTTAGTAGAGTTCACCGATTGTTGCGGCTGATAACTCTGTTGCAGGGCGGCAGGAACTATTCGGCGGCTGACCTGGCCGGCGAGCTTGAAGTCAGCAAGCGTACGGTTTACCGAGATCTGAATATGCTGGAACTGGCGCACATACCATATTACTTCGACCCCGACACAGGCGGGTACAGAATCGGCGGGCACTTCTTTTTGCCGCCGATCAATCTGACCCTGGCTGAGGCCCTGTCGATGCTGGCCATGAGCGGGCGTATCGAAGGCGCTGGCGATGTCCCTATTCTCGGTCACGGCGCCAGGGCGGCCGTCAAGTTGGAAGGGGCTCTGCCGCACGGTATTCGCGACTTTGTCGGATCGGTGCTCGACAAGATGAGCGTCTCGCTGGGACCGCTGGCCGATCACGAGGGGATTGACGCGGCGTTTGACATGCTCGGCCAGGCTGTCGCCGACAGGCGCATTTGCGTGATGAGTTATCAATCGGTCTATGACAAGAAGACCATCCGCCTGGAGATCAAACCGCTGAAGCTGATGTTCATGGGCCGAGCGTGGTACGTAATTGCTTACTCGAAGATGCATCGGGAGACCAGGACGTTCAAGCTGTCGCGAATCGAGAAGATAGTACTGACCCCGCGCACGTTCACCAAACCGCGGGACGTCGATATTGACGATCATTTCGGAAATGCGTGGTCCATGATACCCGAAGGGCGAGAGTATCGCGTGCAGTTGCGGTTCACCCCGCGAGTGGCCAGGAATGTTTCCGAGGTCAGATGGCACAAGACACAGAAGACAAAGTTCCTGTCGGATGGGTCCCTTGACTTTCGAGTTACTGTTGACGGGCTCGGCGAGATGACCTGGTGGATACTCGGCTACGGCGATGAGGTCGAGGTGATCGCACCGGCGAAACTACGCAAGTCCGTGATCGGAGTCGCCGAGTCGATCCTCGCCAAATACGCCGCCGGTGGGGAGGGACGATCATGAGGGCTCTTGTTCAGCGAGTTAATCACGCCGCGGTCCGTGTTGACGACGCGATGGTAGGCCATTGCGACGGCGGGCTGCTGGTGTACGTGGGAGTATTCGACGGCGACAATGCGGCGGACGCCGAGAAGTTGGCCGACAAAATTGCAACACTCCGCATATTCGAAGACGAGTGCGGAAAGATGAATCATAATGTCCGGGATGCACGGGGGGGCATCCTGGCCATTCCCAACTTCACGCTGGCCGCCGACACGCGCAAGGGGCGCAGGCCCTCGTTCAGTCCCGCGGCCAGGCCGGAGCAGGCCTCGGAGTTGTTTGACGCATTCATTGCCGCGTTGGAAGCCGCCGGCTGCGGCCCGCAGACCGGGCGTTTCGGAGCCCACATGCTCATAGACTCCCAGGCCAACGGGCCGGTGAACATGATACTGGATACCAGACCCGCCCCGGAGTGACAACGTCGCAGGCTGGCGTCGTGTCTTCGAATATCCGGCGGCCCATTGATGAATCCGGTCGTATAGAGCTGGACTCTCACGCGACCCCGACCCTAACTGGATTCACCCGGTGGGCCGCTTTTTTGTCCCCGGCGGTCTCAAGCGACGGCTTTAGCCACGGATAAACACGGATTAACACGGATACGGCAACGTCGAAAGAGATGTTACGGCAACGACGGCGACGACAACGGTGTTTGGGGTGTTCATGACGAATTGATCGGAAGCCGTAAACTAAAAAAGCCGTTGTCTTCGCCTTAGCTGCCTTTTCATCCGTGTTTATCCGTGGC
>CAYMSH010000272.1:0-348 GCA_964392945.1 uncultured Planctomycetaceae bacterium | reverse complement strand
AAGCCGGAGCTGCTTTTTGTCGCCCACTGGTTGGCAAAATACGCCTTATGGCGATCCGGGGTTGACAGAAACGGATTGGTCCTGTATTATCTTCGCCTTGCTTAAGGTAGTGTGCCCGAGCGGTCAAAGGGATCAGACTGTAAATCTGACGGCGAAAGCCTACGCTGGTTCAAATCCAGCCGCTACCATTAATCCTGTCGTTTTGGCGGGAACTGTCGCTGTCGAGAGAAGTTTGATCTGTCATGCGACATGAAAACTTACCGCGGGCGTAACTCAATTGATAGAGTGTCAGCCTTCCAAGCTGAATGTTGAGGGTTTGAATCCCTTCGCCCGCTTACGAAAGACCCT
>CAYMSH010000271.1:0-8936 GCA_964392945.1 uncultured Planctomycetaceae bacterium | reverse complement strand
CAATGACAGTTCTGCGGCAATCGCACTTACCGTCACATGTCCGATCCCTTTAATCTTCACCAGGTCAGCGGAGGTCTTAAAGGCGTCCGGACCGTGCTCGGTGCGGTAATCTATTATATCTTCGGCTCGCGACGGGCCAATCCTATACAGTCGCTGCAAAGACGCCCGGGTTGCGGTGTTTGGGTCAATCCGATCGACCACGGCCGCGATTCTGGCAGGCTGTCCGGTAGGCTGATCCTGGAATCCCACCAGCGGTCTGCTTGATTTCCACCCGAGCCATACCGACGCGCCAAGCAGCAGCGCCAAGAGAGCCGCAAGGTTCGCTCGGGTCAACACCATGTTGGGTATCGGCCGCCGCCGCACGCTATTTTGCCCGTTGCGGAGGATCCTTCGGAGCCCCGTTTCCGTGCATGAAGGTCTTCTTGAAGTTCCGCAGCTCCCTGAAAGCCAGCTTCGGCTCCATGGCGTTGGAACACAACCCGCCGTGCGGTATAGTCTGCAGGGCCCGATCGGCCAGATCGCCCCAGCAGACCGACTCGACGAACGGTTTCGAGATTCCTATGCGGTAAAACGCCTGGAGCCATTCGGCCTGAAGGCGGGGCGACCAGGGCGCGTACCATTTTCCGCCTTCGGAGATCGTGGCGGTTCCGTCCCATGCGTCGGCGGTGTCGGTTGTTGTGTTCGACGGCACCTGGCAGGCGCTGACATGAACGGTTTTTCCAAAGGCGACGAACTCGTCAAGCATCGCGCTGATCTGGAGCAGGTCGCGAACGTAATGCCCGTCTTTCGGAACGCCCATGAGCATCTGAATGCCGAACGCGTCGAATTTGACGCCGCTCTGCACCGCCATGTCGGCGTACATCAGCGGCGGGATCGATCGCTGGTTGCGAGCGTAATATTCGCCCCAGGGCATCACGAGTTCGATCATCACCTTTGCCTGCGGGTCGAGTTTCTTAACCAGCAGACAACTCATACGAGTCAACTCCATGAGTTGATCGAAACTGAGATTAAACGTGTTGTTTCCGTGGATGCCGGAGACCACGTTCCAGACTTTGACCTTGCCCTTGTAGTGGGTCACTACATTCTGGATATACTCGTAGAGCAGGTCCCGCAGGGCCTCGTAGTCGTGCTCCCAGATATACAGCCGTTCGGGAAGATGCAGATTGCTGAAACTCAGCAGGGGGCCTGCATGCACCGGTCGCTTGGCGCGGGCGGCGAAATCTATCCACTTGTCGGTCTGTGCGAAATCGTAGACCTGTTCCTTCGGCTCGATATTTTTCCAGGCCAGCGGAATGCTGAAGAAGTCGGCGACTTCCTGCAGGCGAGTGTTGTACGGTTTGTTAGTCGCCGACAGATCAACGGCAGTGCCGAAGCTGGTGCGGCCTACGGATTGGGCCGAGGCCTTGCGGCGTTTGAGGAAGATATCGGCATGAAAAAGCGCCATCTTCTCGCCGAGCGTGATCGCGTCGGAAAGGGCTTGTGCGCCGATGGAAGACGCCTCGCCGGGGTCCGATGCGTGAATGGCGCGGAGGAACGTCTTGCGAATATCGTCAAAAGATTCGTTCAGTTCCGTCGCGTCCTCAAAATCGAACAGTCCCCAGTCTTCGCGTTTCTGTATGACTTTGAACAGTTGGGCCCGGGCCATTTCGACCAGCAGATTGTAGGGTTTTTTGCGTTCTGGCAGCCGCACTGTCGGGAGCATGAAAACCCCCGCCTGGCCGACATCCCACAAAACCGCCAGGCCCGCCGGGCCGGGAACTCTCTTGGTGCACCTGATCAGCCCCTTGGCGACAGTGATGTCGGCGCGTATCGGTATAGTGTCCTGCCCAAAGACATAAGCCCCTGACAGATCCATATCTTCAGCGAGTTTCCCGTCGTGGTATACCTCAAACTGTATCATGCTGTACTCTTAATAACCGTTTTCGGCGATTACTTCAAGGCTCCATTGCCAAGCAGTGCGACTTTGGTTCGATTGCGGCTCATTCCCAGGCCGGCGTGAGTTTGCGAACCGGGGTCCTGTTGAACTGGGTGTAAAGAGGTAATCCGTCGTCGCCGATATCCAGCGGCGCGGCGCCTCGGACCAGCGGGGCGGCGTATTGGATGAAGGCCTCTGTGACTCCCGTTCCCGATTCGTTGATGAACTCCGGCGGAAGCATTTTCTCGCCGTTGGCGACGTCTTCAAGGTTCGCCAGGCCGGTGCTGCAGGAGTACGGGCCTGAATCTTCATTGCGAACCAGCGTGATCATCTTTCCGCTGACGCCTTCCATAGCGGCGCTGACGGCGGCCTGGCCGGCGAGGTACGCTTCGTCAGCGTCGGTCTTGCTGGCGAAGTGCATGGCGACTCTCTGCATGGTTCCCGGCAGGTTGGTCCGAGCTTTTACGCCGGCCTTCGATTCAACGATCGCCCTGACGGCGTCTGCTGCGCCGCCGAGTTGGGTGTGGCCGAAGGAGTCTTTTACGAACTGCCCGCCGGCGTCGGCGAGGTACTGTCCGTCAGGCGTTCGCACCCCTTCGCCGCAGGTGATGAAGCACTGCTTGTAATCGGCCAGGCATCGCTGCACGTCGTCAACGAACTTGTCGATCACGAACGGCACTTCCGGCAGCAGGATAATGTGCGGAGCTTCATGCTCGCTGCGTTTGGCCAGCCCGGTCGCCGCGGCGATCCAGCCGGCGTTGCGACCCATCACTTCGTGGACCGTGCATGTGTCGTGGGTGTAGAGGGCTGCGGTGTCGCGACCGGCCTCCATCACGGAGATGGCGCTGTATTTTGCGACTGATCCGTAGCCGGGGCAGTGATCGGTGCACGCCAGATCGTTGTCGATGGTCTTCGGCACGCCGACGGCGATCATCTCGTAATCGGTTTCCTCGGCGAGACGCCCGAGCTTGGCGGCGGTGTCCATCGAGTCGTTTCCGCCAATGTAGAAGAAGTATCGGATGTCATGGGCCTTGAAGACTTCGAGTATCCGTTCGTAGTCGGCGCGATCAGCTTCCAGATCCTTTAGTTTGTGTCGGCACGAGCCCAGGGCCGAAGACGGGCTGCGTTTGAGTCGATCGATCTGGGCCGGATCCTCGGCTCCCATGTCAAAAAGCTCTTCCCTGAGCGTGCCCAGAATGCCGTTGAGGCTGCCGTAAACGCCGGTGAAGACGTCCGGATTGGCCAGACATGTCTGGATAACGCCTGCGGCGCTTGCATTGATAACGGCTGTCGGGCCGCCGGATTGGGCGACAACTGCTTTTCCCTTGAGTACAGGCATGGTTCTGGTCCTATCGCTGCAGGTAGGTCTCGGGCCGACAAGGACTGTCGGCATCGACTGACATTATAGTGATTTACGCGCCGCAGGCAACAGCGAGTCGTCTCGCCTGACCCGGGTTTTTCGCGGTAAATTTGTCTGCTCGGCGGTTTGGCCCGGGCCAAAGCGTATCTTAGGCTATCACTGGACGGCGGAGCTGTAATCCGCCGGCGCGGATGCGGTTGGGGTGGAAGCCTCCCGCGGGCGGTAAGTAACGTACAGCAGGCCCTAGAGGTCCACAAAGAACGAAGATATGAGCACACAAGATCGCACAGGTCAGGCAAGCGTACTTCTGTTTACGATGGGCATCCAGCAGACTGGAGCGTCGTGTCCGGATATTTATTGCGACCAGTGGAAAATTATTGCCATCGAAGACGAAATAGAAGCCTTCGCAGCCGTCAGGTCCCGCGGGGTCGATCTTGTCATCCTGCACATGCCGCTGGACGATTCGATCGATTCGGATCTTCCCAACGTTCTCCGCGGCATTTCCCCGTCGCCGTATTTGCCTGTGATGATAATGTCAACTGATTCGGCTGAAGCACAGCGATGCCGATTCCTCAATAGCGGCGCCGACGACGTGATCGCAGAGCAGACCTCGGCGATAGAAGTGCGGGCCCGGATTCGAGCCATGCTGCGAATCAGGGATCTCTACGATCAGTTGGCCTCCTCTCGCAGCGCGTTGGAGCGAGTCCTTGACCACGAGCAGAAGCTCATGGCCCGCCTGCGGGAAGACAACAAGGCCCTCCAGGCCAAGTGCACCACTGACCCGCTTACCCACGTCAGAAACGTTCGATCCTTCGGCGGGATACTCGAACATGAGTTCAAGTCGGCCAAACGATACGACAACGCCTTGAGCATACTGGCCCTTGATATCGACCACTTCAAACTAGTCAACGATACTTACGGGCACCACAGCGGCGACTATGTCCTGAAGGAACTGGCTGTCATTCTGACACGATCGGTCCGCGAGTCGGACGTCGTAGCCCGCACCGGCGGCGAGGAGTTCTGCGTACTGCTGCCGAAAGCCGACCAGGCCCAGGCTGCGATATTCGCCGAAAGAATCCGCCAGGAAGTAAGCGTCCGGAAGTTCACGGTCTTCGGCAAGGACATCCACGTTACCGTCTCGCTGGGCCAGGCCACGTTCCCTGACAACGCCGAGATCACGACCCCGAGCATGCTGACGTATTTCGCCGACCAGGCGCTGCTGCAGGCCAAAGACACCGGACGAGATCGAGTCGTGAAATTCAGCGACATGCCTCACGAAATGCGACATCGCCTGCGCCAGCAACAGCTCAACTCACCGGAAGGCCACTGGTCCGGCCAGTGCGAAATGATGGACATAGAAGTCCACAACTGACCCGGCGGCTAGCTGTCATACTGACCGGCCACGGGATCGTGGTCGAAACTCTCCAGGGGGCATCCGCCGCATTTGGCTTTGGGTTTGCAGTACTGCTTGCCCACGGCCACGATCTGTGCATGGTAGTCCTTCCACAGGTCCAGGTCTTCGGGCAATGACGATTCGAACAGATCTTTGACCTGTTCGTAGTCGTCTTCGGGATTGATCAGTCCGTGTCGGACCATCATGCGACACGTGTAGCGATCGATCACAAATGTCGGTTTCTCTGCTGCGTAGAGGATCATCGAGTCGGCGGTTTCACGGCCTATGCCGTTGATCGGCATCAACTCTTCCTGCAATGTCCAGACGCTGCGGTCCAGGAAAGCCTCGATATCGTCGCCGTAGCTTTCGTAGACCCGGGCGATGAAGTTCTTGAGCCGCTTGGCCTTCAGGTTGAAGTAGCCGGCCGGGCGGATGAGCTCGGCCAGCGTATCGTGATCCGTCTCGTGGATCGCCGAAACGCTCATGATCCCCGCATTGCGGAGGTTGTTCAGTGCTTTTTCAACGTTCGCCCAGTTGGTGTTCTGGGTTAGAACGGCTCCAACGCATATCTCCAGCGGACCGTCGCCGGGCCACCAGCCTTGATAACCGAACCGCTGGAGCATCGCATCGTACATTTCCATGAGCGTTTGTGAGGTTGTCATGCCGGGATAATAACAAAGACTCCGCGCAGGCGCCAATTGCCGCAGGCTCGCGTTTTCTGTTATAGTGATGATATGAAAACTGATTACATCCGCGGTCTCACCGCCTCTTGCGTTGTGTTTGCGTTGTTCATCAGCGCCGACACGGGCGTTTGCGCAAACCCGCCGGCCGTTCGCGTTACGAATTTCAAGTCGGGGGAAACCGTTCGTTTTCCCGTCGTGCTGATTCGCGGCGAATTGACCGACGCCAAGGCGGATGCGGTGAATATCGCCAGAGATTCGAGCAAGTGGACCGGGCTGGCCGACAAGGGGCGGTTCAAGGTTCTCGCCGAGTTGGAACCCGGAGCCAACAAACTCGCCATCAGCGTCGGAGTCGCGAAGGTCAATATTACGCTGAACTACAAGCCGCAGCCCAATTCACACATCGTGCGGGTGTTCTACTTTGTCGACAAGTCCGGAGATACGAAGTTTCAGACGCCGCTGAAGAACGATCCGCAGAACTGGCGCGGCAAGCTGGACACCGCGATGAAACTCATGCAGACATTCACCGCCCAGCGACTGGACGATCTCGGGCTCGGGCTCGGACGAAAAACCTTTAATCTGGAGCTGGACGATAAAGGACGCGTCAAGGTTCATATCCTGAAAGGGCGCCGCGAGGCGAGTTTCTACCAGAAGCTCACGGGCAACCAGTTGTTCACCCAGGCCTTCGCGGAAGTCGGCAGGCAGGCTCCGCACAACCGGGCCAAGAATCTTGTTATCCCGGCGTTCACGCGTTTTGATCCGGCCACTGGCAAAGTCGGGGCTCACACGGCTCTCGGCGGCGGGAATCTCGCCCTGTTCGGCGGCGGGGATCTGTTCAGTTGGCCCGACAGCATCTCCCAGGCCCAGGCCGCGTTCATGAACGCAACTCGCGTGGATCCGAAGGAAATCTTCAGCGACTCGATAGGGCGACACACGTTCTGGGCCAACGCCTCGACAACGATGGGAGCCGCACTGCACGAAATCGGACACACGTTCGGCTTGCCGCACTCCCGCGACGCTCAAGACATAATGACCCGCGGCCACGATCGCCTCAATCGCTTCTTCACGCTTCGCGAGCCGCCGCACGCCAGACGAAAAAACGCCATTGACTTCAAGGACAATGAGATCGCCTACTGGGCGCCGGTAAGCGCCGGAGCATTGGCTTATAATCGGTTCTTCGCCCTGGACGATCGCACCTGGAAGTCAGAGGGCAAAGTGATCACGACGCTGGATTCAAAAGCTGGAGTGATCACCTTCAAGTCAGAGTACGGGTTGTGTTATATAGGCCTGTGGCGAATCCTGCCGGGGGGGCAAATCCAGTCGCTCTGCCCTGTTTTTATCGCGAAGAAGGGCACATTCGCCACGGAGGCGACGCTTGGTCTGGCGGAAATAAAAAAGCAACTTGGCGGGATGGACTTGAAAGTCCGCGTGATAGACAACCAGGGGCTGGGCAGTACGATACGGCTGTCACCGCTCTTGGGCAAAGGGGCGAAAAAGCCGGCCGGCGAGACCGGCAAGTAGAAACTCGCCCTTGACTACATCGCTTGACGGGGCTGATAATTAGAACGGTACATCTTGTTGTCATGTGGAGTACGGGAGATACGCCATGGACGAAATCTCAGCACAGGTCAATCTAATCACGCTGAAGGGGCTGGTGATTGAATGCCCGCTCGGCAATACGGCCGACGATTGTCCGGCTCGCCGACTAAGGGCGCTTCCGATGGACCGGCGAATGATCGAAGTCGAAGCCCTGCCCTGCCAAGAGGTCGAGCAAATAGTAGTTCGGCACAAGAAGTGCCTGGCCAAACGCAAGGGGCGCTAGGCTCGCTCCGCTTACGGCTGGGCAGGTTTACTCCAGATCGTATCCAGGATCGCCAGGGCCTCTTTGGCCTCGATATGGTCAGGCCAGGTTACGATAAGACCCGTGAGCGTCTTTCTCGCTTTAGCAAACTCTTTCGCGGATACCTGCTTCTTCGCCGCCGCCATCGCCGCACGAACGAGGGGCTGCTGCTGATCGTACAAATGACTTGCGGCGATCTTGGGATGCGTGCGTTTGAGTTCGGCGATCATGCGTTTGGCTTTCGCCGCCGACGCTGTGGTGGGATATCTCGCAGCCAGATCGGCCAGCTCTGTGTATGCGGCCTGGTGTTTCGAAGTCTTGATCAGTCGCTGGGCCAGTCGCATCGCTTTGGACGCCGCCAGGGCCGGTACAACTCCCGGCGCGGGACCCGGTCCTGCTTTCAGCGGGGCGTCCAGGGCGACAATGCTCTTTTCCATGTGCCTGGCCGGGGCGATCGTGTGCCCCATGCCTTTGACTTCAATGTACGTGGCGTGTTTGAAGTTGAGCTTCTTGAACCCGTTAACGTGGATCGACTCGGTTTCGTTCCGGTTGAAGTCTCGTTCTCCGGTCAGCAGCACGAAGCGGTTGGTCAGTTTTGCCTTGCGGAAGATCGCGCCGGCCGGCCTGTTGAATCGTCCGCTCCATCCCTTCTTCGGATTCTCGAGCGACATGATTCTCGTGAAGAAATAGGATCCCACCTGCGGGATCGCCCCGTCAAACACGTCGGCGAAAGCCAGGCCCAGCATCGATGAACATCGCCCGCCGCCGGAAACGCCGGTAACGTATATCCGATCCTTGGCGATGTTGTAGGTCTGCTTGAGATTGTGCACCGCGTCCATCGCCAGGCCCAGTCGGGTCGGGACGTACTGCTTGTTGCCGGAATTGTAGGCGGCCACGTGGATCAGCGAATGCCTGTCGTAAATCGCCCGGTAGCCTGGAACGTTTATGTGATACACGTACGGGCTCGGGCTGATGTAGACCATTATGCCGTAGGGCTTGGCGCCGTCGTAATTCCGCGGAACGTACACCTCGAACGTGAAGTCCTTGAGCTTGTAGTCGCCGAATTTCGGGTCGGTCTTCCAGCCTAATCTGGCGAGCATCCCCTTGAGACTGCTGCTGGGGCTCCGCTGCTTGAACCTGGTGCGATAGAAACCGGTGCGACCTGGTTTGACTATTCGGCTTGCCGACCAGGTAGTGGGAGTCTCTTTTCGCCGGATGGGCCGGCCGCGACCCAGCTCGTATATCCGCAGATCGCCGGCGCTGACTTTGGACTCATCGACGCGCTGGGGCTTTCCGCCGATCAGCGGCATCCATATCGCTACGAGTTCCCCCGTGTCGCGCCGGCGGATGACCTGGAGATGCTTAGCCAAATCGGCGCAGACAGCGAGGCTTGCTCCCAGCAGGATCGTCGCGGCGATAATGGTCATTTGTCGATGCGGCATAATGCGCCTCGAGTTCTGTTCGGTTGGGTCGATGTTCCTCCGGCTATTGTAGCATGGCGCGGCTGATCTGCCGAGCATTCAACCGACTGGGAAAAAGTAATTTGATTTGCCTGGACAAACGTCGGCGGGCGGTGTCTATAGGGTAGAGAATCAATGAAGTCGGTAAAGAAGGATCCTGAATACTGGCTTGACGAACATGCCCCGCGGCTTCTTGCGTACGCACGCCAGTGGGCCGGTTCGTCCGGCGGCGCCGAAGATATCTTCCAGGACGCGTTTATGCGATTCTGGCGGAAGAGGGACTCGGTG